>JACOUI010000171.1 GCA_016177915.1 Planctomycetia bacterium
GGCCAAAGCGCGTCGCCTCGTGCGAGAGTCTCGTCAAATCGTCAAGCGATGGTACGAGGGATTCGTCACGAGGCGATGCGTGTCTTTGCACCTCCTCTACCACCTTCCGCGGCTGCCGCCAAGCAGTTCGCGTTCGCGCGCAGGTCCCAGCCGCAAGCGGCCGCTGCCCTTGGCGCGCGCAGGGCCCGGCAGCAGCCGCTTGCTGGGACCTGAGGGGAACGGAGAGACTGCTATAAGTACGAGTACGAGTACGATGGGGGAAGACGCGCTGGCGCTACTCCTCAATCAGCATCTGGATCTCCGTCAAGTACTTCTTGGGGTTCCCCTTGAAAATCATGCCGGGGCCCTTGAGGTACACTTCGCGGCAGGGCGAACGCAGCTTGTATCCCTTGCGTTTGACGTAGTCGAGAATCTTGGCGTACGACCGGCCCAGCTCCTCGTAGGGTCCCAGGTGCACGAGCGACACGCACCGCCCGCCCGCCAACGGCCGCACGGAGATGCCTTCCGTGGTCGTCTCCTTGCTGACGGGCATGCAGGCCTCGAAATCGGCGTCGTCTTCCTTGTATTCCGCGTCGTAGATCAGAAGGAGCGGCTTGCCGCTGATGTACCGCCCCATCCGCCGGCCGATCTGAGAAAAGCCCTTACCGCACTCACTGTAGCGCCCCTGCATGCGGACGCCGGCGATGAGCAGCGAATCGACGACCTTCTCCTGGACTTCAAAAGTTGCGTTTTGCATGGCCCGACGTGCCTCCCGTTGTTGAAGGATGATGCGATCCAGCGACGCGCGGATCATCGTGAGCTGACGGAGCTTCGCCTCCATCGCCTGCCGGTGGCGCTCGAGAAACTCGAGCACGTCGCCCTCGTCCTCGTGGCTCCTGAGGATCTCGGCCACGTCGTCCAGCGGGACCTCGAGGTCTCGCAGGGCGCGAATCACGCGGGCGGTTTCGATCTTCGTGTCGTCGTAGTAGCGGTAGCCGGTCTGGTCGTCGACGCACGTCGGCTTGAGCACGCCCTGCTCGTGATAGAAGCGGAGCGTCTTGACCGACAACCCGGTGATCTTCGAAAACTCGCCGATGGAATACATGCGTTCCTCGGTGGCTGGGGTCACGGACTCGTGCCCCCAGCTTGGCAGTTGTGGCTGGGGTCGCGTACTCGTGCCCCCAGCGCCCCTCAGCCTCGCTGGCAGGATAGGGCCTCCCGCAAGGGGAGAGTCAACGGCCAAATTCTCTTTTTGAAATCGGTGGCTGGGGTCACGTACTCGTTCCCCCAGCGGCAGCCCTCGTAGTGTGCGGAAACGCGCGCTTTTTGGCGGCCCGCACACCCCAGTGTGCGGTTCGAAACGACTCTGTCCACGCAATGCCTGAAATCCGCGGGAATTACGGCGTTTGGGGAAGTGGCACGCAGCTTGCGATAGATGACCAACCGTTGGATTCTCCGCGCCAAAAACCGTTGGCTTTCCCCCTCCTCGAACGACAAAATCGAAGGAAACGCCGTGACCGCCCCCGCCCCAGCCCGCCCGATTGACCTCCTGATCGTCGACGACGACGCCGAATTCCGCACCGTGGCCGCCCGGCATTTCGTGCGCGACGGATACCAAGTGCAGGAGGCGGGCAACGGGCAGGAGGCCCTGGAGATGACGCAGCGGCGGCAGTTCGACGTCACGATCCTCGACCTGCGCATGCCGGGGATGTCCGGCCTGGAGGTGCTGGAAAAGTTGCGGGCGGTGCATCCGGAGTGCGAGGTGATCATCCTCACTGGCGAAGGCACCGTGGAGACGGCCGTACAGGCGATGAAGCTGGGGGCGTATGACTACCTGACCAAGCCGTTTTCGCTGGCCGAGCTGAAGGTGATCGTGCAGAAGGCCTACGAACGGCGCCTGCTGGACAAGGAAAACCGACAGCTCAAGGCCGCCCTCCGCCGCGCCCAGCCGCAGACCCAGATGATCGGCGAGTCGCCCGGCATGCTGGAAGTCTTCCGCCTCATCGAACGCGCCGGGCCTACCGACAAGGCCATCCTCATCCAGGGCGAAAGCGGCACCGGAAAGGAGCTCGTCGCCCGCGCCCTGCACCAGTCGAGCCTCCGCGCCGAGAAACCCCTCGTCGTCATCAACTGCGCCGCGCTGCCGGAGACGCTGCTGGAAAGCGAGCTCTTCGGCCACGAGAGAGGGGCCTTCACCGGCGCGGTCAGCGCCAAGCCGGGCCTGTTCGAGATGGCCGACGGCGGCACGCTGCTGATCGACGAGATCGGCGAGATGCCCGGCCCGCTGCAGGCGAAATTGCTGCGCGTGCTGGAGGACGGCTCGATGCGGCGGATCGGCTCGCTGAAGGAGCGGCGGGTGAACGTGCGTTTGCTGGCGGCGACGAACCGCAACTTGCAGGAGGAGACGACGGCCGGTCGGTTCCGCGAGGACCTCTTTTACCGGATCAACGTGATGTCGCTGGAGCTGCCGCCTTTGCGACAGCGCGGGGGAGACGTGAAGCTGCTGGTGAAACAATTCCTGGGGCCGGACTGGGAGATCGAGCCGGAGGCGCTGGTGGCGATGGAGCGGCACCCCTGGCCGGGGAACGTGCGGCAGCTTTCCAACGTGATCGAGCGGGCGAAGATTCTGGCGGACGGCGGGACGATCCGGCTGGCGGACCTGCCGGCGGAATGGTCGGGACCCGGCTTGGCGCCAGCGGCCATCGAAGACCCGCCCTCCGTGCGGCTCGACCAGTTGCAGCGCGAGCACATCCAGGCGGTCCTGCAGCGCGAGGGGGGCAACAAAACCTATGCGGCCCGCGCTTTGGGTCTCAGCCGGCACAGCCTGTACCGCCTGCTGAAGAAGTACAGGCTGCTTGGCGAGGAGGAGAAGGCGCAGGGCCAGCCGCCGGAAAACGCCGGCAACGGCGCTCCGCCGCCCGCCGACGCAGCGCAGCCGCTGGCGCCGACGGAAATGCACTCGACCGACGACGCGCCCGCCGCCGGGAGCCTGGGGGCATAAGGCCGGCCGCCGCGCAGCGGCGCCGCGCGTCTTCCTTGTCGCGTCGACCGAGCACGCGCCTGCTGTTCGCGTGTATAGACGCCCCAACGTCCGACATGACCTGCGCTTGACGAACGGTAAACTGGCTTTCAGTCAAATCGATTCCCCAACTCGCTCGCGGAGGCAGCCCATGTCCCGCCCTTGTCGCATGCAGTCGAGGAGCGTGCTCTCGGTCCTCTGGGTCGTCGCCTTTTTGTTCCCCTTCGGTCTGCGCGCGGACGACGCCAAGCCGGCCGCGCCAGGCGAGCAGGCCCAGGCGGGCGATCCGGCGCCACGCGATGAGAAGGACGACGAGGCCAAGGCCAAGCTGGCGGAACACCCTTGGGAAAAGGACCCGCCGCCGCTGGACCTGGAGATGTCGGCGGAGGAGTGGAAGAAGCAGCTCCGCGCGTGGCGCGAGGAGGTGGGCGAGCCGCTGCGGTGGACCAAGGACGCTCTCGCGGTCATGGACAAGATCCGGGCGGTTAAGGATCCCGCCGCCGTGGAGGCGATCCTTGCTCTTTTGGACAAGGAGAAAAACACAAGCGTCCGGTTCCTCTACATCCAGGCGCTCGGCCGAACGGGAAGCAAGAAGGCGATCGCGCCCCTGGCGAAGCTTGCGGTCGAGGACGAGCAGCCCGACATCCGCCACGAGGCGGCCAAGTCTCTGGGGACGCTGCCGGACAAGCGCGAGGCCCTGCCGCAGCTCATTCGTTACCTCGGCTCGAAGCACTCGGCGCGGGCCGCGCAGGCGCTGCGTTGGTCGGGACTGACGCAGCGCTTGGGAACGTTCGAGTCGCCCGACTCCTACCTGACGCGCGCGCTGATCAACGCGCTGATCGTCAAGAAGAAGACTCGCGTGCCCGTAGGTTACTGGTACGCCTGGTGGAAGGCGAGCGCGGTTCCAGGGGGACGCCATATGCGTGGACACTTCGAGAGTGGGATCGGAACGAAGGACGTCGACGTTCCAGCGCCGAACCCTGAGGTGCTCGAAGCGCTGAAGGAGTACTCGGGGCAGGATTACGAGTACGACGTCCGAGCCTGGGAGAAGTGGCACCAGGAGCGCAAGAATTCTCCGCCGGACGACCCCTAACGTGACTCCGCTTGTTACCGCCTTTTCGTTTCACTCATGAAAGGAGATTGACCATGATCCGATGCAGTCCACTCACGCTGGCGACGATTCTGATCGTCGTAGGAGCGCGACCCGCGCTCTCTCAAGAGCCTCTGTTCACTCTCGACCGCGTTGGCCAACAACTGAGCGCAACGTCTACGATCACGTTCACCGCTCAGGGAATCAACGGCAATACTCCGGACTCGGCGCAGGTTGCCGGTGACACAGTCGGCTCCGCAGCCGAGAGCGGTAAGATCGTCTCCATCCTCGGCGGCGGGGGCGGCAGCGGCGGCGACGGCGGACGCAACAACATGATGCCCATTTCGGGCGCCAACGGCGCCGACGCCGGCGAGCAGGGGGAGGGTCTGGATGGACAGGATGGCGTCAGTCCCGATGGTGGCGGCTTCGGCGGCAAGAAGGGCTTGGCCGGCACGGTCGGCAAGGCCGACGTCTTCGGCAGCGCCATTGGAGAGGCCGAACTCAATCCCGACAACCAGGCCGTCCTCAATTGGGCCTTTCTCCATACGCAATACATCGATGCCGCGCTGGAAGGCTCCGGCGGGGGCGGCGCGGGCGGCGGCGGAGGCGCCGCGCCTCAAGGACAGGGCGGAAACGGAGGGGACGGCGGCCAGGGGGCCCAGGCCACCGGTTCCGTGACCTCGATTCAGCTTACCGATGTCAACACGGTAGCGGTCGTGCGACGCTCTCCCACCGCGCCTCCCGGCACTCCTACGAACACGATCGCCCACGTCCGGGTGGAAATGGGATGGGGCCACGGCGGATTTGGCGACGGGCCGACGTGGCCGCGCGACGTGCGCGTGGTGATCGCCATGGGGCCTCCGCAGGTGGATCAGAACGGCCAGGTGATCGGCGTCGAGAACCCGCGCGCGATGCTCATTCTGGCCCCGGATGGTCAAGGACGAATGTCGGCCATTGGTTTCAACAGCGTGGCGGGTTTCCAAAAGACAGTCCGAAATGACGCTGAACGCAAGCAACGGCTCGTTCGGGATTGGGCTGGGTGAATTCGTGGAATTCGTCGACGAAGGGGACGCCATCGTCGTCGCCGGCTTCGGCCAGGGGCCCTACTCGATCAGCTCGACGGCCACGGTCACCGAAACGGCGGACGCCGGGCAGGGCGGCTCGGGCGGCGCGGGCGCGGCGGGAATGGAAAACGGCGCGGACGGCGCGGACGGCGCGCTCAACGGCGCAGGGGCGATCGGCGGCCTGGGCGGCGCCGGCGGCGGTGCCGGCCTTGGTTCCGGCGGCAAGGGCGGCAACGGCGACCACGGCGAGCAATACGACGCCATCTCGCTCGGGCAGTTCGGAGGCACGATGGAAATCCACCTCGACCAGCCGTAGCTTGCGCCGACAGGCGGTTCCTTGTCAGGGCGCGCCGTAGGCCGAGAGGCCCAGCTCATCCTGCACGTACAGCACGCCCCCGACCGACAACAGATTCCCGCGCAACGGGGCGCCGGTCTGCGAGTTTTCCGGCCGGGAAAGCGCGTACTTGCCGGAGGCGATGTCGACGGTCGCCAGCGCGCCGCTGGTGAGCGGGAGCGAGTAGTCGCCGCCATGGGCGAAGCCGGAGCCAGCGGGAGACTCGCGGCCGGGATAGGCCGCAGCGACCCAGCTTGCCTTCCCGTCGGCCAAGCGCAGCCCGCGGACGCCGCTTCGGCCGACGAGCAGCACGTTTCCCCCGTCCACCGCCGCCACGAACAGCGAGTCGTCCCGCGGCGCCGGGTTTTTCCACTGCGGTTTCCCATCCAGCAGGCCCAGGCAGTACAGGCTGTGCCCGCCCGGCGGCGTCAAGAGCACCCTTCCCTCGACGATGACCGGCGACGCATCGAGCCAGGTGCGCTGGCTGTCCAGCAGCACGGGATCGATGCGGCCCGGCATTTCGTCGTTGATCAGCGACTCGTCGCGGCGATAGGTGAAGGCCCACAAGAGCGAGCGCGAGGCCAGGTCGATGGCCACGACGGCCCCGGCGGCGGTGGGGCAGACGAGGACGCCGTCGGCGTAGGCCGGCGACGCGCCGGCGATCTGGCGATGGAAGTCGGCGCGGATCGAGGCCTGCGTCGAGCAGAGCGGCTGCGACCAGAGCACGGCGCCCGTGGCGGCCGCCAGCTCCAACAGGCGGATTTCGGCGTTTCGCTCCGCCAGCACGTACAGCCGCCCGGAAAGCGGCAGCGGCGGACCGAGGAAAAACGCGCCGGCGGCGTCGGGCGTTTCTTCGTGCGGGGTCTTGGCGCTTTCGGCCTTGGGGTCGATCCCCTGTTCGCTGTCCGGGCCCCCGACCTCCCAGGCCAGCGAGCCTTCGCGCGAGATCGAGTAGGCCGCCAGGCGGTTGTGCTTGCGGCGCGCGTTGTCCACGCGGTGCAGGCCGTCGGGCTCCCAGATCACGTCCGGCCGGAACGGCAGGTCTTCGACGGCGAAAACGCGCTGGCCGTCGCTCGACAGCGTTCCGTACGTGATATCGTGCCACACCCGCCGCACCAGGCCCTGCGCCACGATCCGCCGCAAGAGCGCGGGGGGCGTCTGCAAGTCGGCCGGCGACAGGCCGCTTTCCTCCGCGCTGGCGCTGGACGGCCTGCGGTGCACGGCGCGCAGCAGCGATTGCAGCTCGGGGTCGACGGCGGCTTCCCAGCGGCGGCGGCCGGTCGCCGCGTCCAGCGCCACGATCTTCGCCGCCGATCGCGCGATCACCAGGTCCCGCACCACGAGCGGCTGCGCGACGGGAAACGGCAGGTCTTTCCCCTCCTGCCGCAAGCGCAGGGACGACTCCGCCAGAAGCTCCGTCACGCCGCGGTCGATCTCGCTGCACCGCTCGTCCTCGGCAACGTCCAGAAAATCGTCGTAGAACCCCGCCTCCCAGCGGTGCAAGAGCGGCGAGCGGAGCAAAGAACCAACGCCGCTTCGGGCCGCGTTCCCGCGGGACACGGGCCAAGCGGGAGCGGGACGACCGACGGCGGCTGCGCCGTCGAACCGCGCCAGCACGGCCAGCGGATCGCCGGCAAATAGCGGCACGTCGGACCCGCCGATGGGCAGCGTCAGGTTCGGACGCGACGACTGCAGCCGGCCGAGGCGCTCGGCCGCGATCTCGGGCATGCCGGCCCGGCGCCAGGCCAGCGCCACAGAAAGCGAGAGCGTCGGCTCAAGGCTGACCATTTCGGCGGTCGGCGCCAGCTCCAGCCTCCGCAGGCAGAGCGCCGCCGCCAACGGCCGCCCGTGGTCCAGGTGGTCGCCCGCGACGATGAGCGCAGCATGGTAAGACGCGGGCGTGTGAACGTAGCGCGTCATCACCTGCGCCGCCGCCGCGAGGTCGCCGTCGGCCAGGGCGGCCTCCAGCGCCTTCTTGGCCGCCGCTTCGTGCTGGACGACGAATTGCTTCCGGGCCTCCGCGGGAAGCTGAGCGAGCAGCCTCCCGGCCTCCGCCTTGATGCTCACGTAGACCGATTGCGTGTTCTCCGGCCGGTAGAAGCTGTCTTCGGGCAGATCGAGAATGGCGGAAAGCAGCGGGACTGCGTCCTGATAATTGCCGCCGGCGATCCGGTCCTGGGCCATCCGCAGCCGGCGAATAGCCGTGCGGTCCTGGGGAAAGCTGACGCCGGGGTCTTCGTCGAACCCGGAAGCATCGAGCGGGACGATCGCCTGAGCGCGAACGGAACCGGCCGCCAGAACGACGGCGACGGCCAGGAGCGATGCCGGCACCAGGCGCGGGGACATGGGAGGCCGCTGCGTGGAACGGAGCGACGTTGGACGCTGTGACGCGCGGCGCACGCGAGCCGCACACGTAGTTATACCAAGTGCCGGCGGCGAGGAAAAACAAAGCGTGTCTCTGGCCGGGATTTCTTGCGGAACGGACCCCCGTCGTATGCTTGACAGTGAGAGAGGCCCGTCCGATATTGCCCTCTGCGTTGCGCGCCGCGGCAAGTCCAGGCATCTTTGTTCTGCGGACAAACCCGTGGGTATTTTTACTTTGCCGGCCTTTTTTGCGGAGATTCGCATCCTTGAAGGATTTTGAATACGCGGCGGCGGCCACGCTCGACGAGGCCGTCAGCCTGCTGGCGGCGCGGGGCGAGCGGGCCAAAATCCTCGCCGGCGGGACCGACATCATCGTCCAGCTTCGCGAGGGGCTGCGCGAGGCCGACCTGGTCGTGGACGTCAAGAAGATCCCCGAGATCATGACCTACCGGTTCGATCCGGCGAGCGGACTGTCGCTGGGGGCGGCCGTGCCCTGCTACCGGATTTACGAGGACGGCGACGTGGCGGCGGCCTATCCGGCGCTCGCTGACGCCGCCCGGATCATCGGCGGCTGGCAGATTCAAAGCCGCGCGAGCATCGGCGGGAACCTGTGCAACTCGTCGCCCGCGGCGGATTCCATCCCAGCGCTCATCGCACTCGGGGCGGCCTGCAAAATTGCCGGCCCGGAGGGGATGCGGAGCGTGCCGGTCGAGCAGTTCTGCACGTCGCCGGGAAAGAACGTACTGCGGCGCGGCGAGCTCTTGGTGTCGATCCAGTTTCCGCCGCCGGCCGCCAAGAGCGGCTCGCACTACCTGCGGTTCATCCCGCGAAACGAAATGGACATTGCGGTCGTCGGCGCCGGGGCTTGGCTGCGGATGCAAGACGGCGTAATCGCCGAGGGGCGGATTGGCCTGGCGGCGGTCGCCCCCACGCCGAAGCTGGCCGAGCAGGCCAGCCGATTTCTGGCGGGGAAGCCAGCGAGCGAAGAGACCTTCCGCCAAGCCGGCGAGCTGGCCCGGCAGTCCGCCAGCCCGATCAGCGACATGCGCGGCCCGGCCCAGTACCGACTGCACCTGGTGGGCGTGCTGACGCGGCGGGCACTGGCGAAGGCGGCGGAGCGGGCCGGCGCGTGATTTTCGGCGAGCCGGAGGTGTCAACCTTCGGGTGCATCGGCACTTGAGAACGACATTTGAGGAAACCACCGTGGGAAAAAAACTCCACGTTACGACAACCATCAACGGCGAGCAGGTCGAGTTCCTCTGCGAGGCCCGGCAGAGCCTGCTGGAGGTCCTCCGCGACGTGCTCGGACTCACCGGCGCCAAGGAAGGCTGCAACAACGGCAACTGCGGCGCCTGCACCGTGCTCTTCGACGGCCTGCCGGTCGATAGCTGCCTGGTGCTGGGCGTCGAGGCCGAAGGGGCGACGATCCAAACCGTCGAGGGCATCGCCTGCGACGGCCGGCTGCACCCGCTCCAGCAATGCTTCCTGGAAGGGGCGGCGCTGCAGTGCGGCGTCTGCACGCCGGGATTCCTCGTTGCCGCCAAGGCACTCTTAGATAAGCACCCGCACGCGACCGAGGAGCAAATCCGTTTCGAGCTGTCGGGGAACCTCTGTCGCTGCACGGGCTACGACAAGATCGTGCGGGCGGTGATGGAAGCGGCGAAGGAAATGACACACGCTTGATGCTACGCCTCCACCGACCCCGTATAGGTGGGGCCACGACTGAAAGCTACAACGCGACTAACTCGTCCGGCCTCCACCGACCCCGCGTCGGTGGGGCCATGATTGGTAGCTAAAGGCCTCCACTTTCGGTTTTCGGAGTTACGCCCATGAAATCACCGCTGCGAAAAAACAAGTCCAAGCGTCTCCCGTCCAAGGCCAACCGCCGGTCCGTCCGCCGCGCCGCCCAGGCGGCCCGAAGGTCGACCAACGGCCGCACGAACGGCCGGGCCAAGGTGCCCAAGTTCAAGGTGCTCGGCACGCGCCCCATCCGCCACGACGGCGCCGACAAGGTCACTGGCCGCGCCATCTACACGGCCGACGTGAAGTTGGCCGGCCTGATCCACGCCTCGATGGTCCGCAGCCCGCACGCCCACGCGCGGATCGTCTCGATCGACACCTCCGCGGCGGAGAAGTATCCCGGCGTGCTGGCCGTCGTCACGGGGAAGGATTTTCCCAACGTGGCCGACAAGATCGCCGAATTGGGCGAGGGGGCCGTGAACCTGGCGCACCTGTCGGCCAATTGCATGGCCAAGGACAAGGCGCTTTATAAGGGTCACGCCGTGGCGGCCGTGGCCGCGGCCAGCGCGCTTGACGCGGCCGAGGCTGCGAAGCTCATCCAGGTGCAGTACGAGCCGCTGCCGGCGGTCACCTGGGTGCTCGACGCGATGAAAGAAGACGCGCCGCTGTTGCACGACGACGTCTACACGGACCAGATGGGCAAGGTCGGCAAGAAACCGAGCAACGTCGCCAAGCACCTGATCTTCGAAATCGGCGACGTGAAGAAGGGCTTTGCCTCGGCCGACCTGGTCATCGAGCGCGAGTTCAAAACGCAGACCGTCCACCAGGGCTACATCGAGCCGCACGCCGCGGTGGCCCTGTGGAACGCCGACGGGCACTTGACAATCTATAGCGCCACGCAAGGCGCGTTCACGTGCCGACAGCAGACGGCCGAGGTGCTGCAGGTGCCCGTGTCGCAGGTGACGGTGATCCCGTGCGAGATCGGCGGCGGGTTCGGCGGCAAGATCTCGATCTATCTTGAGCCGGTCGCGGCCATGCTCAGCAAGAAATCCGGCCGGCCCGTCAAGATGACGATGACCCGGCAGGAGGTTTTCGAGGGCACCGGTCCCACGCCGGCCAGCTTCATGCGCGTCAAGCTCGGCGCGAAGAAAAACGGCAAGCTCGTGGCCGGCGAGGCCTGGCTGGCCTACGACGCCGGCGCCTATCCCGGCGGCGTCATCGGCCCCGGCTGCATGTGCGTCTTCAGTTGCTACGACCTGCCCAATGCGCGAGTGGATGGCTTCGACGTCTGCGTGAACAAGCCGCAGACCAAGGCCTACCGCGCGCCCGGCGCGACGCACGCGGCGTTTGCTTGCGAGACGATCATCGACGAGCTGGCCGAGGCGCTGAAGATGGACCCGATCGACTTCCGCCTGAAGAACGCAGCGAAGGAGGGGACGCGGCGCGTCGATGGGCCGGTCTATCCGCGGATCGGACTCGTGGAAACGCTGCAGGCGGCCAAGAACACGCCGCACTACAAGTCGAAGCTGACGGGCAAGAACCGCGGGCGGGGCGTGGCGTGCGGGTTCTGGTTCAACATCGGGCTCAAGTCGAGCGCGTCGGCGAGCGTGGAGCCGGACGGGACGGTGGCGCTGGTGGAAGGCTCGACGGACATCGGCGGCACGCGGACGAGCGTGGCCATGCAGCTTGCCGAGACGCTGGGCATTCCGGCGGAGGACGTACACCCCAAGGTGGGCGACACCGACAGCATCGGCTACACCGACGTCACGGGCGGCAGCCGGGTGACGTTCGCCACGGGGCTGGCGGCGTATCAGTGCGGCCTGGACATCATTCGCCAGATGTCCGAGCGGGCGGCGATGCTGTGGGATTGCAAGCCCCAGCAGGTGAAGTTCGATGCGGGCGTCTTTCGCAACGGCCGCAAGTCGATCACGTTCAAAGAGCTGGCGGCCAAGCTGCCGGAGACGGGCGGCGGGATCATCGGCCGGGCGACGGTCGATCCGCAGGGCGCAACGAACGGCTTCGGGGCGCACATTGCCGACGTCGAGGTCGATCCCGAGACCGGCAAGGTGACGATCCTGCGCTACACGGCGGTCCAGGACGCGGGCAAGGCCGTCCACCCCAGCTACGTGGAAGGGCAGATGCAGGGGGGGGCGACGCAGGGGATCGGCTGGGCGCTCAACGAGGAGTATTTCTACAACGACCAGGGCCGGATGACCAACGCCAGCTTCCTCGATTACCGGATGCCGACGGCGCTGGACGTGCCGATGATCGAGACGGTGATCGTGGAGGTTCCGAACCCGGCGCATCCGTACGGCGTGCGGGGCGTGGGGGAGACGCCGATCGTCTCGCCGCCGGCCACGATCGCAAGCGCGATCTACCACGCGGCGGGCGTGCGCATGCGGGAGCTGCCGATGGCGCCGTACAAGGTGTGCAAGGCGATGATGGAGAAGGCGTCCATGTAGCCGTCTCGCTCCGCGAGACGAGGCCTGCCGGCAGAGCCGCGTTGCGAGCCATCGCGCGCCATTGATAACGGCGACACTTCCGTCTGCCCACACGAGCCAAGTAGGGCGCCGCATGGGCCTCACAGAGCCAACTCTGGATTACGTCCAGCAGCGACTTTGCGAACTGGAGGGCGATGAGCGATTCTATGGCGCCGAGCGCGCGGTTGGGCTGGTCTTCGCGCAGTGGCCGCACAACAGGGAATTCGAGCACGTGCTTGTCAAGACGATTGTCTTGAACCGCCTGTACAGCACGAGCATCTACGATGTATGGACGGTGGCCAAGCACATTCTCGACCTTGGCATCGACGAACGACTGCGTCAAGGCGATGTATCGCTCGTCCACGACATGGCGTCTGTTTCGTTCAAGGAGAAACCTCGGTTCGTTCTGTCGTTTGCGACGAAGTATTGCAGTTGGCATGAGCCGGAGCGTTTTCAGATTTTCGACAGCAATGTAAAATGGCTGCTCTGGGAATACCAGCGGCAATTTCGATTCGGCGTGTTCCGCAAATACGAACTCCGTCAGTACCCGAGATTCGTTCAGATCGTGGATGAACTCAGGTCACGCTTTGAACTTACCGGCATTGGGCGGAAGAAACTCGATAAGTTCCTCTGGATCGAGGGTAGGCAGCGGTCGCGCGCGGGCGGCACGGCGGCGCGAGAGGGGACGTCGTAGGCGTCTCACCGCGCGACGAGGCTCAGCAATCCAGCATTGAACAGCGGCTGTGGTCCGAATTCGACGCAAGCGATAGCCTGGAGATGGACTCAACCGGCAGACTGAAGTGCATAGGCCATGTCCACGGCAAGAAACAACGAACCGGCCATTTGGGCGCGGCTTGTCGAGGCGCCGAGCGGTGAGATGGAACCCAGCGCCGCCCGGTACTTCCTCGGCCTCGATTTTTCGGGCTACGACCGCGGGTGTATGAACGAATTGTCCGAAAAAGCGCGCGAGGGCACGCTCACGGACGAGGAACGTGACGAACTGGAGAGTTTCAACCACGTCAGTCATTCGCTGGCGCTGCTGCAGTCCAAGGCCCGGAAGTGCCTTAAGACGGCCGGCTTGAACGGTTGATCGGGATGAAGAAGTCCCTGGAACAACGCGTGCGCCGGCGGGCAAAGGACGCCTGCGAATATTGCCGCATGCCGCAGGTTTTCTATCGATCGCCCATTCAGGTCGACCACATTATCGCGCGGAAGCACGGAGGGCCGACCGTGGCGGCCAATCTCGCCGTCGCCTGCTTGCACTGCAATTTGCACAAGGGACCCAATCTCTCCGGCATCGATCGCCTCGCAAAGCGCCGCGGCGCGGTGGGTGGGAAAGGACGCGCTGCGGGAACTCACCAGCCCCTCGGTGAAAAAGCGGCTCGCGGCGCGACGTCGCCCGGCAGCCGAATGATCAGATGCCTTCTTTCTTCCGGGTCTGTTGCCAGCGGAACGGTGTAGCCTCGCGGCGCGCTGCCAAGCTACAATGGCCAGGTGTAGCAGCCGCAAAATCACCACAGGTCGCGTGCAAAAATGTCAACTGCCGATCAGATCCTGCACGATGCCCTCTCGCTGCCCGCACACGATCGCGCGGCAGTGGCTCACGAATTGCTTCTCAGCCTGGAACCGGAAACCGCCGACGAGGACGTCGATAAGGCGTGGGCGGCCGAAATCCGGCGGCGGCTCAAGGCGATTCGCGAAGGTCGGGCCGTGCTGCGCGACTGGAACGAGGCGTTGGCGGAGATTCGTCAGGCCATGATCTGACGTAGGACTGCGCTACACCATGTCCACCGTACTCAACAATGAACCGGCGATTTGGGCGCGGCTCGTCGAGGCACCGAGCGGCGAGATGGAACCCAGCGCCGCCCGGTACTTCCTCGGCCTCGATTTTTCGGGCTACGACCGCAAGCGGATGAACGAACTGTCGGAAAAAGCGCGCGCAGGGGCGCTCAACGACGATGAGCGTAAGGAACTTGAGAGCTTCAACCACGTGAGCCATTCGCTGGCGCTGCTGCAATCCAAGGCCCCAAAAGCGCCTGAAATCGGCCGCCTTGAACGGTTGATGGGATGAGGAAATGCCTGGAACAACGCCGACACCCATTGAGTTACAAATGGCTCTTGTCGTTCCTCTCCCAGTCGAGAAGGTCGAGGCTGCGAACCAATTGTATGAACGCCTTGACCAGTGGCGGCTTGCGGATCAGGCGCTTTGGTTGCTTGCGGATCGCTGCCCAGGCTTCGCGCCAGAGGCCTGCGTGCTCAAGGTGGTGGCGGTGAACGCGCTTTACGGCACGAACGTGTACGCGACGACACGGATGGCGAAGTATGTGGCAAATGTGCTCGCAGGGGCCGACCTCGGCACAGCCGGCGCAGAGCTCGTCGAACGACTCGCAGCCTTGCCACCGTCGGAGGGGCAAAAGCGTGAGCGACGCCACATCAGCTTCGCCTCGAAGTTCGCGCACTTCTTCGTCGACGACGACCGATTCCCGATCATGGATTCTCACGCGCTCAGAATGCTGAAACAGCACTTGGGCAGAGGGTTTTCGGAGAATCCGTCCCACCCATACGTGGAGTTCGTGAGCAACCTTCAACAGTTGAAGCGACTCAGCGGGGTTACGCGCAGCAACCGAGAGCTGGATCGATACCTTTGGTTGGCCGGAGCCTACGCGTCGTGGAAGAAGAAGCTGACAGTGTCGATCAATGCTGAAGCCCGCGCCTTATTCGCGCAGCCGTCGGACGAGGTCGCGGCACTGCTCGACGTGCTCTCTTGATGCGGCTCCGCCGCGCGATGCGGCGTCATGCCGACTACTTGATCTTCCCCGCCTTCCGCAAATACGCCAGCAGCTCGTCCGAAAGCGCCTCCGCGTCCTTTTTGCCCGAGTCGAGCGCCAGCTCCGGCTTCTCCGGCGGCTCGTAGGGGTCGTCGATCCCCGTGAAGCCTTTCAGCTCGCCGGCGCGGGCCTTCTTGTACAGGCCCTTGGGGTCGCGGGCCTCGCAGACTTCGATCGGGGCATTCACGAACACCTCGATGAAGTCGCCGGGCTTGACCATGGCGCGGGCCCGGTCGCGGTCGCGGCGGTAGGGGCTGATGAAGGCCGTGACGGCCACGATGCCCGCCTCGCAAAATAGCTGCGCCACGGCCCCGATCCGGCGGATGTTTTCCTCGCGGTCCTGGGCGGAAAAGCCCAGGCCGAAGCGTTTGGCGAACTCCTCGCCGTGCCGCTCCTTGAGCATGCCCGGCCCCGCGTTGAGTCCGTGGCGGACGTTGTCGCCATCGAGCACAAAGCTGTGGACGCCAAGCTGGTGCAGCTTGTGATCGAGGAGGTTGCCGATCGTGCTCTTGCCGCAGGCCGAGAGGCCCGTCAGCCAGACGACGCAGCCCTTGTTTCCATTGAGCTGTTCGCGCTCGGCGCGGCTGACGGAATGTTCGTGCCAGGTGACGTGGACGTCGGTCATCGCGGATTGCCTTCGGGAAAATGCCGCGTTCTGCGGCTGTTTTTGGGAGGTTTGGAGCGCCGATGATACCGCGGCGGGCGACGGCGGAAAAGGTCAGGGTGGCACGCCCTGAGCGGGCATCGCGACACATCTGTCGCTGCGCCGCGTTTGCCGAAGTCTGGCGGGAAGTTGGTCTGCGCCTGACGCGAAGGGCGTGCTCGTGGCCGGCGCGCGCTTGCGCACGCCCTTCGCGACAGCTATTGCCCAGCATCTGCATCGCCGACTTGGTGCGTCGGCAAACCGAGGCGTGTTTCCACCACGGTCAGGGCGTGCCACCCTGGTCGCGACGCACGCCCTTCGCGACTGGCGCTGCGCAACGTGTCGTCAGGCAACGTGTCTCGTGCGACGATCTGCAACCTGCTCATCCGCCGCGCTCAGGGCGTGCCACCCCAGCACCGAGAGGATGTGCTCCGCCGCCTTGCGCGATGCTCCCGGCCCGCCGAACCGGGATCGCAGCTCCCGAAGCTGCACCACGCGCCGCGCGTATTCAGCCCCGTCCGTCAGCCACTCGACCAGGTGCGCGGCGATCTCGTGCGACTTGTCGGTCCAGCTTGGGTACTCGGGGAACGGGACCTCGCGCGCGCCGGGCGCGTGCGGGTCGAAGGGCTTGGGCCGCCGGCAGAACGGCTCCCGCGCCGCCATCAAGTTCACGAGCGTAATGTGCCGCACGTTCATCAAGCCCAGCCGATCCAGCAGCGTGTACATCACAGGGTGCATGCGATACTGGATGACGGTGGGCCGGGCGAAGTGCAAAAGCTCCAGCGACACGGAGCCGGAGCAGGCCAGGCACGAGTGCGCAAGCTGCATCAGCTCGTGCGTGCGGCCGAAGAAAACGTCGGCATCCGGGCCGGCGGCGGCGATGCAAGCCCGCGCCATCTCAGCTTGGGTCTCGTTGTAAGCGGCCACGGCGAAGCGGACGTCCGGCACTTGCTCGCGCACGAGCCGCGCGGCCCTCAGCATCGACGGCAAGTTGCTCTTCACGGCGTGGACGCGCGAGCCGGGCAGGATGGCAACCAGCGGGCCGGGCCGGCGGCGCTCGGCGGCCAGAAAACTCTCGTCGAGCTTTCGGTGTGACAACTCGTCGAAGTAGGCGTGTCCCACGTAGGTCGCGTGGACGCCGCGCTGGCGGAACCAGGGCTCTTCGAAGGGCAGCATGCACAGCGCATGATCGACGAGCCGCTGCATCTTGCGCACGCGCCACGTCGCCCAAGCCCAGACTTGCGGCAGGCCGTAGTAGAAAACCGGGATGCCGAGCTTCTGGGCTGCGGCGGCCACGTGCCAGTTGAAGCCGGGATAGTCGATGAGCACGAGCGCGTCGGGTCGCTCGTCGCGCAGGCACTTTTTGGCGTCCCGCAGCAATCGCCAGAAGCGCGCCACGTTCGCCAGCGGCGCGAGCACGCCCATTACGGCAAGCTGCGTCATGTCGAAGAGCAGCCGGCAGCCGGCGCCGGCCATCTTCGGCCCGCCCAGGCCCAGGCACGTCACGTCCAGCCGCGACGCGCGCAGCGCGGCGATGAGGTTGGCGGCGTGCACGTCGCCGCTCGGTTCGCCGACGGAAAAGAAGATCTTCAACGTGGATCGTTTCATTGGATGTGCTGGCTGTCGTAGCTCGGTTCGTTTCGATCGCCGTTGCGGCGCCGGCGCGGAGCTATCTAACCCCTTCGGGGTATTCGCTGTGTTGTGAACCGGTACCCAGGGTGCGCCGCTGCGCGGCGACTCTGGGCTATGCTATGTACGCCTTCGGCGTGAAAAAAGTCGCCGCGGCGCGACAGCATGGGCTTGCGGCCAAAAGTCTCGCAGAAGTCACCGTTTTGAGGTAGGCCAGTTCGTCTTTGGCGTGTCCTACAGAAAGCACCGCACAGGACGCAGGCACTCCCCGTCGCGCTTCACAATCGCCGCCAGGCCGCCCTGCTCGTCGAGCGCCGCCGCTTCGCCGCCGTCGGGCAGTCCCGGCGGCAGCTCCACGCCCGATAGCGCCAGGCCGTGCCCCAGCCTGACGATCTGGGCCGCCGACAACGCCACGGCCGGCAGCATCGACACCGCCCGCCGCGGCGGCAAGAGACTTTGCGCGAGATTGTCGGGCGTAAGGGCCTGCGGCTCGGCGGCATCTTCAATACGGAAGTCGCCGATGGCCGTGCGGACAAGCGCCGACATCACCGCCGCCGTGCCGAGCTTTTCCGCCAGGTCGCGGCCGAGCGCGCGGACGTAGGTCCCGCTGCCGCACTCCACGTCGAGCACCAGCTCCGGATAGGTGTACGACACGATCTCGATGTGGTGTACGACGACCGGCCGCGGGGCCAGCTCCGGCTGCTGGCCGCGGCGGGCCAGCTTGTAGGCCCGCTGCCCGCCGACCTTCACCGCCGAAAACGCCGGCGGGCGCTGCACGATCTCGCCGGTCATCCCGTCGGCCGCGACGCGAATTTCCTCCAGCGCCGGGACGGGCGGGTTTTGCAAAAGCGTCACGTTCCCCTCGGCGTCTTCCGTGTCGCTCTGCCGCCCCAAGAGAAACGTGGCCGTATAGCGCTTCGGCATCCGCTGCACGTGCTCGATGAGCCGCGTGGCCTTGCCGACGCAGACGACGAGCACGCCGGAGGCCAGGGGATCGAGCGTGCCGGCGTGCCCGGTCCGGTCGGGCCGCACCAGGTCCTGCACGACGTCGACCACGTCGCGCGAGGTCATCCCGGCGGGCTTGTTGAGGTTCAAAAGGCCGAAGAGGGGCATGCCGCCATTCTACCGGACCCCGCACGTAGAACGCATTGGGAAATGCGTCGCACGAGCCGCGGGGATTTCCGACGCCCGTGCGCCCGATGCTCGCGGGCCGCACTGCTGCTCACAGCGGGCGACGCATTTCCAATGCGTCCTGCCCCTTAGGGCACGAACACGGCCACCACGCCCACCGCCACCATCACCGACGCGATCATGACCTTGGCCAGCGTGCCCAGGATCCGCCCCCAGAACGCCGCCGCGCCGACCCGCAGGCTTTCGTTCATGTCCTTCCCCTTCCACATTTCGCCGAGCATCGCGCCGCCCAAAGCCCCCAGGCCCGCACATACGATCACGGCCACGACGAGTCCGATCACCGGCGGCGGAATGAATCCGCCGATCGCGCCGCCGACGAGGCTGCCCACCAGCGAGCCGACGACCGACAGCACGGCCGCCCGCTTGCTGCCGCCGCCTTTTCTCGCCCCCATCGCGCCGGCCAGGAACTCGATCCCCTCGCCGACCGTGGCCAGGACCGCGAGCGTTAAGACGGCCCACCAGCTCAGGGCCACTCGCGTGTGTTCCTGGAGCGGGCCGAGCCAGGCATAAAGGGCCGCCGCGGCGACCATGACCCAGTTGCCCGGCAGCGTCAGCACCGTCAGGCACCAGCCGACGAGGAGGGAGACGACGAAAAGAACGGCCCAGAGGTAGTCCACGGGGTGTGCTCGGCGGACTTTTGGCGACGGTGGACGGTGACTCCACTAAGAGTTCGGCGGATGTAATGCGGAAATTGAAAATTGAGAATTGAAAAATGCAAATTGCAAATTGGGGAACGTCCCGCTCCCGACTCCGCGCTCGCCTACGGCGCCAAGAGCAGCCTTCCCGGCACCTCCAGGTATGACTTCACCTCGTTGAGGAACCGCGCCGCGGCCGCCCCATCTACTAGCCGGTGATCGTAGGACAGACTCAACGGCAGCATGAGGCGCGTTTCGATTTTTTCGTCGACCGACACCGGCATCTTGCGCGCCCGGCCCAAGAGCAACACCGCCACCTCGGGCGGATTGATGATCGGCGTCGAGTAGGTTCCCCCCACCGCCCCCAGGTTGCTCACGGTGAACGTCCCGCCGCGCAGGTCGTCGGGCTTGAAGCGGCCGGAGCGGACGCTGGCCGCCGTTTGCGTCAGCCACTGCGCGATTTGGGGAATGCTCAGCCTGTCGGCCTCGCGCAAGACCGGCACGACAAGTCCGCGCTCCGTATCCACCGCCACGCCGATGCTCACATAATCCTTGTAGACGACCTGCTTTTGCTCCATGTCGATCGAGGCGCTCACGACGTGATGTTGCCGCAGGGCCAGGGCCACGGCCTTGAGCGCAAACGACAGCGTCGTGAGCTTCACGTCGCCCACGTAATCGGCCATGCTTCCCTTGCGGATGCGCTCCAGCTCGGTGATGTCGGCGTCGTCGAGATTGGTGACGTGGGGGATCGTCGCGGCCGAGCGGGCCATGTTGACTGCGATCGTCTCGCGGATTTTCGTGAGCGGCGCGCGGCGGACCGGGCCGAATGCGTCGCGGTCGGCGATGCCCTCGAGCTTCGCGGGCGCAGGCGGAGCGCCGGGCGGCTTGGGGACCGTCGCCGGCGCCACCGAGAGCGTCGCCCGCACGGCCGATTTCACGTCCTCCTTGGTGATCCGCCCGCCGGGTCCGGTCCCGGGCACGCTTTGCAAATCGACGCCCAGCTCGCGGGCATAGCGGCGCGTGTCGGGGCTGGCGGCGGCGGGGATCTCGGAGCTTTCGGCCGCGGGCGGCGCCGGCGCGGTTGCGGCGCCGACGGCCGGCTCAAAGGGCACAATCGCCGGCCCGCTAATTTCCGCCGCGGGCGAGGACGGCTGGACCATCGGCACGGTCGCCCGGCCAGGCTCCTCGGCGGGTGCTTCACGACGTTCGGCCTTCGGAGCGGGCTGAGTCGGCATCGCCGCCGAGGGCGCGCCGCCCGTGCCGCGGTCCTTGCCCTGCCCGTCTGTGGGGGCCGTCGCCTCGATCGACATCAGCATGCCGCCGACGGCGACCTTTCCCCCTTTCGTCACATGAATCTTCGCCACGCGCCCGCCGTAAGGGCACGACACCGGCACCACCGCCTTGCCCGTCTCGATCTCGACCACGTCCTGGTTGGCGGCGACGACGTCGCCCTCGGCGACCAGAATGTCGGCCACTTCGCCTTCCGTGATGCCTTCGCCCAATTCGGGCAGCTTGAAATCGATGGGCATGGGGCCTCTCGTATGGCGAGCGGGGGCGTCAGCCCCTCGGTGATTCAGCCGTGCTTAATCATCGCACCCTTTACGAAACACGTTCTCTATCGGGAAGTCTACGCGAACGCCGCGCCAATGGAAAAGGCCAGCCCGGCCTTGCGGCGGCCAGTAGTGAACCATTCCGGCAGTTCCTACAATCCTTGGGACATCGCCGACCGGATTCCACCATCGAGATTCCCGCCATGCAGCAGCACGAGATCGAGTTCCGCGTCCGCTACCCGGAAACCGACCCCGGCGGCTTCGTCCACCACGGCAACTACTTCACGTATTTCGAAATGGGCCGGACGGAGTTGCTGCGGGCGCAGGGGCGCACCTACCGCGAGATGGAGGACGCCGGCCTGTTCATTGTGGTCGTGCGGGCCGAGTGCCGCTATCACCGGCCGGCAAGGTACGACGAGCTGCTCAAGCTGCGGACGACGGTCACGCGCGTGCGGGCGGCTTCGATTGAGCACGATTACCATCTTTTTCGCGGCGACGAGCTTCTGGCCGAGGCGCACGTGGTGCTTGGCTGCGTCGATAGCGAAGGGAATCCGCAGCGGCTGCCGGAGTGGATCGTGGGGTAGGCGTCCCGCCTGCCTTTTGGCATTGCCGACAAGAAGCTCAAACTCCAGGTCGTTCCCATGAGCACCGAGAAACGCCGATCAGTGGCAGGCGGGACGCCTACGCCACTCGGACCAAAGGCAGGCGAGACGCCTACCCCACGACGGCCCAGCGAAAAGATCACGCGCCGACGCCTTCCGCACTGGTACGTGCCTGGCGCGGCACACTTTGTCACGTTCCGGCTCGCCGACACTCTACCGCTCGCGATCATCGAACGGCTTGAGCGGCGCCGCGAAGAAATGCTGCGACGAAGACCGGCCGCAGGAATAAGCCAGTCCGAACATCGAGCTCGTGTGCACAACCTGCTCTTCGCGGAGTACGACAACTTCCTGGACAAGCCCAGCAGGGTCGAATGGCTGCGCGACGCGCGAGTCGCTGCGAAGATGCGCACAAGTCTCTACTTCCACCACAGCGGCCTCTACTACTTGCTCGCTTATTGCGTAATGCCGAACCACGTGCACGTCCTACTGCAACCGATCGAGCCTGCGGGAACGAGTCAGCGAGAGTTCACAGACCAACCCGTAGGCGAATTCGGTGATTCCAAGAGCCGCCTGGCGAAAATCATGCACAGCCTGAAGAGCTATACAGCCCACGAAGCCAATCGGATCCTGCGGCGGTCGGGGTCGTTTTGGCAGCCTGAGTCCTATGACCACAGGGTGCGCGACGAGGATGAACTGGAGCGAATCGTCCATTACATTCGTGCCAATCCGGTCAAGGCCGGCTTGGTTCGCCGCCCCCAGGACTGGTACTTTTGTTCGTGCCAAGATCGGTTTCTGACCGATGGCGACGATTCCGGATGGCTCGACTGGTCGGGCGCGAAATGAGATCGTGGGGTAGGCGTCCCGCCTGCCTCTTTCCATGCGGCGCACGTCCCGTCTGCCACGTGCTAACCCAGAACGGCAGGCGAGACGCCTACCCCACGCGACGAACGGCAGGCGGGACGCCTACCCCACGAGAAAACGCCATGGCATCAACGATTCCAATTCAGCCCGAGCGATTGCTCGACCTGGCCGTCAAACTGGTCGAGATTCCCAGCCCCACGCGCAGCGGCGCGGCCGTGGCCGACCGGCTGGCGAAGATTCTCGGCGACGACGGCTTTCGCGTCGAGCGCGTCGAGGCCGGCTGGCCCGCCGCCCCGGCCGTCGCCGCCTGGCTCGACTCGGGAAAACCCGGCCGGACCCTCCAATTCAACGGCCATCTCGATACGGTCCACCTGCCTTTCGTTCCGCCGCGCGTTGACAGCGGCAACCTGTATGGCAGCGGCGCCTCGGACATGAAAGGCGGCGTCGCGGCCATGTGCGAGGCGATGCGCGCCCTGCGCGACTCGAAGGCCCTGCCAGCCGGCCGCATTCTGCTCACCGCCCACGATCTGCACGAGAGCCCCTGGGGCGACGGCACGCAGGTCGATAATCTCATCCGCGCCGGCTACGTCGGCGACGGCGTTCTGCTGCCGGAGTACCTGTGCGACCGGCTGCCGGTCGTCGGCCGCGGGCTGGCGATCCTCAACATCCGCGCCACGCGCCCCGGCACGCCCGTCCATGAAGTCCTCGGCGGCATCGAACAACCGAGCGTCCTCTTGGCAGGGGCCGAGGTCGTGCGGTGCCTTTGCGAACTCGACGAAAGCTTGCAGGACCGCACCGATCCGCTCGGCGGGCGCGAGAGCGCTTTCGTCGGGCAAATCGCGGGCGGCGAAATCTACAACCAGTCGCCGATTGAATGCCGGGTGTCGGGCACGCGCCGCTGGCTGCCAGGAACAAACCCCAAGGCCGTGAAGGCCGAGATCGACGAGATTCTGCGCAGCGTCGCGGCCGAGACGAAGACGAGCGTGGACGGCGAGTTCGTCTTCGTGCGCGACGCCTTCCGGCTGCCCGAGACGCACCCGCTCATCGACGCCTTTCAGCAGGCCCACGAATCCGTCGCCGGCCGCCGATTGCCGATCGGCGCCAAGCCCTTTGTGGACGACGGCAACACGTTCGTGGCGCTCGGCCGCGTGCCGGCCATCACGCACGGCCCGGACGCGAAAGGCGCGCACACGCTGCACGAGGTCGTGCCGGTGGCGGAGCTGGTGCGCGTGGCGCATGTTTACGCGCTGACGGCGATACACTTCTGCACGTAGGGTAGGCGGCCCACCTGCCGTAGGCGACATCCGCTTGTCCCCACGCCACGCTGCCGCCCAGGCGTCACTTGCGACGGACATGACTCATGGCAACCAAACCCATCACGCATCGCCGCCTCCCGCACTGGTACGTCCTGGGCGCGGCGCATTTCGTGACGTATCGCCTCGACGGCATGATCCCTGGGGCAGTCGTCGGCCGACTCAAGGCGCGGACCGACGAACTGCTGCGACGAAAACCGCCGCCCGGCGTCACGGCAAGCGAGTATCGCACGCACATTCACAAGCTGGTGTTTGCTGAGTACGACGACTACCTCGACTCAAACCGAAAGATTCGCTGGCTTGCCGACGCTCGTGTAGCCGCAACCATTCGCTCCAATCTCTACCACCACCACGGAGCAAAATACTACCTTTTGGCCTATTGCGTGATGCCCAACCACGTGCACGTGCTGCTGCAACCGATCGTTGCAGGCGCCCGCTCCGTCGCGGACGCAGCCACTCAGCCCGTCGGCGAGTCAGACGATGGGCACAGCCGCCTGGCAAAGATTATGCACAGCCTGAAGAGTTACACCGCCCATGAAGCAAATCGGATTCTCAAGCGATCGGGAACATTCTGGCAACAGGAGTCGTACGATCACTGGGTGCGCGACGACGGCGAACTGGAGCGGATCGTGAATTACATTCGTGCAAATCCAGGTCGAGCTGGACTGGCGAAACAGCCTCACGAGTGGTTCTTTTGTTCCTGCCACGACAGGTATCTTATGGATGGCGACGATTCCGGCTGGTTGTATTGGTCGGATCGGACGTCGTGAGGGCAGATTCATGTTGAGGTCGGCATGCGTCGCCAGTCCGCCAACGGCAGGCGGGCCGCCTACCCTACGCGACGAACGGCAGGCGGGCCGCCTACCCTACGATGACGTCGCCGTCGCTGTGACCTGCTGCACCTGCGCCTCCTGCACTTTCTGCCGACGCACCTTGCGGACGACGAGGCGCACCGACGGCCGCGTCAAGATCTCCCCGCCCCGCACGGGCTTCCCCAGGTGCCCCACCACCCAGTCGTTCACGGTCCGGGCGCCGTTGGCGGGCACGTCGGCGCGGAGGTCGATGCCGCTCAGCTCGCGCAGCCGCTCCAGCGACATCCCACCCCCCACGACCCAGGCCTCGCCCGAGCGCGTCGCGTGCGCCGGCAGCCGGTCGAACTCGTCTTCGATCTCGCCCACCAACTCCTCCAGGATGTCCTCCAGCGTCACCATGCCCAGCACCTTGCCTTGCCCGTCTTTCACGAGCGCGATGTGCGTCCGCTCGCGCATCAGCGTCTCCAGCGCCAGCGAAATGGGCACGTCCTCGGCCAGCATCGGGATGGGACGCACGATCGACCGCATCGACGGATCCTGCGGCGACAGCCGCATGTAGGCCACGATGTCCTTGAAGTTCACGTAGCCAATGATCGCCTGCGGGTCGCCCGGCCGCTCCGTGACGGGAAACCGCGTGTGCATGTCCAGGTGGGCGGCCACGAGGCAATCGGCCACCGAGTCGTTGGCGCTGAGCATGGTGATGTGCTCGGCCGGCAGGGCGATCTCCTTCACCGGCCGGGTCGAAAGCTCCGTCGCCCGGAGGATGATCTTTTCCTCGCGGTGCCCGATCAGGCGCAGCGCCCGCGCCATGTGGGCCGTGGCGCGCAGCTCCTGCAATTCGGCCTCCTCGGAATGGCCGGCGCGGTCGATGCGGTGCTGCCAGCGGCGCTCGCCCCACTGCATGACCGCGGTGACGACGGTCTCGAACATCCACACGGCCGGCCAGACCGTCATTCCGAAGATGCGCATCGTGGGCGACAGCCGCAGGCAGAGCCATTCCTTGTTCCGCAGGGCGAAGACCTTGGGAATCAGCTCGCCGAAGATGATTGTGACGAACGTGAGCGGCACGACGACGATCGCGATGGCCACGACGTCGGCCATCGCCGGCGAAAGGCGCACCCGCTCGACGAGGAACGGCGCTAGCTGCTCTTCGGCGCCGGCGCCGCCCGTGGCCGCGGCGATCGCCCCCACCAGCGTGATGCCAAGCTGCACCACCGCCAGGCTGGCCTCCATGTTGTCTTTCATGTAGAGCGCCGCGTGCGCGCCCCGGCGGTTTTCGCGGTTCATGAGCTGCAACCGGGCCTTGGAGACCGCCGCCAGCGCGATCTCATAGGCGGCAAAGACCGCGTTGATGACGATCATCGCCGCCATCACGGCCAGTTCAGTGCCCCACATGCATTCCCTCCCTTGGACGAAACGGGCCGACGAACGTGGAACTTACCAGACGCGGGCCGGGGCGCGAACGGGACGGGGAAGCAGGGGACAGGAAGCAGGAGCCGGCGGCAGGCGGAATTGAAAGAGGACGCGCAAGCGCCCGTCGCCCGCGCTCGCCGGCTTACGTCCCCCTGGCAACGCGCTCGCGCGCCGGTACAATACGGGCCAGTCGCTTCTTTGGCATTTAAACGCCTGCCTTTGGACGCTCGGCGCCCTTCGCGGACCGCACCGCGGCGCGCCGGCGGGCGATTCCTCGACGTGTCGCTATCTTATGGACGGCAACCTCGCCCGCACGCCGCTCCACGGCTGGCACGCCTCCCACGGCGGCCAACTGGTCGAGTTCGGCGGCTGGTCGATGCCCGTCCAGTACACTTCGCTCGTCCAGGAACACCAGGCCACGCGCACCGCCGTCGGCCTGTTCGACATTTCGCACATGGGCCGTCTGCGCTTCGACGGCCCGCGCGCGGGCGAGTATCTCGATTCTATCGTCACGCGCCGAGTGATTGACATGCAGCCCGGCCAGGCCCGCTACGCCCTCGTGACCAACGAGCAAGGCGGCGTGCTGGACGACGTGCTGGTCTATCGCCTGCAGGACGCGGCCGGCGGCACGTATCACCTGCTCGTCGTCAACGCCGGCAACCGCCCCAAAATCCTCGCTTGGCTGCAAAAGCACCCGGCGCCGGCCGACGTGCAATTGACGGACCTCACCACGGCCTGGGCGATGATCGCCGTGCAAGGCCCGCGCGCCGGCGAGCTATTACAGCCGATCTGCGACGGCGAACTTACCACGATGAAATACTACGCCGGCCGCGAGGCCCGCATCGGCGGCGGCAGCGGCATCGTCAGCCGCACCGGCTATACGGGCGAGGACGGCTACGAGATCATTGTCGGCGCCCCGGCGGCCGTTCGCGTGTGGGAAAACCTCGTCGAGCGTGCCGGGCCGCTCGGCGGGCTGCCCTGTGGACTCGGCGCGCGAAACACGCTCCGCCTCGAAGCCGCCATGGCGCTCTACGGCCACGAGCTCACCGAAGAAACGAACCCGCTCCAGGCCGGGCTGAAGTTCGCCGTCGATCTGGAAAAGGCGGCGTACCCTGGCCGCGATGCGCTGCGGCGCATTTCGCAGCAGCCGTCGCCGACGACGCTCGTGGGACTCGAAGCCCCCGGAAAGCGCGCCCCGCGCGACGGCTACACCGTCCTATCGGGCGGCCGGCCGGTCGGCAAAGTCACGAGCGGCACCTATTCGCCCACGCTGCAAAAATCGATCGCCATGGCCTATGTCGAGCGGGCCGTCTCGTCGCCCGGCACGTCGTTGGAGGTCGACGTCCGTGGGCAACTCCTGCCGGTCACGGTCGTCAAGCTGCCGTTTTATCGCCGCCAGAAATGAGGACGACGCATGCCCTTGCTGAAGCCGGAAGAACTGCTCTACGCCGAAACGCACGAGTGGGTCCACGTCCAGCCCAAAGGGACCGACACGATCGCGGTCGTGGGCATTTCGGCGTTTGCCGTCGAGGCGCTCACGGACCTGGTGTTTGTTCAGCTTCCCGAGGTCGGAAGGAAAGTGCAGGCCGGCAAGCCCTTCGGCGAAATCGAATCCGTGAAGGCCGTCAGCGACCTTTACAGTCCCGTGGATGGCGAGGTCGTCGAAGTGAACACGAAGCTCCCCGACCGGCTCGAAATCCTCTCGCACGACCCGTATGGTGAGGGCTGGATGGTCAAAATCCGCGTCACCGACAAGTCCGCCCTCGGGAAACTGAAAAACCACGCGGCCTACCAACAGCAATGTGCTGAAGAAGGACATTGATCGTTCGTAGTGCCCCGCCGCCGCAGTCTTGGCGGCGGCCAAAACCGCCGCATCGGGGCCCGTGTTCGTAGTGACCGCATTCAGGCGGTCGATCGACAGCTTCCCTTGGACACCGCATGCCTTACCTGTTCAATACCCCCGCAGATCAGCAAGCCATGCTCGAGGCGATCGGCGTCCGATCGCTGGAGGAGCTCTTTGCGCTGGTCCCCCCCGACGTCCGCCTTGCGCGGCCGCTCGATCTCCCGCCGGCGATGACCGAAATGGAATTGACCGCGCACATGGCGGCGCTGGCCGCCCGGAACGACTCGGCCGAGTCGAAGGTCTGCTTCCTGGGCGGCGGCAGCTACGACCACTTCGTGCCCGCCGTCGTCGATCACGTCGCCTCCCGAAGCGAGTTCTACACCTCCTACACCCCCTACCAGCCCGAGGCCAGCCAGGGAAACCTGCAGGTCTTCTTCGAGTACCAGACGCTGATCACGCAGCTCACGGGCATGGACGTCTCCAACGCCAGCCTTTACGACGGCGGCAGCGCCGCGACCGAGGCGGTGTTGATGGCCCTGTCGACCAACCGGCGGCGGAAAGTGCTCGTCGCCGCAAGCGTGCATCCCGAATACCGCCAGGTGCTGGCCACGTACGAGCGGAACCTCGACGTGCAAGTTGTCACGATTCCCACGCCCGACGGCTCGCTCCGCCCCGAAAACCTCGCCGCGGCGATCGACCAGGACACGTCGTGCCTGCTCCTTCAGCACCCGAATTTCTTCGGCTGCCTGGAAGACGTCGATCGCATTTCCAAAATCGTTCACGACGCCGGGGCCGTCTTCGCCGTCTCGGTCGATCCGATCAGCCTGGGCCTCTTGAAGCGGCCGGGTGACTACGGGGCCGACATCGTCGTGGCCGAAGGGCAGTCGCTCGGAACGCCGATGCAGTTCGGCGGACCCTACCTGGGCATCCTGGCCTGCCGCGAACAGTTTTTGCGGCGCATGCCGGGCCGCCTGGCCGGACAAACGGTCGATCGCCGCGGCAACCGCTGCTTCGTCCTCACGCTGCAAACCCGCGAACAGCACATCCGCCGCGAAAAGGCCACCAGCAACATCTGCACCAACCAGGGCCTGTTCGCACTGCGGGCGAGCATCTACCTGGCGCAGATGGGCCCGCGCGGCCTGCGCGAAGTGGCCGAGCTTTGTCTGCAAAAAAGCCACTACGCGCAGAAGCAGATCACGGCCGGCGGGCGGTTCCAAACGAAGTTCGCCCGGCCGTTTTTCAAGGAGTTCGTCGTCCGCGATACGAAGGGTCGGGTCGAGTCGCTCATTGCCGACGCCTCAACGCAGGGCTTCCTGGCCGGCGTGCCGCTGGCGCGGTTCTATCCGGAGCTGGCCGATTGTTTCCTCGTCACCGTGACAGAAAAGCGCACGCGCGACGAAATCGACCGCCTGGCGCGCCTTGTCCGGAGCGCAACGCCATGAGCAAATCGTCGATTACAGTGAGAATCGTAGGCGCCGAAGAGGACAAGGGACTTGTTCGCTTCGACGACTTTACGATTTTCTGCAGGAGCCTCGGCCGATGCCTTAGGCGCGTCGATGATGTCGCGCGCGCTGAGGGAGCTCGGCTGCGATATCGAATCAAGCAGATGGAAGCGAGCAGCGCGGCGCTGGAGTTGGAGCCGCTCGCACCGGCCGATGGGCCGGACAATCGACGGGTCGTCATCGACCTTTTCCACGAGACGATCGAGCGCATTCAAGCAGGAAAATCCGTTGACGCGCGCTTCACATTCGACGATCTCGTGGCCTTTCGTGACCTCGCGACGCCGCTCCAAAGGCATTCGCGCGAGCTATGGATCAACGGCGAGAAACTCACCGCAAAGTACGTGGCCCAGCTTGAACTCATTCTCGGCAGCGCGATCCCCTCGAAAGGTCAGCTTTCTGGGCGATTAGAGCGCCTCAATGTGCATGACCGCTACGAGTTTGTGCTCTTTCCGGCGGCAGGCCCGCGAGTGGTCTGCATTTTCGACGAAGCGATGTTTGAAGAAGTCCGGAATGCCATCAAGCGGATGGTGACGGTGTCCGGGACGCTGTATTTTCAGCCGGACCGGCCGCTGCCGGATCGCGTTCGCGTGGACAAAATGGAAATCCATCCCCCCGACGACGAATTGCCGAAGCTGCGCGATTTGCGGGCGACTTCGCCCAACTGCACTGGGAAGTTGACCGCCGTGGATTTTGTGCGAGCACTTCGCGATGAGTAAAGCCAAGCGCGCAAAGTACTGCTGGGATACCAGCGTTTTCCTTGCCTGGATCAAGGGAGAGGAAGGTGCGCCGCTGGACGACATCGCCCTCGTCGCCGAAGACATCGACGCCGCAAGAGCGGATTTGATCGTCCCTGTCAACATTTACACCGAGTTTCTCGAGGCCAAGCACACCAAGAAGCAGATCAAGCAATTTGAGCTTTTTCTGAAGCGGTCCAATGTTCAAGTCGTCAACACCACGGTCCCCATCGCACAAAAAGCCGGTTCCATTCGCAGCAAGCTGCACAAGCTTGGAGGTAAGCTAAAGACGCCAGATGCGCAAGTCATCGCTACCGCGATTATTTACGGGGTCGACGCGGTACATACGCTCGATCAGGACATGTTGAAACTCAATGGCTTTGCGGAGGTCGATGGGATGCGGATTACGAAGCCTATGTTGCTGACGGGCCAAAAAGGACTTCCCCACTTTGCACCGTCGGACGACGACGACCAGTAGCAAGCGAAGCGCGAAACCCAACCGGAACTTGGTAGGCGACTCAATGCGCAACACGCGGGCCACACAACTGCTGTTCGAGCTGAGCAAGCCCGGCCGCCGGGCCGGGCGCTGCCCGGAGTGCGACGTGCCGCAGGCGCCGCTCGATGAGCTGTTGCCGCCGGGCGCGGTCGCCGCGTCGCCGCCCCCGCTGCCCGAACTGGCCGAGCCGGACGTCATCCGCCACTACGTAAACCTGTCGACGCAAAACATGTCCGTCGACACCCACACGTATCCGCTCGGCTCCTGCACGATGAAATACAACCCCAAGCGCAACGAGCGCGTGGCGGCCATGCCGGGCATCGCACACCTACATCCCTATCAGCCGGAAGACACGCTGCAGGGGATGCTGCAGCTTCTGTTCGAGGTGCAGACGTACCTGGCGGAGATCGGCGGACTCGACGCCGTCTCGCTTCAGCCAGCGGCCGGGGCGCACGGCGAGCTGACGTCGCTGCTCGTCGCGGCGGCCTACTTCCGCGACACCGGCCAGCATCGCAAGCGCGTGCTCATTCCCGACACGGCCCACGGCACGAACCCCGCCAGCGCCGCCATGGCCGGCTTCGAGTGCGTCACCGTGAAGAGCACGCCCCAGGGCTTCGTCGATATGGAGGACCTGGCCGCCAGGCTCGACGAAAACACCGCCGTCTTCATGATCACGAACCCCAACACCCTGGGCATGTTCGAGCGGCAGATCCGCCAGATCGCCGACCGCGTCCACGCCGCCGGCGGCCTGCTCTATCTCGACGGCGCGAACATGAACGCCATCCTCGGCATCGCCCGCCCCGGCGACTTCGGCGCCGATATGATGCACTACAACCCGCACAAGACCTTCAGCGGCCCGCACGGCGGCGGCGGACCGGGCGCCGGGCCGATCGCCGTCCGCAAAGTGCTCGAGCCGTATCTGCCTTCGCCCGTCGTCGTCCGCCGCGGCGACCGCTTCGCCCTCGACTACGATCGCAAGAAGTCGATCGGCCGCGTCCGCAGCTTTTTTGGCAACACGGGCGTGCTCGTGCGGGCGTATGCCTACATCCGCACGCACGGACCCGACGGACTCAAGCGCGTGGCCGAGAACGCCGTCCTCAACGCCAACTATCTCCTGGCCCGCGTCAAAGGCTTCCTCCCGGTGGCCCAGGGCGACCGCTGCATGCACGAGTTCGTGGCCACGGCCGCGAAGCTCAAGGCCGAGAAAGGCATCTCGGCGATGGACATCGCCAAGCGATTGCTCGATCACGGCTTCCACGCGCCGACAGTCTATTTCCCGATCACGGTCAAGGAAGCGATGATGATCGAGCCGACGGAGACGGAGAGCAAGGAATCGCTCGACGCCCTGGCCGATACGCTCCTTTCCATCACGCAGGAATCGGCGGAGTTTTTGCACGAGGCGCCGCACACAACGCCGATCAGCCGTCCGGACGAAGTCGCGGCGGCGCGGAAGCCGGTGCTGAAGTGGACGCCCGGGCCGGCGTAGCTCCATCCATCGCCCGGCGCGTTCGGACGGACGTCCATCAGGCTCTGGCAATCGCCAGCAGATAATCCGCCCATTGTCTGCCCATCGCCTCGGCCGTGTACTTGGCCAGCGCAACGCGTCGCAGCTTCTCAACTACGGCGCGATTACCTGGACTGACGGCGACGCGCACTGCCTCGGCAAGTTGCGCGGCTGAGGGGTGGATGGGCACGGTGACGCATGAAATGCCGTGATTGCGCTCCAATTCCGGCACGATGCCGACTCGCGTGGCGACGACCGGAACACCGGCCAGCATCGCTTCGACGAGCACCATGGAGAATCCTTCGCTCGGGCTTGCCATAATAACGCAATCGAGGGCGTGATACGCGTCGCCGACCTGGTAGAGCGGATCGACGAAAACCGCATCGGGTGTGAGCCGCAGCGCGCCCTCGCAAACCCCGGGTCCGTATCCCTTGCCGACGTACACGGCGCGATAACCGTTTCCGAGAGCGGCCACGGCCTGCGAGACGGCGATCGGGTTCTTCTCCCATGAGAACCGACCGACGTAGCCGACGGCTGTATCTGATTGTCCCAACCCCCATTCGCGTCGCACCTGTTCTCGCGGCCGACTCGGCAGGCAGCGGCGCGCGTCCACGCCGTTCGCGATGACGGTAACTTTCGCATCGCCGAAAGGCGTCGCTGCCGCCTGGGACACGGCTACGAAGTGCGTCGCCACGCGCCGGCAGCTCGCGACAAACTGCCTCGTCCAGGCGCAACACCCGTGAGAGACAAGGACGACCGGCCCGTGGAATCCCGAGATCATTCCCGTAAGATCGTGTACGCCCCAGGTGACAATCACATCGGCCCACCTGGCCAGCCCTCGGACGGCAGCGGCGCCGACGCCGACCGGCGCGAACTCTGCCGTTTTCGTCCGCATCTCATTTTCGACAGCCGCGGGGTTCGTGACCGCCGCGGCCCATTCGATTTGAGAGCGGCTGCACCGCGCGACGCCCAAGAACCAGTGTTCAACGCCGCCGATCAGCAAATTCGGCGTGACAAAGCCCACGCGCAACCGCGGCGCCGGGCGCGCCGCAAGCCAGGCCCTTTCAGGCGCCGACGCCACGTCGGCGGGCAATTCGCCTCGGTCGGCCGGCATCGGGCGCGGCGATGGAACGCTCTGGGCATGAAAGATCGGCATTGGAATTCAAGGACGTGCTAGCGATCCAAGGATTTAAGTTTGGATCAAAGCTCCAGGGGTGTGGTGGACCTAATCCGCGAGGAGAACACGTTCCTCGCTGATTTTGTCAGCACCCTTGATGCGTTGCCGCAAGTTACCGGCGAAGAGGGCGGTCGCTACGGGGAGCTCATGGAGGTTCTCCGGAAGCACGCTCAAAAGTCGGACGAGCTACA
>JACOUI010000082.1 GCA_016177915.1 Planctomycetia bacterium
GGAAGGGCTGGCCATTCCCATTGAAACCTCCCGGATGCTTGACGACGATCCGCGGCAGCTCCGCCAGGTTGGGCACCATCCACGGCTCCGAGCCGTTGGCGATGTAGCCGTCGGCGAGCAGGATGACCGGCGTCATGAACTGCACGGCGATCCGCCAGGCCTCGATGGCGCAGTCGAAGCAATCGGCCGGGCTGCGGGCGGCGATGACCGGCAGCGGGCATTCGCCGTTGCGGCCCAGCACGGCCTGGAACAGGTCGGCCTGTTCGGTTTTCGTGGGTAGGCCGGTGCTCGGCCCGCCGCGCTGCACGTTGACGAGGATCATCGGCAGCTCGGTCATAACGGCCAGGCCCAGCCCTTCGCCCTTGAGGGCGACGCCCGGGCCGCTGGAGGCGGTGACGGCCATTGCGCCGCCGAACGACGCGCCGATGCAGGCCGTGACGGCGGCGATTTCGTCCTCGGCCTGGAAGGTGTAGACGCCGAAGTTCTTGTGCTTGGAGAGTTCGTGCAGGATGTCGCTGGCGGGCGTGATCGGGTAGGTGCCGTAGAAGAGCTTACAACCGCTTTGCCGCGCCGCGGTGATCAGGCCATAGGCCAGGGCCGTGTTGCCCATCACGTTGCGGTAGAGGCCGGGCTTGAGCCTGGCCTTGGCGATCTTGTACTGGCTGACGAAGGCTTCGGTGGTTTCGCCGTAGTTGTAGCCGGCCAGGAGCGCCTTGCGATTGGCCTCCGCAATCTGGGCCTTGAATTTCGACTCGATGTAGCGCAGCGTCGGCTCGAGCGGGCGGTCGTAGAGCCAATAGACGAGTCCCATGGCGTAGAAGTTCTTGCAGCGGTCGCCCTCTTTCGTGCCCAGGCCGGCGCCTTCGATGGCCAGCCGGTTCAGCTTGGTCATCTCGACCTCGATGACCTGGTAGCCGTCGAGCGAGCCGTCCTCGAGCGGGTTGGCGGGCAGGCCGGCCTTTTCCAGGTCGCCCTTGGCGAACGATTCGCTGTCGACGATCAACAGGCCGCCCTGGCGGAGGTCGCTGATATTCGTAATCAGGGCCGCGGGGTTCATGGCCACGAGGGCGTCGACCTGGTCGCCGGGCGTGAAGATCTCGCGGCTGGCGAAGCGCACCTGAAAGCCGCTGACGCCGGCCTTCGTGCCGCGCGGCGCGCGGATTTCCGCCGGAAAATCCGGAAACGTGGCGATGTCGTTGCCGAACAGGGCCGACGTGTTGGTGAATTGCTGTCCGGCAAGCTGCATTCCATCGCCGGAGTCGCCGCAAAAGCGAACAGTTGCGGCCTCGAGTTCTTGAACGGCTTTCTGGCTCATCTGGGTGGCCATATCGGATCGAAGGAGGCTGGAGATAAAAGGCGTGCCAATCGAATTCTTCGGACAGCGAACCGGGGGGTCAAGCTCAGTTGCGCTCTGGCGTTACGCGCCTTCGCGCTCTTGCATCACCAAGTGCGGATCGGGCGGGAGGTTGTAGACGGTCTGGGGAAAATGCTCGACCAGGTAGTGCACCACGCCGGAGACGGTCAGGATGCCCTGGGCCTGGCCCTGGTCGTCGACGACGGGCAGCCGGCGGTAGCCACCGCCGTTCATCTTGCGGATGGCCGAGAGCAGCGAATCGGTCTTGCGGATCGAGACGATGTTTTTGGCCATGACCTGGGGGATGAGCCAGTCCCAGTCGGTGGCGCCGTGCATGAGGCGGAGGGCGTCGCGCTCGGTGAAGATGCCCAGGAGCTTGCCGCCGTCGCAGACGAGCACGTCGCCGACGCGGTTTTCGCGCATCCGCCGGATGGCGTCGCGGACGGTGCACTGCGGCGAGACGATCACCGCCGGCTGAATCTGCGCCTCCTCGACCGTTTCCGTCGCCAGGCTGCGTTCGAAGTCCATGGGCCACCTCGCCTGCGGGTGCGCGAAGCAGAAAGAGCAAAAACGCCGACGGGAAGCTCGCCGCAAGGTCTCTTGCCGGCAAGGTTTGAAAGCGCGATCCGTCGCGTCGTCGGCCTTTGGCAGGCTCTGTACCGCTTACAAACTGTACCACGCGGGGGCGTTTAGATAAACGGGGATTGGGGGGAATTTCAAGGCCGCCCATCCCGCCTGATTTCCCGCATTTTTCGGCGCAGAATCAGGAGTCGCCGCGGGACTCGTCGTCCGCTTCGCCCGTGATCTCGGGCGGCGGAGGGGGCGGCTGCAGCATGAATTGCGACAGGTCGATGCCGCCCTTTTGCTCCTCTTCGATCAGCTTGAGGCGCATCTCGAGGCGCTCCATCCGCCGCACCAGGCCGGGAAGAACGTTGACGGAGTCCTGCCGCCGCTGCGGCCGGGGAACGGCCGGGTAGTTCAGGTGCCGCTGCATGGCCGAGAACAACAGCAGCGGGTCGCGCCGCCGGTTGGCCAGCGCGATTTTTCCCTCGCGCTCGCCGAAGAGGATGGGATCGGTGGGCGGCTCGGCGCGGCGGCGCTCCTGCATCTGCGCGTAATACTCGCTGCGGATGTAGATCAGGTCGGCGATGTCGATCATGCCGAGCTGGCGGCGCGTCTGGGCCATGAAGGCCCGCCAGGCGTCGTCGTAGATGGGATCCTCGGCCATCGCATCCAGGCCCTTGGCGTAGCTCAGCCGGTTGCGGCAGAGGGCCTCGAATTGGTAGAGGAAGCTGCCCTGGGCCGTGGGATTCTCCGAGCGGTACTTCGCCTCCCAGTAGAGGATTTCGAGGGCCATGTTCATGTCAAACCGGCCGCTCTCGGCTTCCGCCGCCTGGACGAGATAGGTCTGGAAGGCGGTGAAATAGTGTTTGAGCCGCGTCATGGCCGGCGAGAGCGCGCCGTGGAGCTTCAGTTCCGCGGCCAGGTAGTCGATGGCCAGCGGCAATTTCGTCGTGGAAAGCAGCTCTTCCTTGACGGAGACCAGGAGGTCTTGGGTCGAGCGTTCCTGCTGCATCCGGTCGGCTAGCGCGCGGAAGAAATACGCCTGCTCGACGTATTCGTCGCGCTCCAGGAGCGGCCGTCGCGGCGCGGCGTCAGACATGCGGGAGCTTTTTTGGGTTTGGGAAAGCGGCTGCTTACGCCACTATTCTACCCTAAGCGCAACCGCCGAGGCTCCCGTAGGACGGCCCTTCCGGGCCGTCACGGAGAACGACGGCCTGGAAAGGCCGTCCTACCGCCGGAGGGGGCGCGCAGCAGAAGCGCCGTCGGCCGGACCGGGCCAACGCGAGGGACGGGGGCCAGCGCGGGCTTATTCGTCGGGCTTGCCGGCGAAGAGCCCCTCGCAGTCGCGGCGGTCGTGCGGATGCCACAGCGGCAGCCCGCGGCGGATCCGCTCGGCCAGGATTTGCAGTTTTTGTTCCGAGCCCGGCAGGGCGTCGGTTGCGGAAAACTCGCGGTACGATGCTTCCTGCGGCTCAAAGTTCCATTGTCCAGCCAGAATCGCCTCCAACACGGACTTCGCCACGGCAAGCTCCCTTGACCGGCGGGGCCGCCAGCCGCCGCTCGCATCCCCCCCACGTGCCGGACCAACTCCGGCGGCCGTCATGGCGCGACCCACGGCCCGGTGGCGAGATGGCGACGTCCCCTCGGCCGGTCTGCGGTCGCGCTCAAGCGGTCAGGACGGTTGTGCGAATGCGGCGATCGGCGTCGTGCCCGAAAAGAATTGCGGGATCAAAACCAAGGCCCAAGTATTGGGCGTGCCTGGGCCGCTGTCAACAAAATTCCTGCGGCACGAAAAGGCGGCGGGCGACATCGAAGGGAGGGCGACGTCGCCGGCGAAGGTAACAACCGGATAACGCGGCCGGGCGTCTCCGCGGAGTGCGACGCACCGTGCTTATAATGGCGCCGACGGGGCGCCCGCTTTCCGCCGCTCTTCGCGTCAAACACCAAGGAACAACATGCAACTCTTCTTACGCACCACCGCCGTCGTCTCGGGGCTCTTGATTCTCGTTGCCGCCGGGCCGGCGCTGGCGCAGAGGGCCGCCGAGCAGAAGCCCAAACCGAAGGAGGAGAAGAAGCCGTCGCAGAAGGAGCCGTCGTTCGTCGGCTCCTGGGCCACGACCTACGGCACGATGCTGCTCGTGGAGCGCGAAGGCGCGATCCTGGGCGGCTACTTCTCTGACGGCGGGCCGGCCGTCGTCGAAGGGAAGGTCGATGGCAAGAAGCTCACGTTTCGCTACCACGAAACGACGGAAACCGGGCAGGGCTGGTTCGAGATGGCCGAGGACGGCCAGTCGTTCGCCGGCCAATGGAAGGCCCAGGGCGCCGAGGCCTGGCAGGACTGGTCCGGCAAGCGCATCGCGCCGCCGGAGAAGGACAAGCCCTCCTATGCCGGAGTATTCCATTCGTCCTACGGCGGCATGCGCCTTGTGCAGGACGGCGCAAACGTGCGCGGCATTTACGGCCTGGGCGGCGGCAGCACGATCGAAGGAAACGTCGAAAACGGCGCGCTCAAGTTCACGTACAACGAGTCGGGCGTGGCGGGCGAAGGGTCGTTCGAGATGTCGGCCGACGGAGGCGTCCTCTTCGGCCTCTGGCGGCAGGACGGCACAAACGCCTGGGCCACCTGGGTCGCCGGGCGGCGGCCGCAGGTCGAGGGACTCGTGTGGCTCGTCGTCCTCGAAGCCCGCTGGGAGCACAGCCTCGCCGAGCCGGAATTCACCTACGGCGAGATGCTGCGGGCGTATTTTGCGCGGGTGCCGCGGGTGGCCGTGCGGCACCGCATTTTCTACGACGAGCACGACCTGAAGCGGGCGGCGGGCGAGATCGCGTACCTGCCCGGGCCGGTGCTCCTGTGCGTGGCGTCTCACGGAACGGAGGAGGGCGTCAGCGGGAGCGATGGGACGATCTCGCTGGATGCGTTGGCCCAGAGCTTAAAGTACGCCGACAACGTGCAGCTTTTGCACTTCTCGGCCTGCTGCATTATGAGCGGCGAGGAACCGGAGAAGCTGCAAAAGAAGCTGGCGCCGGCCGTGCGGTTCCCCGTCTCAGGCTACACGATGGTCGCCGACTGGGCGGCAAGCGTAGTTCTGGAGTTCTTGTACTTCGACCTCGTGCTGGAGCGCGGCATGCCGCCGGAGAAAGCTGCCGAGGAGGTCAAGAAGCAGATCAGATTCTCCGGCGAGAGCGCGGTGACGGGGAGCACGGTTGCGCCGGCGGGGTTCAAGATCTTGCCGGCGCCGTAGGGTAGGCGGCCCGCCTGCCATTCTGTTAGCAGCGCACACCACGCGTACGCTGCTCGAGGCTCACTGCGCGAGACACCAGCCACGCGCGTGAGGTTGCTTCTCAACGCGCGCCGCTCGTGCTAAGCTCGCCGCTGGGCGACAAATACCACGCGCGGCGGGCTTTTCGATGATCGACGCTCGTTTGGCGGAACGTTTGGATTCTTTGGACGCGCCCGACGGCGACTCTTCCGCCGCACGCTGGCACGCGCTGGCCGAGCGCGTCCTTTCCGGCCACAAACTCACGCTCGGAGAAGGCACGGAAATCCTCTCGTCGCCCGACGACGAATTGCTGGACCTCTTGTCGGCCGCGTTTTGCATCCGGCGAAAATTCTTCGGCCGCCGCGTGCAGCTTTACTTCCTCATCAACGCCAAAAGCGGCATCTGCCCGGAAGACTGCGGCTACTGCTCGCAGTCGAAGGTCTCGTCGGCCGATATCCCGCAGTACAACCTCCTCAGCGGCGAGAAGCTGCTGGCGGGGGCGCAGGCGGCCGTCGAGCGGCAGGCGAAGACGTATTGCATCGTCCTCTCCGGCCGCGGGCCGAGCGAACGGGAGATGCAAGCGGTCGAGGCGATCGTGCCGCAAATCAAGGAGCGGTTCAATTTGAAGGTCTGCGCCTGCCTGGGCCTGCTTACGACGGAGCAGGCCGGGCGCCTGGCGGCGTGCGGCGTCGATCGCGTCAACCACAACCTCAACACCAGCGAGCGGATGTACGGCGAAATCTGCTCCACGCACACCTACCAGGACCGCCTGAGCACGCTGCGGGCCGTCCGCGACGCCGGCATGGAACTCTGCTCGGGCGGGATCGTCGGCATGGGCGAGAACCACGAAGACGTGGTGCGGCTGGCCCTGGAGTTGGCCGAGCTGGGCGTCCATTCGATCCCCGTCAACTTTTTGAACCCGATCGACGGCACGCCGCTCGCGGGCACGTGGAACCTCAATCCGCGCTACTGCCTGAAAGTGCTCTCGATGGTGCGCTTCGCCAATCCCAAAAGCGAAATCCGCATCGCGGGCGGCCGCGAGCTGCACCTTTCGAGCATGCAGGCGATGGGGCTCTATCCCGCCAATTCGCTGTTCGTGGGCGACTACCTGACGACGAAGGGGCAGTTGCCGGAGCTGGACTACAAGATGATCGAAGACCTGGGCTTCGAGGTGGAGCACAACCCGCCGCGGGAACAGTAACCCGACGCGCCAGCAAGGGAGCACACCAACCC
>JACOUI010000083.1 GCA_016177915.1 Planctomycetia bacterium
CGATCTATTTGGCGTTGCAGCCGGAGCGGCGCGACCTTCACTGGCAGGCGATGCTACGAGCGATTGCGGCGCACGAAGTTGGCAACCGACCGAACCGCGTGGAGCCGCGGAGGCTGAAGTTTCGTCCTGGCAAGTATCCATCCCTGACCGTACCCCGAAACGAAGAACGGATGAGGCTTTGCGCTTAAGCTGGTGCCATTCGACGCGGGGTCGGTGGAGGCGTGTCTGCGACCGAGCGGCCGCGCACGCCCTTCGCAATCGTCAGCGAATCTCAATTACAATTCCAACTGCAATCACGGGGCCGGCGACCAACCTGCTTCCATCATGCTCAGGGCGTGCCACCCGCGCCACCCGCGGCGGAGGGGAAGTCTCCCGCCGTGACGACGACCAGCGTCTTCGCGTCGACGTGCTTCTTGATCGCCGCCGTGACCTGCTCGGGCGTCAGGGCCGCGATTTTCTTCTCCAGCTCGATGTTGTAGGCCAGCGTGCGGCCGCGGTAGGCGTGAGTGGCAAGCAGCCCGGCAATCGCACCGTCGCTGGTGAGGTTCAGCTTCTGCGCCTGCAAGTAGCTGGCCTTGGCGCGGTCCAGCTCCTCGGCCGGGACGCCGTCCTTCAGCAGCCGCTCGATTTCGTCGCGGATCGAGAACTCGACCTTGCCGATGTTCTGCGGATTGCAGATGGCGTTGAAGGAGAGCGAGGCGCGCTTGTACTCCGACGAGGCGGTGAAGCCCGACCCGACGCCGTACGACAGCCCTTCGCGCTCGCGGACGCGGTCCCACAGCCGCGAGCCGGGGCCGCGGCCCAGCACGTAGTTGGCGATGACCAGCGCCGGATAGTCCGGGTCGTCGTCGGACATGGGGACGACCAGTCCGGCCACGTAGTTGGCGTTGGCCTTGTCGGGCGTGACGATCACGTGCTTGCCTCCGGCGTAGTCGCGCGTGGGCGGGTCGGGCAGCTTGGTGTAGGGCTGCTTGGCCGTCCAGCCGCTGAAGGTCTCGGCCAGGACGGGCATGATCTCATCGGGGTCGAAGTCGCCTACGATGGAAAGCTCGCCGGCGCTCGTGCCCAGATACTCATCGTAAAGCTTCTTGACTTGCTGGATGGAAACGCCCCTGAGCAGTTCGATGTCCTCTTCCAGGGTGCCGACGTAGCGGACGTCGCCCTTGGGGAAGGGCGAGAGTTCGCGGGAGAGGAGCTTGCTGGCGAGCGACGACGGATCGGTGCGCTGCTGCTCGAGGCTGGCCATGCGGCTGCGCTTCATCTCGTCGAAGTCCTCTTCCAGCAGGGCAGGCTCGCGGAGCACCTGGCGGAAAAGCTCCAGCGTCGGGCGGAACGTGCTGCGCCGCGCGGAGACGGAGAACGTGGCTGAGCCGGGGGTTCCCCCTCCGCCGCCGCCACCGCCGCCCCGCCGGCCGCCGGTGAACGCGCCGCTGCCGATCCGCGCTTCGAGCTTGGCCAGCTCGTCTTGAAGCTGCTGGCGGGAGAGCTTCTTCGTGGCGCGGGTCATGAGCGAGGTGAGGAACGACGCGGCCGAATCCATTTCCTTGAGGTTTTCGGCGTTGCCGTAGCGGAGCGTGAGGACGAGCGTCACCTGCTCGTCCCGCGTTTTCTTCGGGAGCAGGGAGACCTTAATGCCCTCGGGCAGCGCGCTGCGGCGCGTGCGCGACTCGATGTTCTCGTATGTCGGCTCAAAGGCCTCGCCGGCCGAGATCGTTTCGCGCCCCTTGTAGGAGGCGACAAGGGCCGGAACGTCCGGCGTGGCCGGGACCGGCGATCGGTCCGACTGGTCGGTCGGGATGAAGAGCCCCACCGTGCGATTGCTCTGCCGCAAATACTTGCCGGCGACGCGCCTCACGTCGTCCGTCGTGACCTTTTCCATCCGGTCGCGGTTGACGAAGTACAATCGCCAGTCGCCCATCGCCGCCCAGTTGGAAAGCTGCACGGCGAACTGCGACGAGTTGGCCAGCGACTGGCGGTTGGCGTTGCGCGAGGCGAGCTTCACGCGGTCGATCTCCTCCTGCGTCACGCCCTCGCTGGCGGCGTTTTCGACGATGCCGATCAGCATGTCGCGGACCTCCTCCAGCGAGCCGTCTTTGCGCACCTCGGCCGAGAACTCGACAATGCCCGGATCGTGCCGCGCTGCGGCGAAGCCGGAGACGTCGGTGGCCTTCTTCGATTCGACGAGGGCCTTATACAGGCGTCCGGAGGGGGAGCGGGTCAGCGCGCTGGCCAGCACCTGCATGGGCACGAAATCTGCGTGCGGGCCGGCGGGGATGTGGTACATGATCGAGACGAGGCCGACTTCGCCGACGCGGCGGAGCACGACCGTCCGCTCGCCGTCCTGCGCCGGCTCCTCGGTGTAGGTATTGGGCAGTTTGCGCTTGGGGCGCGGGATCGAGCCGAAGTATTTTTGCACGTGCGCCAGGGCCTTCTTTTCCTCGAACTGCCCGGCGACGACGAGCATGGCGTTGTCCGGCTGATAGAACTTGCGGTAGAACTCCTGCAAGTTCTCGATCGGCACGCGTTCGATGTCGCTGCGGTTGCCGATGGTGGACTTGCCGTAGTTGTGCCATTCGTAGGCCACGGCGGCCATCCGCTGGCCGAGGATGCCGGAGGGGGAGTTTTCGCCGCGCTCGAACTCGTTACGGACGACGGTCATCTCGGTCGTCAGGTCTTCGCGGCGGACGAAACAGTTGATGAGCCGGTCGGCCTCGAAGCGGATGGCGAACTCCAGGTTCTCGTCGCTGGCGGGCAGCGTCTCGAAGTAGTTCGTGCGGTCGTCGTTGGTGGTGCCGTTGTAGCTGGCGCCGCGCTCGCGGAGGACCTTATCGACACGGGGGTGCGTCGGCGTGCCCTTGAAGAGCATGTGCTCCAGCAGGTGGGCCATGCCCGTTTCGCCGTAGCCCTCGTGGCGGGAGCCGACGAAGGCGGTGAGGTTGGTCGTGACGGTCGGCCGCGAGTTGTCGGGATAAAGGAGGACGATCAGGCCGTTGTCGAGGCGGTATTCGGTGATGCCTTCGATGGTGACGACCTTCGTCGGCTCGTCGGCGCTTGCCGCGAGCGAACAGGCGACGACGGCCGGGACGAGAAAGCCCAGGAGGGCGAAGCGCAGAGCAGCCTTCATGACGTGCACCTTGACTCGAATGATAGGAAATGGAATGGAGTCCAGGGCGCGGCGTGCCAGACCGGGGGGCCGATGGCCCTGCCGGCCCGTCGGGGTTGCGACACGCCGCGCTTGGCGTGCATGGTACTTTCCGGCGGGGCGGGGGACAAGCAAGTGAGAGCGTTTCGGCCGATTCGACGCGGCGATTGGCTTGACAGTGTCCGGTTCAGCAGATGACCGGGTGCGTTGAGACGGTCGCCGCCGGACGTTACGATGGCGCCGTTGCGACTGGCAGACTCAATCGTCGAGGTTCCATGTACCGCCGAGCGTTGATTTCGAATTTCGTTCGCGTCGCTGTCGTTGCCGCAGGCGTCGGCGCTGTGCTTTGCGTGGCCGTCCTGCCCGGCGACGACGGCCGGCAATCAAAAAAGCCCGCGACTCAGCGCCCGGCCCAAGCGCAGCAGGCCAAAACCGACCCCAACGCCGACTACTCCGATGAGCTGCCGCGGATCAAGCCGCTGGAGCCGAAAGAGGCCCTGAAATCGTTCGAGCTTGTGCCGGGCTTCCGGATCGAGCTCGTCGCTTCCGAGCCGCTGCTGGCCAGCCCCGTGGCCGTCTCGTTCGACGAGCGCGGAAGGCTCTACGTGGCCTGCATGCGCGGCTACAGCGAGGACCAGGCCGAGAAGCTCGGCGAAATCCGCGTGCTTGTGGACGAAAACGGCGACGGCGTCTTCGACCGCTTCAGCATCCTCGCCGACAAGCTCGCCTGGCCCACGGCGACTCTCTGCTACGACGGCGGCGTCTTCGTCGGCGACGCCCCGGACATCCTGTTCCTCAAGGACACAAACGGCGACGGAAAGGCCGACGTGCGGAAGGTGGCCCTGGCCGGATTTGGCACGAGCAACGTGCAGGGGCTGTTGAATTCCTTCCGCTGGGGCCTCGATAACCGCGTCCACGGCGCCGCCAGCAGCTCCGGCGGCAAGGTCTTTGCCCCCGGCCATGAAGCGGACGCCGTCAGCCTCTCCGGCCGCGACTTTTCCTTCGACCCCAAGACGATGCAGGTCCAAGCCGAGAGCGGCGGGGCGCAGCACGGCATGTGCCTGGACGATTGGGGCACGAAATTCGTCTGCTCCAATAGCAGCCACCTCGAAATGGTGATGTTCGAGGACCGCTACGTCCGCCGCAACCCGTTCGTGGCGGCCCCCGGCGCGCGGCAGCTTATCGCGGCCGACGGCGGGCAGGCCGAGGTCTTTCGCATCAGCTCCGTCGAGCCGTGGCGGATCGTGCGCACGCGGCTCCGCGTGGCGGGCAGCGTGCCGGGACCGATCGAAGGGGGCGGCCGGGCCTCCGGGTACTTTACGAGCGCCACGGGCGTCACCGTCTATCGCGGCGACGCCTGGCCGAGCCAGTTCCACGGCCAGGTCTTCATCGGCGACGTGGGCAGCAACATCGTCCATCGCAAGCTGCTCCGGCCGGCCGGAGTAAGCCTCCGCGGCGAGCGGATCGACGAGCAGAAGGAATTTCTGGCGTCGCGCGACATCTGGTTCCGGCCGGTTCAGTTCGCCAACGCTCCCGACGGCGCGCTGCACGTGATCGACATGTACCGCGAGGTGATCGAGCACCCCGCCAGCCTCCCGCCGCCGATCAAGAAGCACCTCGATCTGACGAGCGGCCGCGACCGGGGCCGGATTTATCGCATCGTGCCCGCCGGATTCCGCCCGCGCGCGCTGCCGCGGATCGACGAGCTGACGGGCGGGCAGCTCGTCGCCCTGCTGGGACACGCGAACGCCTGGCACCGCGAGACGGCGTCGCGGCTGATCTACGAGCGGCAGGACAGGTCGCTCGTGCCGCATTTGGAGAAGCTGGCCCGGTCGTGTGAATCGCCCCAAGGGCGGATGCACGCCCTCTATACCCTCGACGGCCTGGGCGCGTTGTCGCCGGAACTGACGATTCACTCGTTATCCGACGAGCACCCGCGCGTGCGGCAGCACGCCGTGCGGCTCTCGGAACGCCTGGCCGGGCAGTCCGACGCGCTGCGCGACGCGTTGATCGGAATGTCGAGCGACGAGGACGTTCACGTTCGCTATCAGCTTGCCTTCACGCTGGGCGAGATCACAAGCCCCGGCCGCACGGGCGCGCTCGCGGCGCTGGCCCGGCAAGACGGCGGCGATCCCTGGATGCGCACCGCCGTGCTCAGCTCGCTGGCGGAGGGGTCCGGTGAAGTTTTTGGTCTGCTCATGTCCGACGCCGCCAACCGCCGCACGACGGCCGGCCGGGAAATGCTCCAGGCGCTCGCGCGGCAGATCGGCGCGGCCGGAAGGCGCGACGACCTGGCCGCGCTCTTGGCCGCCGTCGACCGGCTGCCCCCCGACGAGAAGCACGACGAGAAGCATGACGAGAAGGACCTCGCGCAGCTCATCGTCCGGCAAGTCAGCCAGGGGCTGGGCAAGAGCGGCTCGCCGCTCCGCGAGGCGCTGGCCGCCGCGTCCGGCGATGCCGCCCGGATGCTCGACGATCTCCTGGCTTCCGCCCGACGGACCGCCCGTGACGCCGACCAGCCGCCCTCCGCGCGGGCGGAAGCCGCGCGGACGCTCGCGCTGAGCAAGTTCGAGGCGGAACGGGAGCTTCTGGCGGGCCTACTCGACGGCCGCCAGCCGGTGGAGGTGCAGCAAGGGGCTTTGGCGGCGCTTTCGCGCTTCGACGACCCCCGCGTTGCGGCCGTCATTCTCGCTTCCTATGCCGGCTTCAGCCCCACCGTTCGCTCCCAGGCCATCGACGTCCTCGTCGGCCGCTCGGAGCGAGTGACGTCCCTGCTCGACGCCATCGAGCGCGGCGACCTGCGTCCGGTCGACCTGGAGCCGGCCCGCATCCAGTTTCTCCGCACGCATCGCGACGCGAAAATCCGCGCCCGCGCCGAAAAGCTCCTGGCCGACGTCAAGCTCGCCAGGCGGCAGGACGTCGTCGATGCCTACCGCCAGGCGCTCGAATCGAAGGGCGACGCCGCCCGCGGCAAACAGCTTTTCAAGAAACACTGCTCCGCCTGCCACAAGGTGCAGGACGTCGGCCACGAGATCGGACCCGCCCTGGCCGCCATGAAAAACCGCGGCGCCGAGTCCATCCTGCTCAACGTCCTGGACCCCAACCGCGAAGTCAACCCGCAGTTCTACAACTACGTCCTCGTCACCGGCGACGGCAACACGCTGACGGGCGTCATCTCCTCCGAAACGGCCGCCAGCGTGACGCTCCGCCGCGGCGAAAACCAGACTGACACGGTCCTTCGCCGCGATATCGACCTCTTGCAAAACACCGGCCTATCGATCATGCCCGAGGGCTTCGAGAAACAGCTCAACGTGCAGGCGCTCGCCGATGTGATCGCGTTTCTGCTCCTCTGAGGGTAGGACGGCCTTCCGGCCGTCGCGGGAATGACGGCCTGGAAAGGCCTGGAAAGGACGTCCTACCACCGGCACGGGAGAGGTCGCCCGCTCCGCGCCCTTCCCGCTTGCGGCGGGGTAGGGCGGACTGAAGTCCGTCCTACGACGAAACGCGGAGCGCACCAACGACGGCTACGTCTGCATCGGGTCGGCCCAGTCGACGACGAACCGATGGCCGCAGCCGTTGCAGCGGACCGTCATGCCCAGGTGGGTTTCGGGCAGCCGGCTCACTTTCTGGCAGTTGGGGCAAGGCGTGCGGAATTGCCGCGGCTCCTTCCCGTTCATCGCGGCGTACGCATCCTCCCTCACGCCCTCCATCTCCACGTCCTGCGGCTCCAGCGTCGTCAAGATTTCCTTGGTGAGCGGGCTGACGGCGGCGATGCGGTTGGCGAGCCGGCGGATCGCGTGCTCGAAGATGTTCCGCGCCAGCCGCCCGTTGCCGAAATGCTCGTCGCGCCGGTCCAGGAGCGACTGAAAGCCGAGCAGCAACCGCACCCGCGTCGGGCTGGGCAGCACGTAATGGTTTTTGTCGCACATCGTCTGAAAAATCCGCCCCAGCTCGCTGGCCGAGTAGTCCGGAAAGTTGAGTGAGCGGCTGAACCGCGACGACAGGCCGGGGTTGCTGTGCAGCAGACGGTCCATCGGCTCCGGGTAGCCGGCCAGGACGACGACCAGCCGGTCGCGGTCGTCCTCCATGCGCTTGAGGAGCGCCTGGATCGCCTCGTTGCCGTAGGGGTCGTCGCCTTCCTCCGCCACCAGGCTGTAGGCTTCGTCGATGAAGAGGACGCCATCCAGGGCCTCGTCCACGCGCTTGTGGACCTTGGGACCGGTCTGGCCAGCGTACTCGGCCACGAGTCCCGAGCGGTCGGTCTCAATCTGGTGCCCTTTGGCAAGGATTCCCATCGCCGCCAGGATGCGGCCGAAGATGCGGGCGACGGTCGTTTTGCCGGTGCCGGGGTTGCCCAGGAAGACCATGTGCAGGCTGATTTTCGTGACCGGCAGCCCGACGCGCTGGCGCTCCTGCTGAATCTTGAGGAAATTTGCCAGCGTGCGGACCTCCTCTTTCACCGGCGACAGGCCAATCAGCTTGTTGAGGTCGGCCAGCGCCTCCTCCAGCAGCTCCTCTTTCGATTTCTGCTGGACGTGCGCCTTGTCGTGGGCCTTGCCGGCGATCTGCACCGCCTGCTTGGACCCTTTGAGCTGTCCGGCGGGAAGCGGCAGGATCGCCTGCTTCCCGTGCGCGATCTTGGAGTCTGGCTCCGCGTCGGCCAGCGGGATGCGCTTGAGGTGCGTGTCCATCTCGTTCTGGATGGCGCGGAGCTCGTTCATCTCCTGGTCGTGGAATTCGCCGTCGGCCTTGGCGACGATGTTGGCCAGCCGCACCACGATCGTCTCCAGCTCGCCGTGACGGTCCTTGAACACGGGCAGCTCGGCGAACGGCCGCAGCACGCTCCACCAGGGAATTTTCGGCTCCTGGTCGACGAGGTGGTCCATGGCGGGGCGGAGCTTGTCGGGAGTCAGCTCCTGCGCCCAGAGGTGCTCGATCAACTCTTCGGTCAGCGCCTGCTCGGCGTGCGACCAGCGCAGATCGGCCTTGACCATCGAGACGAAGACCTTCACGAGCAGCGCCCCGTGCAGGTCGAGCATGCGGTTGATGAAGTCGGCGACCGGGCCCTGCACGGCCTGCGGGTGGTAGCGGGCGCAGTCCTCCGCGCAGTTGCGATAGAGCAGCCGGCAGTCCTGCAGCGTTTCGTGAAACGCTTCCAGGAGCGGCGCCAGCAGGGGGTCGGTCATGGGCAGAATGCGCGCTGCGACGCGAAAAAATCTGACGCGATGAACGGGCGACGCACGCGGTCCGAGGCCGGGATCCAATTCCGGTCCGCGCGCGGCGACCGCGCTATTGTAACAGAAATGCGGCCCCGGCCAATTTGCGTGGCGACATTCGAGACGGCTTGCCTACGACAGCCGATAGACTTCGATGATCGCGCCCTCGTCGTACTGCCGCTCGCCAGCCGGAAAGTACGCCAGGGCGTCGGCCAGGGCCAGCACGCGCAGGTCGGCAGAGCCTTCCCACCGCAGCGGCTGCACCCAGAACTGACCCTCGCGCGTTTCCAGGTGCGCCGGGTGATACGTCGGCCGGTCGCCCTTCGTTGTGTGCGCACCCGCCAGCCTGGCCGGCTCCAGCGGGCGGAGGGCCTGGTCGTCGCCCGCAAGGCGACGAATCGCCGGACGGACAAACAGTTCAAAGCACACAAAGCTGCTGACGGGATTTCCGGGCAGGCCGAACACGAGCTTGTCGCCCGCCGGGCCGGCGAGCGTGCCGAACCAGAGCGGCTTGCCGGGCTTGAAGTGGACCTTGTGAAAGACCTGCTTGATGCCCAGCTCCGCGAGCACGGCGGGCACCAGGTCCAGGACGCCGGCCGAAACGCCGCCGGAAATGGCGAGCACGTCGCACTCGAGGCCGCGCGCCATCAGCGCACGAAGCTGCGATTTGTCGTCGCGGCCGATGCCCAAATCGAGCGGCACGGCGCCGGCCGAGCGGGCCAGCGCGACGAGCATCGGCCCGTTGCTGTTGCGAATCTGACCGGGACCGGGAAACTGGCCGATGGGAACAAGTTCGTCGCCCGTCGATAGAACGGCAAGGGAAGGCGAGGGGTACGCGGAGACGGACTCGCGGCCGGCTTCGCAGATCGCGCCGATATCGCCGGGCCGGATGCGCCGAACGGCGCGGACAACGAGGTCGCCGCGCTTCATGGCCGCCGCGCGAGTCATGATGTTCTGCCCCGCCCCCAGGCGCGCGCGGATGCGGACGCTTCCCAATCCGCCGCCGGCAATTCCTGCAACTGGGCCTGAGATCGGCTCGCTGTGCTCGAACATGGCGACGGCATCGGCGCCTTGCGGAATCGGCGCGCCGGTCATGATCCGCGTGGCAAAACCCTTGCGGACGGTTTTAGTGGGGACCTTGCCGGCGACGACTTCCTCCAGGATCACCAGCACACACTCGCCCGTCGCCAGATCTGCGGCCACGAGGGCGTAGCCGTCGACCAGCGACTTGTCGTAGGGGGGCGAGTCGATGTCGCTTCTAACGCCCTCGGCCAGCACCAGCCCCAGCGCGTCGCCGATGGCCAGCGCGCGCGGCGCCCGCGGCTGCGCATGCGTCAAAACGGCGGCCAGGGCTTCATCGACGGTCAGCATGAGTTGCCACCGTAGGGTAGGCGGCCCGCCTGCCGTAATTTCGTGGGGTAGGCGTCTCGCCTGCCATTTCTCGTGGGGCAGGTGGCCCGCCTGCCGAATCTCGTAGGGTAGGCGGCCCGCCTGCCATTCTTCACGCAGGGCCGGCGTGTCGCCTGCCGTTGGCACGCCATGAAGCGGCGCTAGATGCGCGGGCGGCGGACGCGGCGTTCGGCGCGGAGCTTGGCGCGGCGGCGGATTTCGCTGGGCTTCTCGTAGTGTTCCTTGCGCCGCATTTCCTTCTTGATGCCGCTCCGTTCCACGAGCTTGCGGAAGCGGCGGACCGCCTCCTGAATCGACTCCCTGTCCCTCAACGTCAGCTTGACCACACACACCTCGCAAACTTGTTTGGCATGGACCCCTCCGCGGCATCGGCCGCAACAATGGTTTTTGGAATTTTCCGGAAGCTGAGAGTGTACGGAATGAAGCCCCCGGTTGTCCAGGCCGGGTTTGGCGGCGAATGGCGGCGAACGGACGCGCCGGCGGCGGCCCATGGCGGCCGGCGAGTTCCTTGCATTGCTGGGGACGCAGGCCGATAATCGAACGCACTGTTCTGCAACTCTCTCGGAGGCCCGTCATGCTTCCTCTGTTGCTCTGCCTGCTCTTCTCGGCCGACGAACTGGCCTTCGACCCCAACGCCAAGCCGGTCCCGGAAGTCGTGGACCTGTGCGACGCGGACGGGGACGGGATGATTACCGACTCCGAGTTCGCCGCGGCGGTGAAGCGGCTCGTGGCCATCGGGAAGTCGAAGAAGAAGTCGGATGCGGTCGTGGCGAAGCGGCTGGATTTGGACGGGGACGAAAAGTTGAGCGAGGGCGAGGCGCTCCTCTTGTGCGCGACGGCGAGGTATCATGGGAATCAGACTGTGGCAAATTATTTCGCGCTGCTTACGAGGTTCGACGACGACAAGAATGGGACGCTTACGAAAAAAGAGTTTGTGGAAGTTCCGGCCGCTAGCGCTATGAGCTTGCGGAAGATGGATGCCAACGGAGACGGAGCGCTTGCGTGGTCCGAGGTCGTCGCCAACGTTGACCGCACGGACCCCACGGGGGAGGGGCGGAGAGTTCAAAGCGCAGCCTACAAAAACCCGCAACTCTGGCAGCGCGCCGTGCTCACGGTCCACAGGCTCGACAAAGACAAGAACGCACGCATTCACAAGTTCGAGGCAGACAAGCAGGTGCGGGACAAGTTCGACGACATCGACGCGGACAAGAACGGCGAGATCAAGGCCATCGAACTGTTCAACTGGATGCTGGCCAACTGATCCGCTGTTTGTGTGAGTCGCAATTCGTCGCCCTTTGACCGCCCCGGCTCGCCCGCCGTATAATCCGCGCTCGAGGCCTGCGTGAGCCGCGCGGCGCGTCGCCGGTCTCCCTCGCTTGCGCTTCGGGTTGGTGTGGCCTCGCTGGCGCTTCGGGTTCGTGTCGCACGGAGGACAAAGGACGTGGCCGGGCCGTTTCGCGATGACTTGAAGGAGCGCGTCCGCCAGGCGGTCGATATCGTCGATCTGGCCGGCTCCTACTTTTCGCTTCGCCGCCAGGGCCGCATCTACACGACCCTCTGCCCCTGGCACGACGACTCCCGCCCCAGCCTGCAAGTCAACCCGCAGCGGCAGTCCTATCGCTGCTGGGTCTGCAACGAGGGCGGCGACATCTTCAGCCTCGTCATGAAGATGGAGGGCGTCGAGTTTCCCGAGGCCCTGCGGATGCTCGCCGAGCGCGCCGGCATCCCGATCGAAACCCAGTCGCCGCGATCGGCCCAATCCGCGCAAGAAAAGCGCACGCTCTACGACGTGATGGCCTGGGCCGAGCGGCAGTATCACCAGTGCCTCTTGCACAGCCCGGAGGCCGAGCCGGCCCGAAAGTATCTCCGCCAGCGCGGCATCTCCGACGACAGCATCCGCCGGTTTCATCTGGGCTTCGCGCCCGACGGTTGGACGTGGATCCAGGAGCGGGCGCGGAAGGAGGGCCTGAGCCTGGCGTCGCTGGCGGCGGTGGGCGTCTTGGGCAAGCGCGAGGGCGGCGGGACTTTCTATGACCGGTTCAAAGGCCGCGTGCTGTTTTCGATCCGAGACGTGCAAGGCCGGCCCGTCGCCACCGGCGGACGCATCCTACCGGAGCTCGTCTCGTCCGATCCCGACCGCCAGGCCGCCAAGTACATCAACTCGCCCGAGACGCCGCTTTTCTCCAAGGGGCGGATGCTCTTTGGCATGGACCAGGCGCGGGAGGGGCTGACGAAAACGCGCGCGGCCGTCGTCGTCGAGGGCTACACCGACTGCATCATGGCCCACCAGTTCGGACTCAGAAACTTCGTGGCCGTGCTGGGAACGGCGCTGGGCGAAGACCACATCCGGTTGCTCAGGCGGTTTGCGGAGAAAGTCGTCCTCGTGTTGGACGGCGACGAGGCCGGCCGCAAGCGGGCGAGCGAGGTCTTGCCGCTCTTTATCGAGCAGCAGGTGGATCTGCGGGTGCTGACACTGCCCGACGAGCTCGATCCTTGCGATTTTTTGGTGCAGCGGGGTCCCTCGGTGCTGTCGGAGATGCTATCGGCGGCGGCAGACGCCTTGGAGCACAAGTTTGAGCAAGTGCAGACGATGTCGAAATCGCAGCGTACGCACGCCGTGCAGCAGGCGGTCGAAGACGTGCTATCGACGCTGGCGAAAGCGCCGCGATTGTCAGCCAGCACAACTGCTCGTGAAAAAATTCGGGAAGCGACTATACTGTCCCGCCTGTCGCGACTGTCGGACGTCAACGAAGACATGCTTCGGAGTCGGCTGACGGAACTACGGAACTCCCGCAGGACGACCGGCGCGACCAGCGACGTCGAGGCGAAACCGGGTGGCGATCGGGAACGCGAGCTGTTCGAGGTGCTGCTGAAGATCGGCGACGATCCGGCGACGCGCGGCTTGGTGCAGGACGCCTGCCGCGAATTGACGGCGGCGCATTTTTCGACGGAGCGGTGCCGCAAGCTGCTGGCGGTGTATCGGGAGCTGTGCGAAGCGCGAACCGAGCCGACCTTCGACGCTCTGATGCTCTTGATCGACGACGCGGAACTGAAGAACTTCGTGGTGGAGCTGGACGAAGAGGCCCAGGAGAAACTCGCCGCCAAAAGTCCGGAGGACCTGGCGGCCATGCTCACGGACGTGCTCGCGCACGTCCGGTGGCGGCACACGCGACACCAGCAAGGACGCAATATCACGATGCTCAAGCAATCGCGCATGGAAGAAGGCGACAAGCATCAAATGACGCAGCAGATCATCGAGCAGATCCAACAGCGGCAAGGACTTTCCGCACCCAAGGAGGGGTAGGAGTGCCGCAGAGCGTGAGCTGTTTTTCTCGTCTTTTGGCCGACGCAACCCGAGCCCCGGGCGGGCCCGCTTTCTGCGCCCGCGCTTGCGTTGCGGCCGGCGATCCTCGTGACGGTGTGTGTACGGAAGCCGCACTCAGGAGGGAAATGTGGACGATCGCGATCTGGACCTTCAGGAATTGATTTCGCAGGGCAAGGCGCGCGGATACCTGACGTACGACGAAGTGGGGGCACGCCTCCCCAGCAACGACGTCGGCGCCGACAAGCTCGACCGGCTGCTGGTGATGCTGGAGGACTCGGGCATCGAGCTTCTGAACGAGGCGCCCGGCAAGAGCGCCGCGCCGGCCGTCGCCGCCGACGAGCCGGACATTGAATTCAAGACGGAACCCTTGGAGCCGGACCGCTGGAGCCACGACCCGATCCGGCTCTACCTGTCGCAAATGGCGAAGATCCCGCTCTTGACGCGGGACCAGGAAGTCGGGCTGGCCAAGAAGATCGAGATCACGCGGAAGCGGTTCCGGCGGACGGTGCTGGGCTGCGAGCTGGCGTTCCGCAACACGGTCGAGATCCTGGAGAAGGTGCACCAGGGTCAGTTGCCTTTCGACCGCACGATCAAGGTCTCGCTGACCGAGGACCTGGCCAAGGAGCAAATCCTGCTGCGGATGCCGCCGAACCTGCAAACGCTGGCGGCCATGCTGCCGCAGAACCGGGCGGACTTTTTGATCTGCATGAACCCCAAGCGACCCAGGCCGCAGCGGCTGGAAGCGCGGCTGCGCTATTTGCGGCGCAAGCGCCGGGCGATGGAGCTGGTCGAGGAGCTGAGCCTGCGCACGCGGCGCGTGCAGGCGAACATGCGGCAGCTCGAGGACCTGACGCGGCGGATGGAGAACCTGAAGCTGCGGATTTCGCAGCTTCCCGTCGACGCCCCCTCCGACGAGCGGCGCAAGCTGCGCCGCGAGCTGGGCGAAATGATCATCGTGGCCCAGGAGACGCCGCGCCGCCTGCGGGCGCGGATCGACCTCATGCGGCGGCAGCTTCGCGACTACGAGCTGGCCAAGCGCGAGCTGTCCGGCGGCAATTTGCGGCTCGTCGTCTCGATCGCCAAAAAGTACCGCAACCGCGGCCTGAGCTTTTTGGACCTGATCCAGGAGGGGAACACGGGCCTGATGCGGGCGGTCGATAAGTACGAATACCGCCGGGGCTACAAGTTCAGCACCTACGCCACGTGGTGGATCCGCCAGGCGATCACGCGCGCCATCGCCGACCAGGCGCGGACGATCCGCATCCCGGTCCACATGATCGACGTGCTCTCGAAGCTGCGCAGCGCCTCGAAGCGGCTGTTCCAGGAATTGGGACGCGAGCCGACCGCGGAGGAAGCGGCGCGGGCGGCGGACGTGAGCCTCGAGGAGGCGCGGCGCGTGCTGGACATCGGCCGCACGCCCGTCAGCCTCGACCGGCCCGTCGGCGAGAGCGAGGACAGCAGCTTCGGCGAGTTCATCGAGGACGGTGCCAGCGAAAGCCCGCACGTCGAGGCCTCGCGCAGCATGCTCCGCGGGCAGATCGAGTCGCTCCTCAAGACGCTGACGTTCCGCGAGCGGGAGATCATCCGCCTGCGGTACGGCCTGGCCGGCGACGGCTACACCTACACGCTGGAGGAGGTGGGCCGCATTTTCAACGTGACGCGCGAGCGCGTGCGGCAGATCGAGGCCAAGGCCCTGCGCAAGCTGCAGCACCCCGTGCGCAGCGGGCGGCTGCTGGGGTTCCTGGAGAGTCTCGCGGCGCAGGCCCAGGCCGCGCAGATGGAGGCGGACCGGACCGACGAGATCGAGGAGCCGCAAGAGGCGGAACCGCCCGTCGAATTCCGCGAGGCCGCGTAAGCGACTTCTTCTCATCGGCCGGCGTCTTTACAATGACCTGCGATGCCCCTTTTGCAGGTCGAAGACCTCCGCGTCCAGTTCCACACCGACGACGGCGTCGTCCGCGCCGTCGACGGCGCCTCCTTCAACCTCGAGCCCGGCGAGGCCCTGGGCATCGTCGGCGAATCCGGCTCCGGCAAATCGGTCACGAACCTCGCCATCCTCGGGCTCATCCCGCAGCCGCCGGGAAAAATCGATTCCGGCCGCGCCCTCTTCCACGGCCGCGACCTCCTCAAGATGTCGCAGAAGGAGCTGCAAACGGTCCGCGGGCACAAGATCGCCATGATCTTCCAGGACCCGATGACCTCGCTCAATCCGTTCCTGACCGTGGCCGAGCAATTGACCGAAGTCACGCGGCTGCACTTGAAGTACACGGCGAAGCGGGCGCTCGATCACGCGGTGACGATGCTGGAGCGGGTGGGCATTCCCGCCGCGGCCCGGCGAGTGCACGATTACCCGCACCAGTTTTCCGGCGGCATGCGGCAGCGGGTGATGGTGGCGATGGCCCTGTCGTGCAAGCCGGAGATCATCATCGCCGACGAGCCGACCACGGCCCTCGACGTGACGATCCAGGCGCAAATCCTGGACCTGATGCGGCAGCTTCAGCGCGAGGAAGGGACGGCCATCATCCTCATCACGCACAGCCTGGGCGTGGTGGCCAACCTCTGCGGCCGGGTGTCGGTGATGTACGCGGGCAAGTTCGTGGAGGAGGCCCCGGTCGACCGCCTCTTCGCCCGCCCGCGGCACCCCTACACGCTCGGTCTCTTGCAATCGATCCCGCGGCTGGATGAAAAGCGCGGCGACCGGCTGCACCCGATCCAGGGCCAGCCGCCGGACATGATCCGTCTGCCCTCGGGCTGCGCGTTTCACCCGCGCTGCCCGTTCAAAGTCGACAAGTGCGTGGAAGAAGTCCCGCCGCTTTTCACGTCGCCGGAGGGGACGCGGTACGCGTGCTTTGTGGACGTGACGGCGGTGCGGGAGGAGGCGGCGGCGAAGTGAATCGCGCCAGACGCTTCACTCCGCGCCGCGCCGTAGTACAGTATCGCAGCGACAGGTAATCCCCGCGTACTGAGAAACCCGATGGTTCCCAAAAACACAGCGGTGATCCAGCGCCACGGCAAGTGGTGGATCGGCTGGATCGAAGAAGCTCCCGGCGTCAACTCCCAGGGCCGGACGCGCCGGCAATTGCTGGCGAACCTTAAGGACGCCTTGAAGGAGGCTCTGGAAATGAATCGCGCCGACGCGCGAGCTGCAGTCAAGGGCACTTGCGAAGAGGTCGCGATCGTCACGTGAAGCCACGCGGAGCGCGTCATCGTATGGCCGCTACGTCACGCCGCCTTCACGGGCTCATGCGCCGTTCCGCGCCGCAGCGATGATGTCCAGCGCCGCAAGTCCTCGCCCGGCACAAACGCCAGGCCCGCCGCGAACATCAAGACGGCGTACGGAACCAGGCCCGTCGCCAGCGCCAGGAACGCCCACGTGACGGCCGCCCAGCCCAAAAGCAGCGGCCGGGCCAGGCGATTCCACATCAGCAGAGGGAACGCCAGCTCGAAAAGCAGGATGCCGTAGGTCAAAACGTCGATGAGCTGCGGGGCCGTGGCGATGAACGTGAAATCGACGAGCCGCGTTTCCGGGCGGGCGACGATCCACCACGCGCTCTCGCCATTGAGCCACACAGGACCCGAAATCCCTCCCGCGATCTGCGAAAACGCGATGGCGACGTAGAGCAGGGCCACGTGGACCTGCATCAGCCGCAGGGCGACGTTCGCCCCCCACGTCGGCTGCGGTTTGGCGCCCTTGGCGCCGCGCTGCGCCAGGCAGGCATCGACGGACCAGTGTCGTCCCGACGGGCCCAGGCACGCGTAGAACATCAGCATCGCCAGGGCTGGCTCCGCCTGCGCCGTGAGCATCGGCGCGCGATGGATATACGAGAGGACCACGTACAGCGCGAGCACCGACGTGATCCGCGTCCGCAGGCCGACCGTGTACGCCCCCAGCACAAACAGCGCCGCCAGGTGCCCGATCCACAGCTCCGTCGGGTTGCGCAGGTAGTTCAGGAACGAGAAGCGGTTGAGCGGAGGCAGGCCGTGGCCGCGTTCGACGAACCGTCCTTCCCAGCTTTCGACGGACTCGGGCGTCAGGATGCCGTCGTTGGAAAAGAAGGTCACGAGGTCGGGCGTGAGCGAGGCCAAGAGATACAGGGCGACCACGCCCGTGACGATGCGCATCACCGCCAGCGGCCGGGCGTCGGCCGGGGTGTACCAGAACCGGTTCCAGCCGGCGGCGAAGCGCTCGATGAGCGTGGCGAAATAACCCTTCGATTCGGCGGACATGGCGTGTTCCTGCGGCGAGCCGTTAGTTCGGGTTGCGGAATTCGGGGGGCAGTTCGCGTCGGAGCGGCGGCGTAGAGGGCGGCGTCGGCGTCTGCGCACTGGGCGGCGCGGGGACGTTGTTGTCCGCGCCGGCGGCACCGGACGATGTTCGCGGTGAGTTGCCGGGCGCGGGCGCTACTGCACCAGCCGCGCCGATTCGGTTCACCAACACTTCGTCCCCATCGACGATAATCTGCGCAGCGTATACCGGCTCTCCGAAGCGAGCCCACGGATCACGGTCTGCCGCGTTCGCCGAAACTACATTGTCCGGCGTCAAGAGCCAGAGCGGCCGGCAGCGAATGATTCCCGTCGTGACGCCGTGCCGACGAGCCATCCAACGGCCAACGGCCGCGGTGATGTCGTAGGCGTCGGCGGGGATGTTCCGCAGAGTTTGGGCGCGCGGCGGACCTTCAACGACCCCCGCGCCCTCTAGTGAAGCGGCGGAGAGGTCTTCGTCGTCCGGTCGCGTGGCACTGGCGAGCCTGCCGATTTCCCACGTCAAGAGCTGATAATATCGTTTCCGCTGGCCCCACAGTCCGTCACCAGGAAAACCGACGGTTTGACGCTCTCCATCGCGCTCGAATTGAAAATCCACGAAGTAAGCCATGTCGTACGCCTCAGCATGGCTTAAGTGCATCATCGCTCGGCGCGCCTTGTTGCGCTGGCGTTGGTTCTCGGTGTCTTCGGCGTCGGCACTACGCCAGCGCACGCCCGCGTCCAGGTCGTAATCCATCGCCAGCAGGCGCAGGTAGAAACCTGGCATCGTGCGGAGGTTTTCGCGGAAGCGCGAGGTGCTGCTGTTGAACAAGAGCGCCGTGGCCAGCGCGAACAGGTGGATGAAGAGCAAGAGTGAAACGGCCGTACGCAGGGTCTGGTTGGGCGCGGCCGTCGCGGCAGCCGTCTCGGGGCGCGCCTGCTCTTTTTCTTTGGCAAGGGATTGGATCATGGACGTCGCCGCCGGTCATGGTGAGAACGAGGCCGTGAGACGTTTCCGTCTTACAACTTTACGATGCGGAAAGCCAACACGGAGGGCCGGGCGATGAAAAAAGGCGACAGAGTTTGCGCCGCCGGCGGGATTTGCGCCACAGGAAGAACCGGCAGCAAAGGCCGCACAATCGCCCCTCCTACACCAACCCGAAGCGCCAGCGAGGGAGCGCTGCCAACCCGCAGGGCCAGCGAGGGAGCTGGGGCCCCTCTCTGGCGCTTCGGGTTAGTGTTCGTGTGTGAATTTCTCGATCGGCGGCGTCGGCACCTCGGCCACGAGGCGTTGGATGACGTCCTCGGCCGTCTGCCCTTCGGCCTGCGCCTGGAAGTTCGTCGCCACGCGGTGCCGCAGGACGGGGATCGTCATCTTGCGGATGTCGTCGATCGCCACGGAAAAGCGGCCGTCCATGGCGGCCAGGGCCTTGCCGCCCTGGATCAGGAACTGGCCGGCGCGGGGGCCGGCGCCCCAATCGACGAACTCCTTGACGAACTTGGGGGCCGTCTCGTCGCGGGGTCGCGTGGCGCGGACGAGCCGGGCGGTGTATTTGATGATGTACTCGCTGACGGCCACCTTGCCCACCAGCTCTTGCACGAAGGCGATCTCGTGCGAGCTGAGCACCTTGCGGATTTCGGGCCGTTCCTGGCGCGTCGTGGTGGCCAGGATTTTCTCCTCTTCGGCGGCGGTCGGGTAATCGACCTTGATGTTGAGCATGAAGCGGTCGAGCTGGGCCTCGGGCAGCGGGTAGGTGCCTTCCTGCTCGATCGGGTTTTGCGTGGCGATGGTGAAGAACGGGTCGGGGAGCGGCATCGTCTCCTGGCCGACGGTCACTTCGCGCTCCTGCATGGCCTGGAGGAGGGCGGCCTGCGTTTTGGGCGGGGTGCGGTTGATTTCGTCGGCCAGCAGAATGTTCGTGAACACCGGCCCGGCGACGAAGCGGAAATTCCGCCGCCCCTGCTCGTCTTCTTCCAGCACGTTGGTGCCGGTGATGTCCGAAGGCATGAGGTCGGGCGTGAACTGGATGCGCTTGAACTGCACGTCGAGGATGCGGGCCAGCGTGCTGACGAGCAGGGTCTTGGCCAGGCCGGGCACGCCCTCCAGCAGGCAATGCCCGCGGGTGAAGATGGCGGCGAAGACCTGCTCGATGACTTCGTCCTGGCCGATGATGACCTTGTGCAGCTCTTCCTGCATGAGCTGACGGCGGTTGGCGAATTCCTTGAGGACTTCGCCGAGAGAGCGGGTGGCCAAAGGTCATCCTTTCTGCTGCAGTTCCGTTGCGGACGACGGCCGGCAGAGTGGGGAAATCGTGCTGTGCCGCTGGGCTATTATATCGGCAAGGGGAAGGCGATAGAATGCTGTCCGGGTCTAGGCGGGCGTGAGTCTGAGCAAATGGCCGCAGGCGCGACGGCACATGCAGTTTACGGCAGACGAGTATTTACGCGCGGGCGTCGAGCGGATGCGTCAGGCACGCGCGATTCACAACTCCGGGGAAGGCTACGCGCTGGCGATGTACTGCGGTGGCCTGGCCGTGGAGTGCCTGCTGCGGGCTTTCCGGTGGAAAGAGGACCGTTCCTTTGAAGGCCGGCACGACCTACTCGACTTGCTGAAGGGCAGCGGATTGTTGGGGACAAGCGAAGATCAGTTGCGGCGGCGAGGATTCTCGGAAGTTGAAGTCCAGGCACAAGCGACAGCTTTTCGTGCGGCTGTTTCGGAGGTGGTTTTGCTTTGGCACAACAATCTTCGTTTTGCGTCGGAAGGCAGTTTGAGGGCGCATCTGCGTAGAATCGGGCGACTGCAAGGGGTCAAGGGGGACGCGCTGAAGAAAAACGCGCGAGACCTTCTGGATGCCGCGCAAACCGTCATCAATCGAGGTGTTGCACTATGGAACTTAAGGAAAAAGTGAAGTCGGCGCTGACGCGAGCGTTGCAGCCCGAGAGCATCCGCATCGAGGACGACGACGGGATCACGGGGTTCGTCGTGTCGAAGCGATTTGAGAGAATGTCGTCGCTCGACCGCCAGGAGTTGCTCGACGAACTGCTGCAGAAGTCCCCTCTGCAATTCAGTCCCAAGGAGCTGCGCCGCGTGCTGTTGATCGCGGCCTTGACGCCCGTCGAGTATGAGTCGGTCGGCGCGAGGATTCGCGTGCGTCGTGTTAAGCAGATGGCCAGCGGTGCTGTGGAAATCACGGTTCAGGGGGATCACGCCGACGCAGACTACGTTCGCGGCGCGCTGAACAATCAGAAGGGTGTCAGGACGACAGAGCCAAAGGACTGTCCAGGCGCGACGGGACTCTTGACGTGTTTTCGCGCGAAGGGCACGAACGGCGCCCACCTGACGAAAAGCAGTGTCCTCAAGCTCCTGAGTCAGGATCGGATGATTGAGGTTCTGCAAGACGCGTAATCTTGTGCTCGACATTGAACTTCACAGTCAGCCAACAGACGCGCGTCCCGTCGGGACCAATCGGGCCGGCCTGCATCCCGTCGCGCACGTACTCTCTCCCGCGCCACTCGACGTAGTCTGTTTCGGGATGGCGCGCCGGCACGGTAAGACTGAGGCGCGGCTGCATGGCACCATCGAAGGCCGACAGCTCGACGGGGCCGCCGGGCGCAACGGGGCTGGTGCGGATGAGGAGCACGTCGCGGCCGGATGCAAGCCAGGCGGCGACGTCGGGGCAGCGGGCGTGCAGTTCCGCCAGGTCGTACAGGGAGAGCAGGCCGTCGAGCGAGCGGCGCGTCGTGCGCAGGAAGACAAAATCGGCAGCGAGCCGGAAGGCGTCTTCCAGGCAGACGACGCCCAGCCGGGGGCGCGGGGGCAATGGTTCGAGCGCAAAACCGGCGACGGCCAGCTTAGCGAGCCGTTCTCGATGGCCATCCAGCTCGGCCTGCGAGAGCATCTCCAAACGGCGAAGGTCGCGGAGGCGCTCGGCGGCGATCGTGCGGCTCACGGCCTCGTAGGAAAGGAGCGGCGTGCGGTCGCGGTGGCCGGGCGGCTTGGCGCAGCCCAGCGGGCGGTCGAGGTAAAGCGCCAAGCCCAGCTCGCGCAGCTCGTCGTCCTCCTCCAGATCGCGAAGGCTTTGCCTCAGGACGCGATGCGCGGCGCTTTCAGGAGCAACGACAAGCGGCCGGCCGGCAAAGAGCCGCTTCGAGCGCTTGGCGGGCTGCGTGATTTCCTCGTCGGAAAGGTGCGGGAACGCGTCGGGGAGCACGCGCTGGTTGTCGCCGGGCGAGGTGGGGACGTCCGGCACCGCCAGCCCCTCGTATTGGCGGCGAAAATACCACGCCTGACGAAGAGCCCGCCGGCGAAGGCGCAATTTTCGCTGCACGGCGCCGTCGGATGACAGAAAAAGATCGGGACGCGATTCGACCTGCGACAAATACCAGGTCAGCAACTCGTCGAGGAGGAGCAAGTCGGGATAGTCCGCCCCGAAGCTGTGGAAGGTCCACAGGTCGAAGGCCGTCAGGTGCCGGCCGATCTGGCGGAGCATGTAGCCCACGAGATCGACGACGGGTTCGACCCCGAGGGCGTTGTCGCGCGAGAGCCGATCGAGGAAGGCGACGATCCGCCGGCCGAGGCCGGTGTAGGGGGTGAGGGCAAGCTGGTGGAAGAGCGTTTTGACGAGCGGGATAATGGCCGTTGCGCGGGCCTTTTCAACGAGGCGGTCCGCCAGCAGCGGCGCGCGATCGGGCGGGGCCGCGCGCAGGGCCAGCTCCAACAGGCTCGCCGCCCGCGCTCGTTCGCCGCTCACGACTTCGGCGCACAGGCCGACGAGTTCCTCGGCCGACCGGGACGGCCCGTCGCCCTCAGGCCGCGCATCGCTCAGCCAGCCGGCCATGCCGAGCGCGAAAAGCGGGTGCGGCGACTCGACGGACGTGATCGGCAATCGGCTGGCGCCGGTGAACGCCTGCCGCAGCAGTTCCTCCAGTTCGCACTTCAATCCCGCCGCGTCGACCACGTTTTCGTCGCGCGAAAGCTTGGCCGTGCCCACGAACTCGCGGGAGAGGATTCTCGCCGGCCGCGTAACGATCACGCCGGGCGATTCCTCGTGCGCTTCGTGGCCGTACACGAGGACGTGCCGGACGACGTGGAGGCAATCTTCCGCGGCGAGCACGGAGACGACGCGGTCGCCGTGCGGCGTGGGTGGATGTACGTCGGCGACATGCGGATCGTCCGGCCGGCGGATGGAAACGTGCCAGGCCAGGAACGTCTCCCTGCGCCGGGTCATGTTCTCGGCCAGAAGGTGGCCGCCCAGAAGCTCGAAGCGCCAGGTTTCTTCGGCAGGGCCGTCGATGGACAGCCCTGCGCCGCCGGCGACAAAGAAGCGGGCCGGCCGCAAAAGTTCGCCGACAACCTGGCGGACGACGGGCAGGGTCATCGGAGGGTCCGCTGGCGGCAGAGGCGGCGGGGCGGTCGGTGTTCGCTGATGCTCCGGCGGGCCGACGCCCCCCGCTCGCCCGGTTCACTCATCCTTCTTGATGACGACCGCCAGGACGATGAAGAGCGGCTCGTCGTCGCCGATCATGCCCTTGGCGACCGTCATGCCCAAAACGACGCACGGCGTTTTCGCCGGCAGCGGATCGACGACGCCGGGCTTGCCCAGCACCAGCACGCTGGCCTCTGTCCCGTCGAAATCGACGCGCGTCAAAGGCCCCAAGGGGCTGGCGACGGCGCCGGCCGATGTGCCATGCCCAAATACAAACACGGCCGGCGAATTTCGATCGGTCTCGGGCTTGTACCCGTCGAGCGTCTTGACCGCCAATCCGTTGGCTGCCTTGGTCTGTCCTTCCTTCCACTTCATGCCGCGCAGGGCATGGGTGACGACGTCGGCCTGCTGCTTGTTCTTCTCGTCGGCCTGGCCGAAGCGTGCGACGATCATGCAGCGAACGAGGTCCTGCAGCGATTTGTACGCTTCCGCGTCCTGCGGCTCCCACGCGGCGGTGTTGCGAATCTGATCGTACGTGATCTTCAGCTCGTCGTCGCTCAGCGGCGGCGGAAGGGGGACGCGCGCCAGCGGCGAGGGGGCGGCCTTGGGAATCAGCCCGCGGTGCTTGCGCAGCGGCTCGACTTTCGGCAGCCTGTTTCTCATCAGTTCGTGGATGTGCTGCACGTGGATCGCGAAGCCCACCCTTTCCGTTTCGTTGTCGATCCAGGTATTCACGCCGAGCACTTGCCCCTTCGCGTTCAAGAGCGGTCCGCCGCTGTTGCCGGGGAGAATTTTGGCGTCGTGCTGAATCCAGCGGTTGGCGGCCGTCTCGCCGTACATCGGCTTCAAAAAGCGCTCCTGGAACTGGCTGGGGACTTCGTCGGTGTTCATCGTCTTGTTGACGGCGCCCTTTTCGACGACGTAATTCTGCCCGTGCGGGTGCCCGATGACGAAGACCGGCGACTCGTCGGGGGCGTCCTCGGCGGGGGCCAGCGAGAGCGAGTGCATGTCTTCGGGCAGGCCGTTGACCTTGAGCAAGGCGAGGTCGGACTCGGGGATCAACGAAACGTAGCCTTCGATGCTGTAGCGGTCGTCGTTGCGGAACAGGACGTAGGCCTCCTCGGATCGGGACATCACGTGATAGTTGGTGACGACGAGGCCCTGCTTGACGTCGACGACGAAGCCCGTGCCCAGGCTCATTGGCTGGGCGCCGGCGATGGGCTTGCTGTCGATCCGCACGACGGACCATTCGGTGTACCTGATCCAGTCGTCGAGGGGCGCGCCCTCCTTGGGCAGCTCGGGAGACTTGGGCTTCTTGCTGCCGGAAAAAACGCCAGGGAAGGTCGGCGTCTGGGGGCTTGGGTTCTGGCCGCCCGCGCGCGGCGGGAGGATCGAGGTGGCGCCGCCCGATGGTGCGGTGTTGGACGCATTCGTGACGGACCCGCCGGTCGGCGCCTGGGCCGTTTGCTCGGGCTTCTGCGTCAGCCAGTAGAAAACCCCTGCGCCGCCGGCGCCGCCGAGCACGACGAAGGCGATGACGGCCCAGGCCCAGACGGGGAGCGACGAACCGCGGCGAGCGCGATAGGCGGCGGCGACCGTGGCCGGCTCGGCGGGGGCGACGGGACCGTCCGGAGAGGGCGACGGCGTCGTGGCGACGGAGGGGGGAGCGCCGGCGGGCGGGGCCATCGGGCCGGCGATGCCGCCGGACACTGCGAAGCGTTTTTCGCTCGAGCCGATATCGCCCGCTGTGCTGCCGCCGGGCACGCGGAACACAGCGCCGCATTTAGGGCATTTGCCCCGTTTGCCGGCCAGCTCGTCGCGCACCTTGAAGGTGGCCTGGCACGCGCCGCACGTCGCCTGAATGGGCATCGCTACGACCTGAAACGACGACCGGATGACTCTTCGCTTGGGTATCGATCCGGCTGTCCATCGTAGCAACACTTGCCCGGTCAAACAACCAAAGGCGAGGCGCATCGAACGGACGCGCCTATCGCTCTATGTCACGCCGGCCAGCGCCCGGATCGCTTCGTCGCGGTTGGGATACGACGGCCAGACCTGGTCTAGGCGCGTGACGCGGAGGATCTCGGCGCAGAAGTCGTTCAATCCGCAGACGACGAACTCGCCGTCCTTCTGCCGCACGCGCTTCCACGCGCGGAACACGACCTCGATGAAGTTCGAGCCGAAATAGTCGGTGCGGCTGAAGTCGAGCACGACCTTGGGCTGGGCGCTCTCGCTGGCGATGGCCAGGAGCTGCTCGCCGAGCTGGTCCAGCGATTGCGGTTGAAAGGCGTCGTAGCGCTTGTCCAAAAACACCACGGACACGCCGTTTTCTTCGTGAATCTCGGCCATGCCGCACTCCACCCGCGGGACATCCGGCAGCTCGTCGCGGCCGCCGATTTACGTGCAAGTTTACGGGAAGGCGCGGCGGAAGGCAAGAAACCGGGCCTCGTAGCCCTCACGCTCCGCGTGAGGCAGCCTCTTTTGGAAACGGGCCGGGACCAGTGTGACCGCTCGTTCCACGCAACCACAATCGCGATTCTGGCCGCCTCACGCGGAGCGTGAGGGCTACAGGATGTGCCTACTCCCGCGGCCGCGCCACGAGTTCCGGCGGCGCCCATTGCCGGCCGGCCAGGCGGGGTTGATAGTCGGGCACGCCCGCCAGGCGCGCCATTTCGCGCATCAAGAGGAGCGTCACTTCGGCCAGCACGCCCGGCTCGTCCTCCCGGCCGAAAAAGGCCGACAGTTCGATCGGCCGGCCGACGGTGATGCGGGCGTGCGAGCGCATGAAGTAGCTGCTCTCCGGCGAGCCGCCGAACTGCGATCCCTGGACGAAGCAGGAGACGACGGGGACGCGAGCCTTCAGCGCGATGAGCGCGGCCCCCGGCCGGGCCGGAAGAAAGAGGTCGCTCGTCGTGTTGATCCGCCCTTCCGGAAAAACGCCCACGAGGCCGCCCGACTGCGCCGCCCGGATCGCCATCCGCGTGGCCTTGGTGTCGATGCCGCCGCGGCCGACGGGAATGCAATCCAGGATGCGAAAGCACCAGCCCAGGAGCGGGTGCTCAAAGTACTGCCGCGCAATCATGAAGTGAATGTTGCGGCGGGTCGTAAGCTGTACGATGTTCGGGTCGATGCCGCTGCGGTGGTTGCAGATGATCACGCCGCCCGACGAATCCGGGAGCGGCAGCGGCCCGCTGGCTTCCGCGCGCCACATCAGGCCGGCGTAGACGCGGTTGAAGAGATAAAAGCCGTATTGCGCCAGCGTGCAGCGGCAACTGCGGACGTCGCGCCAGACGACGGCGGCGACGGCGACGGCAAGGGCCGACAGGACCGCCAGCGCCAGAACGTCGGTCGCCCGGTCGGAGAGCATGCCGCACGCAGGAAGCCTGGATGCCAGTCGAACGTGAGTTAACTTTGGGCCGGCGAGCGCGGGGCCTGATCGGGCGGCGTTTGGGCGGCGGCCGAACGCCGCGGCATCCTTCGCCGGTAGATCAGAAGCGCCAGCCAGAACATGAGAAACGCCAGGACGCAGCCCTGCACCATCAGGAATCGCCCGACGTGCGAGCTGTTGGCCGGGAGAAACCGGGAGAAGTACGTGCCGACGGCCAGGACCGTGCCCCAGACGAACACGGCCGCGACGATGGCCAGGATGATCCGGTTGTTTTGCATGGGGAGGGCCGATAGAGTCGGTCCGGAGCGGAGCGAATATGGCAATTTTATCGCACGGGACGAGGTTGGAGTACCGCCTTTAGGCGGAGAAAAAGAAGACCGGCTGAAGCCAGGCACTCCAATCATGGCGGAGAAGGCACGCGTGCTCAGTGAAACGCAGCTCGAAGAACGGCTGTCGCGCCCGACGGCGCTGTCGGTCGAGGCGATGTGCTCTCTCGGCGGCGACCTGCTCGTTTTGGGCGCCGGCGGAAAGATGGGTCCCAGCCTCTTGCGCCTGGCACGCCGCTCGGCCGACGCAGCCGGCGCGGCCGCTGGCATCGCGGCCGCATCGAGGTTTTCGACTCCGGGGCTGGCCGACGCGCTGCGCCGGGAAGGGATCGAGATTCACGCGGGCGATTTGCTGGACGAGGGTTTTCGGCGCACGCTGCCCGACGCGCCCAACGTGCTCTTTATGATGGGGCACAAATTCAGCGCGTCGGACCTGCCGGGCACGTACTGGATGATGAACGTACACGTGCCGGGTCTCTTGGCCGAGCAGTTTCGCCGCTCGCGGATCGTCTGCTTCAGCAGCGGGAACGTGTACCCGTTCACGCGGACGGGGTCGCCGGCGCCGAAGGAGGACGCGCCGATCGCTCCGGTCGGGGAATACGCCTGGTCGGTCGCGGGGCGCGAGCGGATGCTCGAGTACACGAGCGCCCGGCACGGCACGCCCGTTGGCCTCTTGCGGCTCAACTACGCCGCGGAGTGTCGCTACGGAGTGCTTGTCGACTTGGAGGAAAAAATCGCCGCCGGGCGGCCGATCGATCTGTCGGTGCCGGAGCTGAACTTCGTCTGGCAGGGATACGCCAATGCGGTGGCGCTGCGGGCGTTCTCGCTCGCCCGCTCGCCGGCGGAGATTCTGAACGTGACGGGCACGGAGCGGCATCGCGTGCGCGACCTGGCGATGGGGCTCGGCCGGCGGCTGGGCGTCGAGCCGCGTTTCGCCGGACCCGAGGGCGACAGCTCGCTGGTGAGCGACGCTGCGCGCTGCCGGGACCTTTTCGGCCCACCCGACGTGGAGGCCGAAGAGCTAATGGATCTCGTCGCCTCCTGGCTCCAATCCGGCGGGCGGACGCTGGGCAAGGCGACGAAGTTCCACGTGCGGGACGGCAAGTACTAATCCTTCTCGCGGCGCATGGCTCAGGCGATTTCGAAGCTCTCGCCGGCGAAGTGTAACTTTGCTTCCGCGATCTTCTTTCTTTGCGGGCTGTGCGGTTGCAGGCTGACCTTCCCGCTGGCGACCCAGACGAATCCCTTATCGCCGGTCGTAAGTTTGTCGAGCAACGGCGCCTGGGACTTGAGCCAATGGCGGAGCCAGTAGAGCTTTCTCAAGACGCGGTCGATGTGGGACGACGACGCCTCATGGACCTCGATCCAAACCGCCCGATCTGAGTTTGCGCCCACAGCGACGCCGATTCCGTAGTCCCATCGATTTTCGTTTGGGAACAAGTTCTGCAGTGCATCGTCCAGATGGACACTGCCCTGGAGAAGCCGCGTGTTGGCACAGCGGACACGACCGCGGTCTGCCTCCTCGAGAGCCTGAAGTCCTCTGCGAAAGGCGCTTGCGATACTGGGAGTCGCGGCCACGGCTTGACGGAATCGGCGCGGCATCTCTACGTGCTCTCCGCGGAGCCATTCACGACGCTGGCGACCACGTCGGCGACGTGTCCGCTGAAGTCCGTCAGCCCGCCCCAGCCGGACTCATCGGCGGAGGAAGCTCCCGGATCGAGCCTGGAAATGTCCTTTGTCTCTTTTGTTGCCGTGTCGAAAAAGAAAACGCGCACGTCCTTTTTAAGAATGGACTTTGCCTTGACAATCGGCCAAGCAGATTCATCAAGCTCGAACAGCTCCAAGAGCTTCTTGGGCGGTGCGTGATGGTCCCTAAAGACGCGAAGGGCCCAAACCAAATCGAGGACGTGCGGCGAATGGGTTGAAAGGCAAACGCGATATCCGCGCGCCAGGAGTTCCAAGACCAGGACCAGCGCCGTGGAGATGGCGCGCGGATGAAGCCCCATTTCCAGTTCTTCGATGACGACCCATTCAATGCCGTTGCGGCGCGACGATTTCGCCGGCGAAATCAACCAGTACAGTCCGAGCAGAAGAGGGATGAACTCACGTTGCCCGGCCGACCAAACCATAAACGGGAGTTCCCTGCGGTCCGGGGACACGAACTTCGCGATGGGCGTTAGAACCAATCTCTTTTGCGGCCCCTGTTTGTCAACTGTGAGCAGGAAGTCGCCGAACAAGTTTCTGAAGAGCGCTTCTTGGGCAGGCTTCGACAGACGCGCGTGCTTGGGAAAGAGAACGTCGCCTCGCCGAAGCTCCCCTTCCAGGAATGCGCGCAGCTTCTCGCTGAAATCCCGGACAGCGAACGGGTCGCCCGGGCTGTAAGCGTCGAACGGGCGCGGCCACCCTTGACCCAACGTCAACACGCGCTGGGCCGGAATGAAAAACAGCCTCTCGGGCTTGTGATTCGTCGACTGGCCTACGAGCCGCCGCAAACTCACTTTCTCGCCGTTGGCGACAACGGCGCTTTCTGCCTCATCCCAGGCGTCGCCCATCCCCTCGCCCAGGTAGATATCCAGGAACTCGCAGACGTCTTTCCCCCAGTCCAAACCGTACTTCCGCAGCGCGGACGGCACGGCGCCATTGTCGACGACAAGCTTGAGCAGTTGCAGAAAGACGCTCTTGCCGCCGGCCTGCGGTCCGACGAGGACCGTCAAGTCGCCGAACTCGACGTCGGCGCGCTTGAGCGGGCCGACGTTCTCGATGCGTAGCTTGTTGACTTTCAAAGCACACCCCTGCGCGCGGTCGGCTGCGATGCACAGCGATACATTTCGGATTAGCGAAATGCCAGCTTGCTATCGTCATAGCTTACCGATACGGACGAGCCCCTCACAGCCCGCGCTTCCGCGACCTCGTTTCTACATCGTCGCGGCCCGCGCGATGCTAGCTCGCGCGTTGGATACCTGCGTTGCCCGCCGGCGGCGCGGCCGATACATCTTCGCCCCGGCGCCCCACGGAAGGCACTCTCGTGCACACGACCTTTTGCGCTCGGGACCGTCGCGCCGCTCCTCACGCGCTTCGCCCCGTTGCGGCACGCCGAGGAAGTCCTCCGCACTGGGCGGCAAGCCGACGACGTTCCAGGTCCGCGACGGCAGGTATTAGCGGTGCCGCAGTTGATCTCACGGGCCGTACCGGAACCCGCCGTTGACGGCGATCACCTGACCCGTGATGAACCCGGCTTGCGGCGAAGCGAGGAACCGCGCGACGCGGGCCACGTCGTCGGGTGTTCCCCACCGCTCAAGGAGCGATTCGCGCACCGCGCGCTTTTGCCAGTCCTGCGACGCCGACTGGCCCCAAGCCGTCTTGATCCAGCCGGGCGCGAGGCAATTGACCCGCACCTGCGGGGCCAGCGACGCCGCCAGGCTCCGCGACAAGGCCATCACGGCACCCTTGACGGCCGCGAACAGCTCGCCGCTATCGCCGGCCATGCCGTGCTGGGCCTGGTCCCAGCCGATGTTAAGGATGACGCCGTTGCCGCGATTTTTCATTTTTTCCCCGACGAGACGCGAGAGGCGGACCGTCGCCGTCACGTCGAGTTTCCAGAGGGCCTCGAGCTTTCGTTCGAAGGGCCATTGGGCGGAATCGCCGGTCAGCACGTCTGCGCCGGCGCTGTTGACCCAAACGTCGATGGGCCGGTCGTCGCGCCAGGCCTGCGCCACGAGCTTTTCGTGATTGGCCGGGTCGGACAGGTCAAGAAGCACCATCTCGGCCTGCCGCCCCAGCGCGCGGACGTCCGCCGCCGCGGCCTCGAGCGCCTCTCGCGACTGCCTCGCGTGCAGCACGACGTCGGACCCGGCCCGCGCCAATTCCAGCGCGATCGCCCGGCCGATGCCGCGGCTTGAGCCGGTGACGAGGGCCGTTTGGCCGGCAAGTTCAAGGGGCGTAGCCATGCGATGGACCCACAGGTCGCCAAAGCCCGGATCACGCGCCTCACACGAAAGGCTGCGCGGAGAATCCGAGTCAACTCGCCGACTGCCCCCCACCCTAACCCTCCCCCGCAAAGGGGAGAGGGGACCCGAGTCGGCACTCCGAATTCCATTCTACTCCAGCGGGTTGATGACAAGCCCGCTCAAAAGCTTGGGATAAAAGTACGTGCTCTTGGCCGGCATCCGCTCCAGCGTCTTGCTGATCGACTCGATGTGCGCAAGCGTCGGCGGCATGACGAGGGCAGCCAGCGTGTGTTCGGGCCTGGCAAGCTGTGCGACGACTTCGTCGACGAGGTGCACATACGTCGGCTTAGGCAAGTTCCTGGACCCCAGCAACGTTTCGATCACCAGCCGGTGCAGCATCGCCACGCCCAGCGAGCACCAGGCCGCGCTGTGCTCGGCGGCCGCTTGCCGCATTCGCGCTTTGCCGGCCGCGGTCGGCTCGGCGATCAGCCAGGTCTGGTCCTTGGGCGTGTAGAAGGCCAGGGCCTCCTGTTTGCCGAGCGTCTCCATGTCTTCCCACACAGAATGGGCCGCGGCCACGCCCTTTCCCGCCGGCCGCGTCGAGAAACACTCGCCTAGCTTCGCCGCCAACTCTGGTGACGACATCGCTGGCAGCTCGCGAAGCAGTCGGTGCGTGGGAAACACGACCATGCCCGGGTCGCTCATCGCCACGCAGGCCATCAACACGAAATTGGCCGGGTGCGAATGATCGAGCGGCCCGGATTTCGCCAGGTGGTCGCGATAGTTGCAGGCCGTCTCGTAGCGGTGGTGCCCGTCGGCGATGAAAACGGCGAGCGGCGTCATCGCTCCCGCGACGGCCGAGATCACGCCCACGTCCACGACCGGCCACATTTTGTGGACCACGCCCAGGTGGTCCGTCGCCGACAGCGGCGTCTGCCCGGCCACGGCATGGTCGAGGACCGCCTGGGCCTTGCGCTGGGGATCGGGATAGAGGCCGAACACGGGACTCAGGTTCGCCCGGCAAGCGACCGTCAGCTTGAAGCGATCTTCCTTGGGCCCGGACATGGTCTCTTCGTGGGGGTAGATCGTTCCCTCGCCGAAACGCTGCAAGCGGACGCGGGCCAAAAAGCCGTGGCGCGAGAGCGACAGCCCGGCGCACTTGAATTCCTGGTGATAGACGTAGATCGCGCCTTGGCCTTCGGTGAAGAGCACGCCCTGCCGCTGCCATTCCTTGAGAAACTTGGCGGCCCGGCTGTAGACGTTTTTGTGTTCGTCGTCGCCCGGTTCGGGGCGATTGAGAATCAGTCGGACGACGTTGGCGGGGTGCCGGTCGTAAAGGCGTTTCTGGTCCTGGGGCGAGATGACGTCGTAGGGCGGGGCGACGACGTCCGCCAGCCGGCCGACGTGACCGAGGTCGTAGCGAACGCCGCGGAAAGCTTGAATCTCAGGCATTTTCGATTTTGGATTTTGGATTTGGAAAGAAGTCCTATACCTGGTAGACGCCCAGGCGGAACGGCTCCAGCTCCGCGTAGCGCGTGGCCACTTCCAACGAGAAGATCAACACGTCGCGCGTCTTGTCGGGCGGGATGATGCCGTCGACCCACAGCCGCGCCGCGGCGTAGCGCGGGTCCATCTGCCGCTCGTAGTCGTCCTTCACCTTCTGGCTTATCTTTTCGATCTCCTTGGCGTCGACGGCGTGTCCGTCGCGCTTCAGGCCCCGGACCATCACTTCGACGAGCGTCGAGGTGGCCTGCTCGCCGCCCATGACGGCGATCCGCGAGGTGGGCCAGGCGAAGATGAAGCGCGGGTCGAAGGCCTTGCCGCACATGGCGTAGTTCCCCGCCCCGAACGACCCGCCCAGCACGACCGTGATCTTCGGCACGCGGCTGTTGCTAATGGCGTTGACCATTTTCGCGCCGGCCTTGATGATCCCCTCTTGCTCGCTGTCGCGGCCGACCATGAAGCCGTTCACGTTCTGCAAAAAGACGATCGGCAGCCACTCCTGGTTGCAGGTCATGATGAAGCGGGCGGCCTTGTCGGCGCTGTCGACGTAGAGCACGCCCCCGAACTGGATCGGCCCGCCCGCGGGACGCACGAAATGGTGCTGGTTGGCCACGATGCCCACCGGAAAACCGCCGATCCGGGCCGTGCCGCAGACGATCGACTGGCCGTACTCGGGCTTGTATTCGTCGAACGTGCCGGCGTCGACGAAGCACTCCAGAAGCTGCCGCACCTCGTAATCCTGCCGCGTGCTGATGGGGAACAGGTCGAGAACGTCCGACGGCGGCCGGGCCGGCGCCGTCGGGGCCGCACGCGTGAACGGGGCGGGCGGCTCCTGCGGATCCGGCCGCATGCCTGCCGCCAGGCGCCGCAGCCGATCGAGACAGGCTTCGTCGCTTGGGTCGCGGTAGTCGATCGTGCCGCTGGTGCGGGCGTGCATGGCCGCGCCGCCCAGCTCCTCGCTCGTGGCCTGCTGGCCGATGGCGCTTTTCACGAGGGCGGGCCCGGCCAGGTACAGGCCCGAGCCTTCGGTCATCAGGATGCGGTCGCAGAGGACGGGCAGATATCCGCCGCCGGCGACGCAGTTGCCCATGATGGCGGCGATCTGCGGGAGCCCGGCGGCCGAGATGACGGCGTTGTTGCGAAAGATGCGGCCGAAGTCGTCCTCGTCGGGAAAGACGTCCTCTTGGAGGGGCAGAAAAATGCCGGCCGAATCGACGAGGTAAATCAGCGGCAGGCGGTTGGCGAAGGCGATCCGCTGGGCGCGGAGCACTTTCTTGGCGGTGATGGGAAAGAACGCGCCGGCCTTCACGGTGGCGTCGTTGGCGATGATCATCTGCCGCCGGCCGGAGACGGCGCCGATGCCGCAGATCACGCCGCCGGCCGGCGCCCCATCCCAGGCGTCGTACATCTGCCAGCCGGCCCAGATCGAAAGCTCGAAGAATTCCGTGCCCGGGTCGATGAGCCGCGCGATGCGCTCGCGGGCGGTCAAGCGGCCTTTCTTGTGCTGCCGCTCGATGGCCTTGGGTCCGCCGCCCTGTGCAATCCGGCGCTCGTCGTCCAGAATCTGGGCGGTCAAAGCGGAGAGCGTCGGCGCTGCTTCGGCGGAGGGCATCCGGGCATCCTGTGGATGTCGCGTAGTTGCGGTTTCGTGCGCGGACGGCGAGTCATCATAGCAGAATCGGGCGCCGCCGTTGGAGTCCCGCCTTCAGGCGGAAAGAAAACCGCCTAAAGGCGGGACTCCAACAAGAGCCACACGCCCGCAATCACCATCGCGAGCAAGACGGCGGATAACACGACCACCAGCCACCAGCGAATCCGCCTCGCCGGCAGCGGCTCGCCTTTCGGTTTGGGCACTTCCCGGCTGGCGCGTTCCAGCTCGTCAATCGTCGTCCCCAGCAGCGCGGCGGCGTATTCGTAATCGGACGCATACGTCGCCCGCTCGCTGGCCATGTCGATTTCCAGCGACGCGAGCATGTGCTCCAGCTTCTCCGGCGGAAACGCCCGTTCGAGTTGCTTGAGGTAGTGCGCGAACTCGTCGTCGGCCGCGGCCTGAGCGAACGATTCGTGGTGGCCGATGAGATGGCCGGGGTTTTGGGCCAGGATTTTGCGTCGGCAGCGGCCGGCCACGGTGTGCAGGCCCAGCGCCGCGGCCGCCGCTCCGGCGAGCACGAGCATCTTGTCGCGGTCCCCGGGCTGCCGGCGCGCTTCGCAGGCGCGGGCCAAGTGCAGGCACAGGGCGATGGTTTGCGATGGACGGGCGGACACGGTTCTCTCGAGAACGGCAACGGTGGGTCGCCGCGCGGCGACGTGCGCCCCCGGCGGCGAGGCCTGCGGAAGCAAATGACCACCGCTGCCGCCGACGGCCGCGCCGCGATAATATACTACGCCGAGCGCGGGCAGCGACCAACGCGAGGCACCGCCGGGCGACGCGACGTTGGCTTCCCAAATACGAGCACGGGGACGACGAGAACGAGGAAGAACGATGCGAACCTCCGACATTTTGCACTACGCCTTTCGCGCCCAGGACCCGCGGAAGCTCGGGCACTTTTACGCCCGGCTGTTCGAGGGGCAGTTTTTCCTGCACCCCACGATGACGGGCCTGGGGATCATCATGGTCAAGCTGAACCATCCGGAGTCCGTTTTTCGCGGGCTCCTGGAGTTCTGGCCGTGGGACGTGGTCTGGGACGGCCGCGCCGCCGTCTTCCGCAAGGCCCCGCCGCGGCCGACCGAGACCTCCTACGGGCACCTCGCCG
>JACOUI010000172.1 GCA_016177915.1 Planctomycetia bacterium
GGCGACCAGGAACACCAGATTTCGCCCTACCGCGACTGGGTCATCCAGGCGTTCAACGACAACGTGCCCTTCGACCGCTTCACGACGGAGCAGCTTGCCGGCGACCTGTTGCCGGAGGCGACGGTGGAACAAAAAATCGCCTCGGGCTACAACCGCCTTTTGCAGACCTCGCACGAGGGGGGCGTGCAGCGCGGCGAGTATCAGCACAAGTACGACGCCGACCGCGTGCGGAACCTGGGTGCGGTGTGGATGGGGGCGACGCTGGGCTGTTGCGAATGCCACAGCCACAAGTTTGACCCCTACACGCAGAAGGACTTTTACAGCCTGGTGGCGATCTTTGCGGACATCGACGACAACTTCAAAGGCGTGGACTCCTCGCCGACGAAGCGCGAGCCGGAGATGGACGTGCTGTCGCCGATCGACCGGCGGACGATCGAGCGTTTCGAGGCCGAGGCGGCGCGCTTGCAGGAACAGTTGAAAGCCACCGCCGGCTCCGAAGACAAGACAACGTCCGAGAGAATCGAGAAGGAGCTGGAAGAACTTCACCAAGAGATCGAGCGGCTCAAGAAACAGACGCGGCGGACGATGATCACCCGCTCGATCGAGCCGCGGACGGTCCGCGTGCTGCCGCGCGGCAACTGGCTCGACAATAGCGGCGAAATCGCGCCGCCCGCCGTGCCGGAGTTTCTAAAGCCCCTCGACACGGGCGGCACTGACGGGACGCCAGCGGCACCCCGTCGCGTGACGCGCCTCGACCTGGCCCGCTGGCTCACTTCGCCCAACCATGCGCAAACGTCCCGCGTGTTCGTCAACCGGCTGTGGCACCTGTTTTTTGGCGAGGGGCTTTGCCGTTCGCTGGAGGACACAGGCGTGCAAGGCCAGTCGCCGACGCACCCAGAACTTCTGGATTGGCTGGCGGTGGAGTTTGTGGAGAGCGGCTGGGACGTGAAGCACGTGGTGAGGCTGCTCGTTACGTCGAGCGCCTATCGCCAATCATCGCAATCGCAGGTTCTGTCCCCCCCTTCCGAAGGGGCGACACGTAGGGGTCGCGATCCGAACTCCCCCCCTTCCGAAGGGGGGGCATGGGGGGGTCGCGATCCCGAGAACCGGTTGTTCGCGCGCCAGGGCCATTGGCGGCTGCCGGCCGAGATGGTCCGCGACAACGCGCTGGCCGTGAGCGGGCTCCTGGTCGATCGCGTCGGCGGGCCAAGCGCCCGGCCTTATCAGCCGGCCGGATATTACCAGCACCTGAATTTCCCCAAACGGGATTACCTGGCCGACAAGGACCAGAACCAGTATCGCCGGGGTGTGTACGTTCACTGGCAGCGGACCTATTTGCACCCAATGCTGGTGGCGTTCGATGCGCCGACCCGTGAAGAGTGCACGGCGCGGCGTCCGATCAGCAACACCCCGCAGGCGGCGCTGGCGCTGCTCAACGATCCGACGTTCGTCGAGGCGGCGCAGGCGCTGGCGGTGCGAGTTATCCGCGAGGGCGGAACGACTCCGACGCAGCGAGTAAGATGGGTCTGGAAGACCGTCCTGACGCGCCCGCCGAAGGAGCGTGAGTCGGCCACGCTCTTGGCCTTTTATGAAGAGAGCCGGGTGCACTTCGCGGAAAAACCCGACGAGGCCAAGAAGCTCCTGGGCGTGGGCCTGTACGCGGCACCGAAGGAGATCGACGCGGCGGAACTGGCCGCCTGGACGGCCGTCGCCAGGGCGATGTTGAACTTGAACGAGACGATCACGAGGTATTGAAACGGCATGGAGGCCGGATTGGTCAATATCCCACCTGCGCAATGATCGCCGCCGGGCAGCCGCTATCGACGAGGAATTGGCGAAATTCGCGGTCGATGTGCTCGTTGCACCGCGAAACGAGGAACTCGACGTCGCCAATCACCTTGAGCACCGTCGCGGCGATCTCAAGAGGCTGGGGCGCCGTTCGCGGGCGATCGCAGTTGTGAATGCAATCGTGGCGTCGCTGAAAGATCATCGCGTAGCGGTCCTCCATCGCGTCGATGGCGTCACCGCGGGCTGCTGTCTTGCCGGCGGCATTCAAGGCGCGATACGCGTTGCCGGTGATGCCGAAGACTCGCTTCTTGGCGGCTCGGTGCGTGATCCAGGAGTCGAACACGTCTCCAAAGAACTTGTGGCCCTTGCGAAAGAACTTGTTGAATAGCGTGCGGATTGCGCCCAGGCTGAGGACGTTTTCACGCTCCATCATCCTCCGCGACGCCATGCGCCATCGCCAATTCGGATTCCGCGCATAAGGAGTTAGAATCGCCCCGACGGGAAACTTGATCTCGTAGACGAACCCCGGCAGGTTCATCGCGTGGTGTCTGCTCTTGGAAATGACCGCTGCGGCCACAACGTCGGAGTAGGCATCCGAAAAGTAAGCGTCGAGGGCGCCGACGGCGAACATCCACGCGCTGCGAAGCAAATCGCTGCGTAACACCGACTGATCGCCGGTGGCTCGCGGCAGCGGTGCCGCGTGGGAGACGATGGCCCTCGCACGTCGGACGTCTTCTTGGAAATGCTGAAAGGCAGTCGAGGGCACCGAGCAATTCCTCCCCGGGACGTTCCTGTCTTTCGGCCCGATTCGCAGCCTCCGTTGATTGCGACTTGACGATGCCTACTCCGCGTAATCGCTCGTCTCCGGTTCTTCCTCGTTGAAATGGACCTGCTTTGTCTCCTCGTCGTAGTAGACGTTGCGGTCCTTGGGGAAGACGACGTTCCACAGGTCCACGACTTCCTCCGGCTCCAGGCCCTGTCGAATGTGATCGATGATTTGTTTCGCGAGCACGACGGACCCGTTCGCTGCCCCCTTTGTCGTCGCGGGCCCCGCGGGGAAGAGCTCGTCATGAGCCGCCACAACGTCGTCGGCGCTCAATTTCTTGACCGCCTTTGTCAGCTTGTCCCGGGCCTGTTCGATGGGGATCGCGGGCATCGAGTCCTCCTTTCGAGCGTGCATCAACCGTTTCTCTCATTGTACCACGTGGCAAGCATCGTGCCTTCAGGTAGTCGGCGGAGCCGCTTTTCTTTGTCGATTCAGGGACGGACGGGTACACTGGAGACAATCTCAGCAGCCCGTTCGCAATCCCCGGCGATCCCGCACCGTATTGCAATGATCGTGAACGATTCAAGCCGCAAAGACGCAGATGACGTCCGCATTGCCCGCCGGGCGTTTCTCTCCCGCTCGTCGCTCGGTCTGGGGGCGCTCGCCCTCTCGTCGCTCCTCGATCCGTCGATCCTGCGCGCCGCGCCGGCGGAGAAACGAAACTCCATCGGCGGGCTGGCCGGTTTGCCGCACCGCCGGCCGACGGCCAAGCGCGTCGTTTTCCTCTACATGTCCGGCGGCCCCTCGCATTTGGAAACGTTGGACCACAAGCCCAAGCTGACGCAGCTCGACGGCCAGGCGATGCCCGAGTCGTTCACCAACGGCCAGCCGATCGCGCAGCTTCAGGGGCAGGAATTGAAGTGCCTGCGGCCGCTCTTCAAGTTCGCGAGGCACGGCCAGTCGGGGCAGGAAATCTCCGAAATCCTGCCGCACATCGCCACGATCGCCGACGACATCGCCATCATTCGCTCGATGCACACCGACCAGATCAACCACGACCCGGCCCACACGGTGATGAACACGGGCACGTCGATCTCCGGCCGGCCGAGCATGGGTTCGTGGGTGACCTACGGCCTGGGCAGCGAGGCCGACGACCTGCCCGGCTTCGTCGTCATGACGAGCGAAGGGGGCCGCAACCCGCAGCCGATTTCGTCGCGGCAGTGGGCGGCGGGCTTCTTGCCGGCGCAGTATCAGGGCGTGCCGCTCAATTCGGTCGGCGACCGCGTGCATTACCTGGCCAATCCGCCGGGCGTCGATGCGGTCCAGCAGCGGAGGCTCGTGGATACGATCCGCTCGCTCAACCTGCAGCGTAACGAGACCGCGCCCGATCCGGACCTGGAGGCACGGATCGCGCAGTACGAATTGGCCTTCCGCATGCAGGCCAGCATCCCGGTGCTGGCCGATTTTTCGGACGAGCCGGCGCACGTCTTGGAGATGTACGGGGCCAAGGGGAACGACGGCACGTTCGCCGCCAACTGCATCATGGCGCGGCGGCTGGCCGAGCGCGGCGCGCGGTTCATCCAGCTCTATCACCGCGACTGGGACCATCACGGCGACCTCGTCCACTACATGCAGATCTGCTGCGGCCTGTGCGACGGGCCGAGCGCCGCCCTCGTTCGCGACCTCAAGCAGCGGGGAATGCTCGACGACACGCTCGTCGTCTGGGGCGGCGAGTTCGGCCGCACGCCGATGTTCCAGGGCAAGGGGAAGGACGCCGGCCGCGACCACCACATCCGCGGCTTTTCGATGTGGCTGGCCGGCGGGGGCGTCAAGGGCGGCGTCACCTACGGCGCCACCGACGAACTGGGGTACCACGCGGTCGACAACCCCGTCCACGTCCGCGACCTGCACGCCACGATGCTGCACGTCTTGGGCATCGACCACGAAAGGCTGAGCGTGAAGCGGCAGGGTTTGGATTTCCGGCTCACGGGCGTGGAGAAGGCGCGCGTCGTGAGCGACGTGCTGGCGTAGCTGAGGCCCTTTTCGCACGCATCGCGCCGGGTTCAAGGATGGAAACCAAAGCACGAAAACGCCGCTGGTTTCAATTCAGCCTGCGCACGCTTTTGGCGCTGGTGGTGGTCGCCGCGATCGGCATCGGCTGCCTGGCGGTGCCGATGCACCGGGCGCGAGCACAGCGGGCGGCCGTGGAGGCGCTTTTGCAGGCCGGCGCGGACGTCGACTACGATTACGAGCGCAAAGTGGACGCCTCCGGCAACTGGGTGTTTTGCGCCGAACCGCCCGGACCGAAATGGCTCCGCGAGATCCTCGGCGACGACCTGTTCACGGACGTCGTCGACGTGACATTTTTCTACGACGAAGAGGTTTCCGACGACGACCTCTGGCACCTTCGCGCGCTTCGCAACCTGAGAGAGCTGGCGGTCATCGAAGGCAACGTGACCGACGCGGGCCTCGCGCACCTGGCGGGCCTGTCGAACCTGCGGAAAGTGCGTCTCTGCAACCTGCCGATCACCGACGCCGCCCTCGTCCCGCTTTCCCGCCAGACGCAGCTTGAGAAACTGGACCTCGAAGGCGCACGGATTACGGACGCCGGACTGGTCCATCTGCGCCATTTGCCCAACCTGCGGATTCTGGAACTGGAACGCACGGCGATCACGGACGCGGGGCTGATGCACCTGGCGTGCCTGACGAAACTCGAATGGCTCGACGTCACGCTCACGGACATTACCGACGAGGGCCTTGACGCGCTCAAGCGCCTGAAGAACCTCAAGTATCTGTACATGGGTGCCACGCTTGTCAGCGCCGACGGAGCGAAGGAACTGCAGGCGGCGCTTCCCAACTGCAATATTGGATGGTGGCCGCGCGCCCGCCGCAAGTAAACCAAGGGGAAGTCCAATGGTTCATCGACAAGAAACGCGCAGCCAAAGGAAAGGCGCCGTCGGTCGATCGCTCAGCATCCTTGCGGCGCTATGCGTCGTCCCCTGGCTCGCTGCCGCGGACTGGCCGCAGTGGCGCGGGCCCCATCGCAACGGCACGACCGACGATGCCGCCCCGCTCCGTTGGTCGGCGACCGAGGGCGTCCTGTGGAAGGCCGAGCTGCCCGGCCAGGGGATCTCCAACCCGGTCGTCGTCGGCGATCGCGTGATGGTCACGTCGGCCGACGGCCATCAGCAAGCCGATTTGCACGTCGTCTGCCTGGACCGCGACAGCGGAGGCGAGCTGTGGCATCGCAAGCTGTGGGGCACGGCGCCGACGCTCTATCACGCACAGAAAAGCAGCATGGCCAGCCCGTCGCCGTGCAGCGACGGCGAGCACGTGTTTGCGTTCTTCGCCGCCGGCGATGTCTTTTGTCTCGACCTCGACGGCAACCTCGTCTGGCACCGTTCGCTCGCGGCCCAGTTCGGCGAATTCGAAAACCGCTTCGCAGCCTCCAGCTCGCCCGTGCTCTACAAAGATTCGCTCATCGTCCAGTGCGACCACTACGGGGAGTCGTACGTCATCGCCCTCGACAAAAAGACCGGGCGCGAGCGCTGGAAGGCCGACCGGCCGCAGGCCTGGCTCTCCTGGTCGTCGCCGCAGCTTGTCGAGGCGCAAGGCGGCAAGACGGAGCTGGTCGTCTGCGGCTCGCACAAGGTCGAGGCCTACGACGCCGACACGGGCGAGCACCTTTGGCGTCTGTCGGGCATGGAGCGCGAGTGCATCCCGACGCCGATCGCCTCCGGCGGGCGGCTCTTCGTCGTGAGCGGGCCCAAGGGGCGGAACATGCGGGTGCGGCCCGGCGGGCGAGGCGACATCGACCAGACCCATGTCGAGTGGAGCGTGGTCCGCGGCTCGCCGTTTGTGCCGTCGGGCATCGTCGTGGGCGACTATTACTATCTCGTGGACGACGCCGGGATCGCCACTTGCCTGCGCACAGCCGACGGCGAGCGCGTCTGGCAGAAGCGGCTGGGCGGGGCGTTTACGGCCTCGCCCGTCGCGGCTGGCGACCGCGTGTACTTTGTCAACGAGGAGGGCGAGACGATCGTCGTCTGGGCCGGGAAGGACGAGTACGTCGAGTTGGCGCGAAACCGGATCGACGAGCCGGTCTTCGCCTCGCCGGCGATTTCGTCCGGGCGGTTCTTCCTGCGCACGGCGAGGAATCTGTACTGCGTTGGAGTCCCGCCTTCAAGCGGTCCGCGTCCGTAGCGACCGAGTTGTTCGTAGTGACCGGATTCATCCGGTCCGTCGTCGGTGTGCCTCCGATCGCGGGTCCACGGCCGGCTGGCCTCGAGTAGAGTCGAGAGGTGGCGCGGTGGTTTAGGTGTCAGCCTATCGATCCGGCCCTTTCGGCGCCGGGGCTTCACTAGCC
>JACOUI010000173.1 GCA_016177915.1 Planctomycetia bacterium
AGCGGGGCGAGAGAGTACGCCCCGTCACAGTGTTGCCGGACCGCGCGACAATAGAACGGGTGGTGGCCGACCTGGTCGCCGACGGGCCTTACATGTCGGGTTCGTCGTGGCGGTCATGCCGTAAGGTTATCGTTCGTGACGGTAAATGCAGCAAGCACGTAGACGATGCAGTCGTCGTCGATGACCTCGAAGTCCACGCCCAGCGGCGGGACGCTCAGATAGCGAACTGTGTCGAAACGCAATTCACCGCGCGACTCCGGGTCAACAGCTAGAAGCGCGTCGATTCTCCCAGCGGCACTTGCGGCGGCGTTGCGATCCGTGCTGTTCAACCAAATGGCCGCCAATTCTTGCTCTGCGGCCGGCGTCCAGACGACCGTGTATCTCATAACTTGGCGAGATTCTCCAGAATCTCCGCCAGCGGGCGGCCGGTCCGTTGCTGCCGCCGCCGCCCGATTTCCTCGTCGCTGATCGGCGACTTGACGCCCGATGATGCGGCGCCTGGGGCGCCAACGGGATGAAAGTAGCCCAAGGTACGCCCCGATTCGTCGCAAACTTCAAACGGGGCGGCCAGGTTGTGCAATTTGGCCAGCGTGTTGGCGTCGAGGACGAGCTTGGTCATGTCGATTCCCCTTTCACTTCACTCTACTCCTTAGGTCGGCCTGGGGCAACGACGACTTCATTCCCCAATGACTTTAATCAGCACCCTCTTTGGCCGGTGCCCGTCGAACTCCCCGTAAAAAATCTGCTCCCACGGCCCGAAGTCGAGCTTGCCGCCCGTGATCGCCACGACCACCTCCCGGCCCATGATCTGCCGCTTGAGGTGCGCGTCGGCGTTGTCCTCGCCCGTGCGGTTGTGGTGGTAATGGTTCGGGTCCGGGTTGAACGGCGCAAGCTGCTCCAGCCAGCGGCCGAAATCGTGGTGCAGCCCCTGCTCGTCGTCGTTGATGAAGACGCTGGCCGTGATGTGCATCGTGTTGACGAGCACCAGGCCCTCCTTCACGCCGCTCTTTTTGACCGCGGCCGCGACCTCCGGCGTGATGTTGCGAAAGGCCATCTTCGACGGAATGTTCAGCGTCAGGTATTCGGTGTGTGCTTTCACAATCGCACGTCCCTTTCCACTTCTTGCTCCTTCGTCCTCGTACTCGAACCTCACTCACCCCCCGGCCTTACCGCGCCGCCTTCCATCGCGCATGATACAACGAAATCTGGTTCTCGACGAAGAATGCCTTCCCAGGGCAAGCCCCTATGCCCGACAACCGTTGGACCCAATCCGACCTGGCGGCCGGCTACGACGCCGGCGCCGCCCTGATTCACCCCTATTACCACGAGCTGCAGGATCTGCTCCTGCGGCCGGTGCCGATCGCGGCCGACGATGAGGCGGTGCTCGTGGACCTCGGCGGCGGCACGGGGCGGCTCATGGAGCGGCTGCTCGATGCCTTCCCCAAGGCCCGCGGCGTCGTGGTCGATATCTCGGCGCCGGCGCTGGAGTTGGCGACAGCCCGCCTCACGCGCTTCGGCCCGCGGGCAAGATGCGCTTGCTCGCGGCTGCAAGACCCTTGGGAATCGCAGCTCGATTCGGCCCCGGCGGCGATCGTCAGCATGTCGGCCATCCACCATCTCGACCCGGCCGAGAAACAGGACCTTTACTCCCGCTGTTTCCGCGCGTTGCGCCCGGGCGGAGCGCTCTTGAACGCCGACGAGGTCCGCGCCGGCGACGGCGCAACGTACCTGGCGCACTGCAAAAACTGGGCCGCGCGCATGTGCCGGCTCATCGACTCCGGCCAGGTGACGCCCGGCATGGCCGAGGCGCTTTGCAAGTGGGAAGCCCGCAACGTGACGCACTGGCAAGCGCCCCGCCGCAGCGGCGACGACTGCCACGAGACGATCGACGTGCAGCTCGGCTATTATTCCGCGGCCGGCTTCGCTCGCGTCGATTGCCCGTGGAAAAAAGAAATGTGGGCGGTGATGCGGGGAATGAAGGCCTAAGAGCGCCCTTGCGCAGCGATTTCTTTGCTCAACGATTCTCTCTAGCCCAGGCGTTTACGCCTGCGGCGCGTTCAAGCAGAATGAACCCATGATCGAAACCTTCATCCTCATCCCCGGTCGCACCAGCCGCCAGGGCTGCGGCATCAGCGAAGGGAAATTCAAGGAAGATTATCAGGAGGAAACCAATCAGCTTCAGGTCGCCCCGGACGACATGCGGCGGCTCGGGCTCAAGCCGGGCGACCGCGTCCGGCTGACGAGCGAGACGGGGGCCAGCGTCGAGGTGCCCGTCGTGGCCGCCAAGGGCGACGAGCTTCCGCCGGGCATGCTCTTCATCGCCTACGGCGACATCTCCAGCCGCCTGATGGGCGGCGACACGCACGGCAGCGGCATGCCCACGAGCAAGGGCCTCGATGTCGAGCTGGAAAAGATCGTGCCGGGCAGGTAAGAATACAGTGGGAGGCCGGGCAGACGGCGTCGCGTTGGCGACTTGGAGGAGAACTTGGCAAGCGGAAAAAAGGTCTACGAGGCTCTTAAGAGCGCAACGGCGCAGTTGCCACGCGGCTCGCGCGTTAAGGTCCAACGGATTGACGCTCGCGACCTGATGACATTGACCGTCAAGGAACTGGTCCAGTGCGGCTTTGAACGGCAGCAGGCGGAAGCCATCGCCGGCGAATTCGGCCGCGAGTCGCTTGCGGCTCTCGGACGAGAAATGGGGCTGCAGCTCGAAATCGCGCGGTTTGGACGGTCGCTGGTGCCCGACGAACGGCTGAAGGAAACCGCCGGGCGACTTGAGGGCGAGCCGGAAACGCTCGAGGAGACGTTTCGCATCCTCCGTTCGATCCGCCATCCGGAGCAGGCGCCGGAATGAGCTTTCTGCTGGACACCGACATCTGCTCTGCACACCTCAAGGGCAGGAGAAAACTGTTCTCGCGCTTTCAACAATACGCTGGTCGACTGCACATTTCACGAATCGTCCTGGCGGAGTTGTACGCCTGGGCTCACTTATCATCGAACCCGGCCAAGCGATTGGACGACATCGAAGACTTGGTCGGCGGCTTCTATGCAGTGGAATTCGACAACGATTGCGCAATGGAGTTCGGGCGGCTGCGCGTGCAACTTCGGCGAAAGGGCCTGACCATTGGCGCGATGGACCTGCTGATCGCCGCCACCGCGCTGGTCCACGACCTGACTCTCGTCACCAACAACCTGAGCGATTTTGAGTCCATCCCCGGCCTGCGCGTGATAAACTGGCTGAAGAAATAGCGCCCCCGACTTGAGACCGCTAGCTGCAAGAAAGAACGCACCCGCCGATGAACGCCCCCACCCCCGCTCCCGCCAACGGCCTCAAGATCGTCGCAGACGCCACCTGCACCTTCTGCGGCTGCGTCTGCGACGACATCGAGCTGGCCGTCGACGGCACGCACATCGTCGAGGCCAAGCGCGCTTGCGTGCTGGGGAAATCGTGGTTCCTGAACCACGACGTCGACGACCGGCCCTCGTGCCTCATCGAAGGCAATCCGGCGAGCGTCGCCGACGGGATCGAGCGGGCCGCCAGGATTCTCGTCGAAGCGAAATACCCGATCGTCTACGGTCTGTCCGACACGACCTGCGAGGCGCAGCGCGTGGCGGTGTCGATCGCCGACTGGATCGCCGGCACCGTCGATACGACGACGAGCGTCTGCCACGGGCCCTCCGGCATGGCGTTTCAGGGCGTGGGCGAGGTCACCTGCTCGCTGGGCGAAGTGGCCAATCGCGGCGACTTCATTATGTTCTGGGGCTCCAACCCCGCCGAGAGTCACCCGCGCCACTTCACCAAGTACAGCTTGATGCCCAAGGGGATGTTCCTCCCCGGCGGGCGAAAGGACCGCACCTGCGTGGTCGTCGACGTGCGGAAGACGAAAAGCGCCAAAGCGGCCGACATCTTCATCCAGATCAAGCCGCGGCGCGACTTCGAGGGCCTGTGGACCCTGCGCGCCGTCGCCAAGGGCGTCAAGCTCGACGCAAAACAGGTCGAGGAGGACACGGGCGTTCCGCTGGCCACGTGGGAAGACGTGATGCGGCGCATGAAGGCGGCGAAATTCGGCGTCATCTTCTTCGGCATGGGCCTGACCATGACGCGCGGCAAGCACCTGAACAGCGAGGCGCTCCTGGCCCTGACGCGCGACATGAACGACTACACGCGGTTCGTCTGCAAGCCCAACCGCGGCCACGGCAACGTGACCGGGGCCGACAACGTCGTCTCCTGGCGGACGGGCTATCCCTTCGGCGTGAACATGACGCGCGGCTATCCGCGCTTCAACCCCGGCGAATACACGACGGCCGACGTGCTGGCCCGCGGCGAGGCCGACGCCGCCATGATCATCGCCAGCGACCCGCTGGGCAACTTCAGCCAGCCGGCGCGCGAGCACCTGGCGAAGATCCCGTTCATCGCGCTCGATCCCAAGGAGACGGCCACGACGCGGGCGGCGACGGTCTACTTTAACACGGCGACCTATGGCATCAACGTGGCCGGCACGGTCTACCGGATGGACGACGTGCCGATCCCGCTGCGTCCGGCGTTCGACTCGCCGCACCCGAGCGATTACGAGGTGCTGACGGGGATTGAGCGGCGGGTGCGGGAGCTGAAGGGGGCCGCAGGATCGCTGTAGAGCAATCACCGCGTGGCGCGGTATAATTCCGGCATGAGCACCGCCGTTGACACTTCGGCCTTCGAGCGCAGCGTGGAGCCACTGATTCGCGTCCTCCCGCGCGACGTTGCGCGCCGCATCGTGGATTTCCGGCCGGACCCCAAGCTTCAGGACCGGATTGATGCGTTGGGCGCCAAGGCCAACGAAGGAACGCTCACGACTGCCGAATTGGCCGAGTACGACGGGTACATTCAGGCGAATGATTTCATTGCCATTCTTCAGGCCGAGGCGCGCAGGCTGTTGGCGTCCCGTAACGCTTCGTGAGGGCTTGGCAAAAGCGGGTCGGAAAAGGTCATCGTACGTCAACAACACGAACGACCTGTTGGTCGCGGATCGGGGCAGCCTGGCGCAGCGCACCATGCGGAAAAATAGCGGACTTCGCGTTGACATTTCCTGCGGGCGATTGCTACGATAGGGTCGTCTGAACAATCTGAATCGGCCGGGGTGCCGTCGCCAGAGGACAGCCTCAGGCGCGCTTCCGCAGGGCTGGATGCCCCGCAAGCGTGTCTGAGGCCGTCCTTTTTTCTTGGACCAAATCATGTCGCAGGAACTAGAGCCGAATCGGGCGACATCTCGCAGCACGCATTGGATTGCGCGGCAGGATCGTCCGCCAAATAACGGTCTAACGATCGCCCGAGCGAAAGGAGGTGCTTGAATGGATGAAGCGACCAAGCGATTCGCGCGTCGCCGCGCGAAAAACCGGTGCGAATACTGCCATCGCTCGCAGCGATCGTCGCCCTTGGCCCGGCTGCAATTCGAGCACATCGTCCCCAAGCAGCACGGCGGCACCGACACCGAAGACAATTTGGCGCTGGCGTGTGCGAACTGCAATCGCCAGAAGGGGCCGAACCTCACGGGAATCGACCCCGATACCGGACAAATTGTGGAGCTGTTTCATCCGCGGAAACACAGGTGGCGCGACCATTTTCGCTGGAACGGACTCCTGATCGTCGGCCGAACTCCGACCGGTCGTGCCACGGTGCGAGTGTTCGAGATGAACTCCGCCGTGCGTCTGGCGGTGCGCGAGGCGAGCGGACGCAAGCCAAAGCGCGGACGCCCCGGCTCGCTATGACGTCGTCACGGCCCTGAATCGCCAGTGCCCCGATTCGCCGCCGCCCGCATGAACGCCGCCGCCGCCTCCACGTAGTGCCGCGCCGAGTGGCGGTTGTGCTCGATCTCCTCAGGCGTCAGCGGGCGCTGCACCTTGGCCGGGACGCCCACGACGAGCGAGCCGGGCGGCACGACCGTGCCCGGCGTGACGGATGCGGACGGCCTCGCAGTCGCCGCGGACGACGGCGTTGAACCACACGCTCGACTGCTCGCCGATCGTCACATCGCCCACGACGACCGCGCCCTGGGCCAGATAGACCGTGGGGTGGATCTGATCTTTGGGGAAGCGGGTGTCGGTGGGCATCGTGAAATCGATAGTTGGGACGTGACAATTCCGCTGCATTGTAGCGCAGTTTGGCTGCGCGGGCAGCCGCGGAAACCGAGTTGCCTCTTGGTGGTTTGATGGCGGGCCGCTGCTACAATCCGGTCCATCCCGAGCAGCTGGGAACTTTCATGCCGCTCCCCAGATTCGCCGAGTCCAGGCCGTTTTACCAGGCCGCCAAACAGCGGTTTCTGGACGCACAGTTCCTTTTCGAGGCCGAACGGACGACGGCCTCCGTATATCTGGCCGGTTATGTTATAGAATGCACTTTGAAGGCCCTCGTGCTGTCGGCGATCTCAAACTCGGCCCGCAGGGCCGAAACCCTACGGTCGTTTCGCGGCGCGCGGGCGCACGACTTTGAATGGCTGATGCAGCGGTATCGTGAGCAGGGCGGCTCGTTGCCGCCAAAGGAAATCGCCCGCGATTTGTCCTTGGTGACTGTCTGGTCCACGGACATGCGCTACAATCCAGGGACCATGAAGGCCCGCGAAGCGGCTGCTTTCCTCAAGGCCGCGGAGCGAATCATGTCCTGGGCTGACGGGAGGATGTGAAAATGAACAGGCGCAAGCAAATCACGGCGCCCGACTGCGACGTGGCGCGCGTCGCGGAGGCGCTGCGCGAGTACCAGAAGTCGCACACCCGCGCCAAGGTCGATGTCTATCGCCACAATTCCGTCTCCATTCGGATCCGGATCGTTGACCCGGACTTCGAGGGCCTGGACCGCGTCGACCGCGACGACGAGGTGTGGAAAATCCTCGCAAAGCTCCCGGACGAGGTTCAATCGCAGATCACGTTTGTCCTGGCCCTCACGCCGAAGGAGACGAAGAAATCGATCGCCAACATTGACTTTGAAAACCCCATCCCGTCGCGACTCTGACGCACATCGTAGCCGGGCCGATGGGAGGCTTTGAAATGGCAGGACGGAAGAAGCTCAAGGACGTGGACGAACACGTCTCGCGCGTCGTCCCAGCGCTCGGCGCCTACAAGAAGGCGCGCTCGCGGTCCGAAATCGACGTGCATCGCCACAATTCGGTGTCGATCCGCATTCGCATCATCGACGCCGATTTCCAAGGACTGGACCTCGTCGAGCGCGACAACGAAATCTGGAAAATCCTGGACCGGCTCCCGGACGACGTGCGCTCCGAAGTCTCACTTGTGCTCCTGCTGACGCCCCACGAGGCGAAAACCTCCTACGCCAACGTGGAATTCGAGCACCCGGTTCCATCGAATCTCTAGCGAGAGATCGCTGGGCGTGACTGCTCTGAGCGAGAGCTACGCCGCATCGTGGCCACCCCGTGCTGTGCGCGCAATCGTTGGCAGCGCTTCGGCCTGTGCGCTTGAATGCGGTGGGGATCGCTTTTAGACTTGCTGCGATCCCATTGCCCGGAGAAATACGGAGAAATACTACGCGGAGAAATCATGCGTCCCACCGTTGCATTCCTGATTGCGGTGTTGTTGGTTGCGGCCAGCCCCCTCGCCGCCCAGGACCCCTTCGCCTCGCAGGTCGCCCCCACCGACCCGCTCTCGCCGCAGGAACAGCAGAAGCGGTTCCAGGTCCCGCCGGGCTTCGAGGTGCAGCTTGTGGCGGCCGAGCCGGACGTGCGCAAGCCGATCAACCTGGCCTTCGACGCCGCCGGCCGCCTCTATGCCACCCAGTCCGTCGAGTATCCCTTCCCGGCGGCCGACGCCGCCCAAGCCAAAGACTACCTCTCCATCTACGAAGACTTCGCTCCCGACGGCCGCGCGCAAAAGATCACCAAGGTCCTCGACGGACTCAACATCCCCATGGGCGTCGCCCCCACGCCCCAGGGCCTCCTCATCTACAGCATCCCCAACGTCTACCTCTGCCGCGACGAAAACCGCGACGGCACGTTCGACAAGCGCGACGTCGCGCTGGGCCCGTTCGGCCATCGCGACACGCACGGCATGGTCAACAATCTTTCGCCCTGGGTCGACGGCTGGGTCTATGGCTGCCACGGCTTCGCCAACGAATCGCAGCCCAAGGGCACCGACGGCCGATCGATCACGATGAACTCCGGCAACACCTTTCGCGTCCGGCCGGACGGCGCGGGCCTGGAATACTTCACGCACGGGCAGGTGAACCCCTTCGGGCTGACGTTCGACCGGCTCGGCAATCTCTTCTCGACCGACTGCCACACGCTGCCCGGCTATCAGCTCCTCCGCGGCGCGTACTACCCCAGCTTCGGCAAGCCGCACGACGGCCTGGGCTACGGGCCCGAGATGATGTCGCACAACCATGGCTCGACCGGGCTGGCGGGCATCGCCTACTACGCGGCCGACTATTTTCCCCCGGAGTACCGCGACACGCTCTTCATCGGCAACCCGATCACGCGCCGCATCAACCACGACCGGCTCGAGCGGAAAGGTTCGACGTTCAAGGCCATCGAGCAGCCGGACTTCCTCTTCTGCAACGACCCCTGGTTCCGGCCGGTGGACGTGGAGCTGGGTCCCGACGGGGCGCTTTACATCGCCGACTTCTACAACCGGATCATCGGCCACTACGAAGTCCCCCTCACGCACCCCTTGCGCGACCGCGAGCGGGGCCGGATTTGGCGCGTCGTCTACAAGGGGAAGCCGGGCGGGGCAACCGTCGAAGCACCAAAATTGCCGGGCGACCTGACGAAGGCCACGGTCGACGAGCTGGTCGCGCTTCTGGGCCATGCGAACTTGAAAGTGCAAGCCGCGGCGGTTGAGCAGCTTGTCGCCCGCGGGACGGACGCCGCACCGGTCGTGCGCAAGGTCTTGGGCGGCAAATCGTCCCCGGAGCAACGGGCGTTTGGATTGTGGGTGCTGGAACGCCTGGGGCAGCTCGATCGGAGCCTCGTCGAAAGGCTTGCGGGCGACGACGCGCCGCTCGTGCGCGTACATCTCGTCAAAGCCCTGGCCGAGCGGCCCGATTGGACCGGCGAGCGCGCCTGGGCCGGGCAGATCGTCGTCGACCGCATCTTCAAGGACGGCGACCCGTTCGTCGTGCGGGCGGCCGCCGAGGCTCTCGGCCGGCACCCGAAGCTCGACAACGTGCCCTTCCTCGTCGAAACCTGGAAAAACGCTGACCCGGCCGACGCCGTGCTCATCCACACCGTCCGCATCGCCCTGCGGGAACATCTGCTTGTGCCGGAGTTGGCGACGGTCGTGAAGGGTTACATCGGCGAGCACGAGCTGATCGCCGCTCGGCTGGCGGAAGCGAGCCTCGGCGCGCCCACGCCCGACGCGGCGGAGTATCTGTTCGCCTATTTGCAACGGTATCCCGAGCAGCGCGAACGGTTGGGTCCCTACGTGCACCATGCCGCGCGGCACCTGCCGGAGGCTCGGCTTACGGACTTCTACAAGGCCCTCGAGGCGTTCCGCGAGGCGCCCGCCGACGTGCAGCGCACCGTCCTGCGAAACCTGAACCGTGCGTCGCAGGAGCGGGCCAGGCCGCTGCCGCAGGAGGTCGTCGACTGGGCCTGCGAGGTCGCCGACGGCTCGCTGGCCAGCAAGAGCGAGCCGGAGGTCAAGGGCGGCATCGAGCTGGCCGCCGAAATGCACATGGAGGACGTCTTCTCGCAGGTGGCGGCCGTCGCGCGGCGGGAGTCGGCCTTCGCCGGCCTGCGCGCCCCCGCCATCGACGCCCTGGCGGCCGTCCATCCGCAAAAGGCGCTCGCCGTGCTATCGGCAATCGCGGCCGACGCGGCCGATTCGCTTGAAGCGCGCCGCAGGGCCGCCTTCGCGCTCGCCGCTGTGAACAACGACGCCGGCCGCGCCGAGCTTGTAAAACTCCTGCCCCACGCCCCGCAGCCGGTGGCCGTCGAAATCTCCGTCGGCCTGTCGCGCTCGCGGCCAGGTTGCGAGGAATTGCTCAAGCTCGTCGAAGAAGGGAAAGCCTCGGCTCGCCTCTTGCAGGAGCATGACGTCGAGCGCGGCCTCCGGGCGGCGGACCTCCCCAAGCTCGACGAGCGGCTGCAAAAGCTGCTGGCGGGTGTGCCGCCGCTCGACGTGCGCATCGCCCAGTTGATCGAAGCGCGGAAGCAGGGCTTCGCGCAGGGCCAGGGCGACGCCGCCCAGGGCCTGGCCGTCTTCAAAAAATCATGCGCCGCCTGCCACAAGCTTGGCGGCGAGGGGACCAAAATCGGCCCCGAGCTGGACGGCATCGGCCACCGCGGCCTGGACCGCGTCCTGGAGGACCTGCTCGACCCCAGCCGCACGGTGGACCAGGCGTTCCGGGCAATCGTGATCAACACCAAGGACGGCCGCGTCGTGCAGGGCCTCAAGCTGCGCGAGGAGGGGGAGGTGCTCGTCGTGGCCGACAAGGACGGCAAGGAGGTCCGCGTTCCGTCGGGCGAGATCGAGGCGCAGGAGCTGACGCGCCTCTCGCCGATGCCGGCCAACGTCTCGGAACTGATGCCGCCGGCCGAGTTCAATCATCTGCTGGCGTTTTTGCTGTCGCAGCGGCAGAAGCCGGCGGCCGCCGGCGGGCCGTGACGACCGGCGCCGGGCCGAACTTTCCGGCCCCCTCCCCCCTTGCGGGGGAGGGTCGGGGTGGGGGGTTGTGGGCGCACGAGCACCGCCCAGAAGTTTCCGCCGGTGCATTTGGTCAAGCCGAACCTCCTGGCCGAGCCGATTGTCATCGCAACTCGTCGGGCACAAAGACACTCGCGAAGGGTCCGCCAGATGACGCAATCCGTTGGCAAGATCACCGGCATCGCGCTGCGCACCTCGCGCAGCGGCCCCATGCGCGAGGTAGTTTCCGTACAGGCCGTCCCCGGCGGCGGACTCGTGGGCGATCATGGCGGGCGCGGCGAGCGGGGGCTGACGCTGCTGTCGGCCGAGCGATGGCGCCAGGTAGTCGAGGAGTTGAAGACGGATTTGCCCTGGCACACGCGGCGGGCGAACGTGCTCGTCGCCGGCCTGGACCTCGCGGCCCTGATCGGCAAGCGCGTCCGCCTCGGCGAGGCGGAGATCGTCGTCCGCGGCGAGACGGACCCGTGCGGCGAGACGGAGCGGCAATTTGCGGGGCTTCAAGAAGCGCTCGTGCCCGATTGCCGCGGGGGAGTGTTTGGACGGATCGTCGTGGGCGGGACGGTGCGCGTGGGGGACGACGTCGAGGAGATCGCCGCGCCGTAGGACGGACTTCAGTCCATCCCCTCGTGGGGCAGGCGTCTCGCCTGCCATTCCCCCGGTCGTGGGGCAGGCGTCTCGCCTGCCGTTCCCCCGGTCGTGGGGCGGGCGTCTCGCCTGCCATTCGTCCTCCCCGCCTACGGAGAGGGACAGGACGGACTGAAGTCCGTCCTACAACGGCGCACGGCGTGCGCCTACTACGAGGAGGGTGCCGGCGCGGGCGACGGCTCCTCGTCCCACGGGCTCTTGTAGACCGGCTCGGCCGGGCGCGGACGGAGGCGCGCCTCGTCCTCCTGCACGCGCTTGGGGGCCGCGATCCGCAAATGGCGGAGCTCCTTGGCCGTGGCCGCGGCGTTGAGCAGGAAAATGATGCTCCCGAAGATCAAGAGCAGGACCAGCGTCGCCGTGACTTCGCCGGGAATCACCGACCGGTCGATGACCGTGGCGATGGTGTAAATCGGGCTGGGGGCCTGCAGGAAGCTGTATTCGCCGTCGCGGAGGCCGGCCGACATGCCCACGATCACCAGCGGCGCCAGCTCGCCGACGAGCCACAGCATCAGTTGCAAGAGCACGGTCAGGAGCACGCCCACGTCCAGAAAGCGCCGCACGAAGAGCACGATCAGCCGGCCCACGCCCAGGTAGCACGTGAGGTAGCCCAGCACGAGCACAAAGACCAGCACCGGCCGCATGAGCTCGTCCTGGGTCCATTCGCTGGAGAAATCGGGAGACAGCATCAGCGCCAGGGCGAGTCCCAGGAAAACCAAGGCCCCCGCTCCCACCATGTTGCCCAGGGCGAACATGTAGCCCGTCCCGCTGCCGGGGTTGAACCAGGTCAGGAACATCCGCCCCAGGACCGACTGCGGCAGGCCGCGCTTCACGCGCTGCGAAAGCTGCGGGTTCTCGCCAGTCATGAAGGCGCCCATGATCCACCAGAAAACGCCCAGCATCGCCAGCAGCGCGCAAGGAGCCACGTCGGGGCTGGAGTAGACGAAGAGCCAGAACCAGGCGAGCCAGGAGGCGAGGGCGCCCTGCAGCACGAGCATCGTCCGACGCAGCGCCGTCGAACGGTTGTCGCTGGGAAAGAGGAGCCGCGACCGGGCCACAAGGAAGAAGAGGGCAGCAAAGCCCACGACGCCCGTCAGCAACATTCCGTTAATGACATAAAAGAACTCGTCGGCAAACTCAAACTCGTTCGCGGCCACTCCGCCGAAGAGGGCCACGAGGTCCATGATGAAATTGAACGCCGTCACGATGAACAGGAACACGGAGAAGACGATTTGCCAGGCTTTCTGCCTGGTGACCGTCGCCAGGCAAAGCGCGAGGATCGTATTGAACAGCGAATTGGCGACGGTCCAGAACAGCACCCAGCCGATCGTCACCACGTCGAGGCCCTTGAGCAGATAGCTGAACGCCATGAACGGCGCCAGGGCCGACAGGTAAACCAGCATCTGCACGACCGCGCTGCCCAGCTTCCCCAGCACGATCTGTGTGGCCTTGAGCGTGCTGATCGACATCAGCTCGTAGGTGCCGTCCTCCCATTCGCCGGCCAGCGAGCGATAGGCCGCGAAGGGGACGACGACGACCATCGGGAAGAGCAGGATCACGGCGTAGCCGTAGAACAGATTCGCGCCCTCTGCGCCGACGAAAACCGTCGGACCGATGATCGCCACGCCCAAAAACGACCAGGCCCAGCCGCAGATGAGCAGCAGCGAAAAGGTGATGACGAACTGCTTGCTCTTGAGCGCCTGGCGCGTCTCCTTGACGAGAATGGGGCTTAGAAACTCGCTGCCCCAGGCGGTCCAGGCGTCGAGGCGCTCCCAGAAGCGCGCGAAGCGCGAAGGGGGCGCCAGCGGCGGCGCCAAGGGGGCCTCGCCCGGGATTTTCGCGAATGGACTGGCCGACGTCATTGCACGCGTCCCTCGGTGACCTGCATGAACACCTGCTCGAGCGTCTTCTTCCGGGTGCCGAACGCCACCACCGGGAAGCCCGCCAGCACGATCTCCTTGAGCAGCGCCGACTCGGCCGCCAGGTCGCCGTCGTGCACGAACGTCAGCCGGTCGCCGCTGACGTCCATCTCGAACACTCCGCCGCGGGCGGTCAGCCACGCGGCCAGCCCCTCCGCGCCGGACAGGACGCGCACCTGCACGGAGTTGCGTCCCGGCTGCGCCTTCTCGATGTCGTCCACCGAGCCGACCGCCAGCAGCTTCCCTTGCTCGATGATGGCCACGACGTCGCACATCTCGGCCAGCTCGCTCAAGATGTGCGAGCTGATCAGCAGCGTCTTCCCTGCGGCCGACAGCTCCCGCACCATCTCGCGGAACTGGATTCGCGCCCGCGGGTCCAGTCCGGCCGCCGGCTCGTCGAGGATCATCACGGCCGGGTCGTGGATCATCGACCGGCCCAGGCAGAGGCGCTGCTTCATGCCCTTGGAGAGGGCGTTGACGGGCTTGTCGGCCAGCTCGTCGAGCTTGGTGAACCGCATGGCGTGCTCGATCGCCTTAAGGCGCGTGACGCCGCGCAGGCCGTAGGCCCGGCCGAAAAAGTCGAGGTATTCGCGCACGTTGACGTTCGAGTAGGTGCCGTAGTAGTCGGGCATGAAGCCCAGCCGGCTGCGGACGCGGTCGGGGTCGTCGACGCAGGAGAAGCCGTCGACGTAGGCGTCGCCGTAGGTGGGCTGATCGAGGGTAGCCAGGATGCGCATGCTGGTGGTCTTGCCGGCGCCGTTGGGCCCGATGTAGCCCATCACCTGGCCGGGATAGACCTCGAACGAGATGTTGTCCACGGCGCGCGTATTGCCGAAGAACCGGTGCAGGTTCAAAAGCTCGATCATCGGTCGTCGTGCTTCGATCATGGCCGTCTCCGCGCCGCGTCTACCACTCGCCCACGATCACGTGCAGGCTGCCGACCTCGGAGAACGACTCCACGCCGTACTCGGCTTCGGGCGAACGATCGACGATGGCCACGTAGCTGCGGCTGCCCAGCGGCTTTTTCGCCCGCAGATCCACGAGGAGCATCTCGATGGACTTTTCCATGAGGTTTTCATCCATGCTGGCTTCGCTGCGGCGGCCCCAATAGGAGTTGCCGCGCAGGCTGGAGGCGTCCAAGCCGTCGGGGGTGGTCGGCTTGGCGGCGCCGATCCCGTTGGCGAGGCGCACGGCGGCGGACTCCCAGCCGCCGGCCTGGAGCGTGGCGGACTGGCCCGGCGCGAGGCCCTCCCGCCAGAACATGGCGCCCGAGGCGTCGGCCAGAAGGAGCCGCTGCACGTTCGTGCCCAGGAGGTTTTTGACCGTGGGCGGCTGGCCTTGTTTTTCGGCGATTTGCAATTCGAAGCGCGTCTTTTGCGAACGGAGGGTGAGCAGTTGCTCCGAGTCGCGCGAGCGCACCCAGCCGCTGGCCAGCCATTGCCGCTCGCCGGTCCACCGCAATTCCTGCATGCGCTGCGAACGGGAGTCGGAAAACGCGGTGACTTCCGTAATCGCCACGTCGTTGGGGAAGCGCAGCCCGCCCGACGGTGCCATGCCGGCGTAATAACTCAGCCGCGACCAGCACACGGCGTGGTCGCGCCGCTGGTCGATGTGCGTGAGCGTGCGGGCACGCACGCGCACCGTCAGGCCGTCGGTGAGGATCGCATAGCCGAACAGTCCAAGCGTCGCCACGCCGGCCAGCCCTGGCACCAAGACGACCAGCAAGTGCAGCCGCCGCTTCCGCCGCAGCAGGACGTAATTCACGGGTCCGATGACGACGGCGAATACCGTAATCAGCCCCAGGAACCACCAGACGGGATTACGCCCGACGCCCGGGACCAGAAAATCCCAGAACTCGTCGCTGGCGACGCCCGGCGACAGGCCGTGACGATACGACCAGATCGTGCGCTCGTGGCCGGCGCTTTGGAAAACATCCGTGAGCGTCGTGGGCGCCGAAAGGGGGTGGCTTGCCGGACCGATGGCGACGATCCGCCCCAGGCCGTAGGGACGCTGCAGGGCGAAATCCAGGCTGGGGGTCGTGGCCTTGGGCGTCGTCGTGGGCGCAGCGCCGCCGGCCGGGCTGGACATGGCCATCGATCCGCCCCAGTACGACCCTGAGAGGTCCACTTGGTCGCCACGGGGGCAAGGCTGCCAGCCGCTCTGAGCGGGGTCGATCGGGTCGCCGGCGGCCGGCACCGCCGATCCGGCAGGTGCGGTTCCGATGAGCGCGTCCAGCGCGGGCAGCCCCGACCATCCGCCCATGGGCGCCACGTTGTAGATCCAGAGATTGCCGCCCGAGGCGACCCAGCGCTTCATGGCGTCCCAGGCGGCGGGATTCGTCCGGACGAGCAGCGTGAAGTCCGCCAGCGACATCGTGACGACGTCGAAGGACGTGTAGTGCAGCCAGTCGGCGGGACATTGGATGGGATCGAGGTGATAGAAGTTGCACACGGCGTTGCCAAACGGCGTAACGCTGTAATTCGTCTTGCTGCCGGACATGCCGGATTTGTCTTCGACGAGCAGCACGGAGGTGGCGTTTTCCCAGCCGTCCAATTGCGACCAGTGCTGGATCATCAGCCGCTCGATTTCGACCGGACCCCCGCCGGCGGCGATCTCGAAGAAGCGCACGATCAACTGCCCCTGGGCGCTGGTGCAGGGCAC
>JACOUI010000084.1 GCA_016177915.1 Planctomycetia bacterium
AGTAGCCCGACAGCTCGTCGTCCGTGGCGGGGGAGGCGACGGGCGGGATGGCCATGACGGCGTCGGCCCCGGCGGCCTCGGCCTGCTGGGCGAACCGGACGGCGGTGTGCGTGCTTTCGGCCCCGACGCTGACGACGACCACACCCCGCGGCCGCCCCAGCCGGCAGGCCTGGCCGGCGAGCTGCTCGCGCTCCGGCCCCGAAAGGCGGAGCGTCTCGGAGACCATGGCCATCACGATCCCGTCGGCGCCCTGGTCGTAAATCCAGTCGATTTCGGCGGCCAGGGTGTCCCAGTCGATCGACTCGTCGTCGAGGAAGGGGGTCTGAAAGACCGGGAGAACGCCTTGGATGGTGCGATTTTTGGGCATGATCGCGCTGAAAAAGCATGGAGTGGCCGGAAACCTCCCTCGCGCGGCGCGGCCTCGATCCGAGCGCAGCCGCGCGGGGTGCTGCCAAACTTACCGGCGGGGACCGTCCGCAACAAGCAAAACGCCTCTGCCGGTGGAAACGACGCTGAGCAAACGTCTCAAGTTTACGAGGAGTGCGCCTGCAAGGGGGAAACGCGCCGGACAGGACAGCGTTGCTGCCAGCGACCGATAGAACGAAGGGGCGGCCCCGGAAGATTCGCCGCCGACACGCCGCAGACACGTCGCATCGCCGGGGCCGGGGCGGACACGCCGGCATCGCCCGTCCCACGAGCACCGCCAGGAGCGGCCCATGTGGTTTCGTCGCACTGCCCTGGGCACGGCCGTCGCGGCCATTGTCGGGGGCTCCTTCTGGATGTCGAGCGACGAGCAGCCCAGGGCCGACGGCGCAGCGGCCGCCGTGACGTCGACTGCGGCCGCTGCCACAGGCGGACAAACGCGCGCTGCCGCAACTTCCGGGACGGCGACGACGAGCATCCCATCGACGGCGGCCGCCGGCGGCGCCGGCAGCGCCGCCACGCTGGTCGGACCGACGCTCAACGTGGCCGAGCTGTTCCGGTTTGACATCACCAAAGACTGGATCCTCGCCCGCTGGGCGTACGTTTCCACGCTCACCGGGCAGACCGATCTGGTGGGGTATCGCGTGCCGGTGGTGACCGGGACGCGCGGCGAGGACGTGGCCGGCTCGCTGACGTACTATTTCGACGCGCAGGACAAGCTGCAGCGGATCACGTTTCACGGGACGTCGGCGGAGCCGCGTCCGCTTATTTTTCTGCTCGTGCAGCAGTACGGCTTTCAGCGAAAAGAGTCGCCGCAGCCGGGGGCGTACTTGTACCAGGTGCCCTGGGATGGCAAGGTGCACAGCGAGTTTTCGGTCCGGCCGGCCCGGGTGCTGACCGCGGCCGCGCCGCACGCGCGCTACGAAGTGCAGGTGACTCTGGGTCGGCCGCCGGGCGAGGACCGTCCGCTCGGCAAGCCGACGACCGCCGGGCCGGCGATCCGGCTGTAGGCACGGACCATCGGGCGGCGCGTGATGCGGCTTCGGCCCGCGGAGCGAGACGGCTACTTTCGCGCAAATTCCGCCCTGCACTGGCGTGCATGCTAGCGAACGGCGCGGTAATCCTCGCCCGTAAACACTCGTTCACCTCGAAAGTCCAGCCAAATAGGTTATCTTGCGGTTGTGTGTGGGGGTCCGTTCGTTATCGAGGGACCACGCGATCTTCAAGGAATCGCGGAATCCGCAAATCGAGGTATTGTTGTGCCATCCGAACTAGGGACTGCCGCTTCGGTATTCGTCGAAAAACTCACCCAGGCCATCGGGCAAAATCCGGACGTTCGCAAAGCGGCGCGCGAGTTGTTGCTCGCGGCGGCCGCGGCGCTGGACGGGGAGGCGCCGCCCGCGGCCAAGGTAGAAGAGCCGCCTAAGCCGGCAGAGCCGGTACCCGCGCCGGCGATGGAGCCGGCACCGGCGATGGAGCCGCCCGCGCCGCCGAAGCCGGCCCCGCCGCCCGGGCCTTTGAGCCCCTTGATGCGGCGGGGCGCCGAGGCGCCGCGCCCGCCGTCGATCCCCGTCGAGGAGGCGCTTCGCACCCTCAAGCTCGGCTCGAAGGTCAGCGAGCCGGAGCCGGCGACGGCGCCGGCGTCGACGGGCTGGAGCCGCTCGACGGTCGAGTCCGAGGACCTGCCGGAAATCGAGGCCCGCGTGCGCCTGAAGGCCGAGGCGGCCCGCTGGGCGGCCGAGCGCCTAAGACGCATGGACCTGCGCGCCGATTACCACGCAGAAATCGGCCCCATCGACCGCGACATCATCTCCCGCGCCAAGGGCCTCCCCGATTGTTTTCTGTGGACCAACCACTCCAGCTTCCGCGCGCCGAACGACCTTTCGCTGTGCGACCAGTTGGGGGGCTGCTACGAGGTGCTCGGCGAGGCCGTGGGGCTCTTGCAGGAGGCGATCGCCCACGGCAGCAAGGGCCAGCACTACGAGCGGGCGCTCGGCCTGGCGGCCGAATCGCAGTCGGCGCTCCGCGCGGCCATTCTTGCCATGGAAGGTCCCAACGACGACGACCAGTTGCGCGTTTATAACTTCCTCCGCGCCACCGCCTCGCGGGAGCAGATCTTCATCGAGCGCTACATGCGGGCCGACGACGCCGCCGACCCAACGATCTGGCAGGAGCGGAAGGAGCGCATCCAGGCCGCGCGCGGCGCCGTCGAGACGGTCCGCAGCGCCATCAAGAACCAGCAAAAGCGCCTGAGCCGGCTGAAGTACCACCTGGAGCAGCTCAAGAAGGGGAGCCGCACGCCGGAATACGACTGGCAAAAGGTGGCCGAGACGATCGACGAGCTGTTGGCGGACGGCATGCAGCCCAGCAGCGTGGAAATCCGCGAGCTGCTCTTGCCGATGGCCGACGACGTGCCGGAAATGGACCCCATGCCGCAGGGCATCGAGCGCGTGCTCCGCGAGATGGACCAGTACCTCGCGCTCCGCAACCAGCAAAGCCAGGAGAAGTTCAACCCGCGCGACGTTTCCGAAGAAGTCCGCCGCGTGGGCGAGCTGCTCAAGGGCTGGGCGGTGGTGCTGATCGGCGGCGTGCCCCGTCCCAAGTCGAAGAAGCTGATCGAGGACGCCTTCGGCCTGCGCGAGCTGGTGTGGCTGGAGACGCGCGAGCACCAATCCATCGAGCCGTTCGAGGCCGAGATCGCGCGGCCGGACGTGATGCTCGTGATCCTGGCCATCCGCTGGTCGAGCCATTCCTTCGGCGACGTCAAGGTGTTTTGCGACCGGCACGGCAAGCCGCTGGTCCGCCTGCCGGCGGGCTACAGCCCCAACCAGATCGCCCGGCACATATTGGACCAGTGCAGCGAGCGGCTCCTGACGGCGGCGAAGTAGTGGAGCAAGGTCGGGGCGCGCCGAAGCTCGTCGCTGGCGAGGAAACTGGCGGGGAAACCGGGACCTCAACCGGCGGCGCGGCGGAACTCCAGTTGCCGGCAAGATTCGAAGACCGGTTCGCCCCGCGCCCAGCGGTCGGTCGCATCGGGCAGGTCCAGCGCCCGCACCAGGGCTGTGTTGAGTTCGTAAAGCTGGCCATCCCAGCCGGCGGCTGCCAGCCCTTGCCTGAGGCCGTCGCTGACTCCCTGTCCCACTTCGACGGCAAACGCCGCGTCCGGACGCTCTTGGTCGGCCCCGCACGCGCCGCCCTCCCCGCGGCACTCCGGACAACGTCCCCGGCAGTAGATCGGGCGCGATTCGTTCGTGAGACAACAGCCGTGCTGTGACAGGAGCGGACAGCCCGGCGAGCCGGCTTCTCCGCGCAGGGCGTCTTCGGCCGCCGACCGGTCCGCATTGCGCTCGGCGCGGCTGCGAATGGCAGCCAACTCCCGCCGCGATACGTGGCGACGCAGGTCGTCGGCGATCGCCAGGACTTCCGGGGCACTGGCCGCAATCGCATCGCGGCCGGAGGATGCGCACTGTGCCGAGCGCCCGCGGGGACCCCGCTGGAGCGATTCGTCGATGACGCGGCTCGCCAGGCCTTCGATCTCATGCGCCAGCGCGATCGGCATTTCGGCCGTTCGCGGTCGCCGGGCATGCTTGGCGACGACCTCGCGTGCCTTGTCCTCCGCCCAGCGGCGCAGCGCCCCTCCGGACAAAAGCGGCAGGCGCCGGCCAGCATCGCCCGCGGCGGCAAGGGCGCGTGGACTGGCGAAGGCCGCGTTCAGAAACGCCCCGGCGAAGAACACGACCAAAAGAACCACCAAGGCCGCGAGCAGGACGAGAACCAGGCTTTCCATGGGTGTTGCCTCGCGCGTTGGACGTCTACCAATGCCGCCAATCTCGCTGCGACAAATTCACGGCGTGCGTTTATACGACCCCGTTGGAGCAACTTGCGTGCCGCGATATTGAACGACGGCTGTCAGTGCTGCAAGGCACTTTTGGGCACGCTGCGCGCCACCTGCTGCGCGCCGGCGCGCTCGATCGCACACATATCACCGTCGCCCGGCCAATCGAGTAGATCACACAGCAAGCTTGCGGCGCGGAGACCCACACTGCTTCAGCGTTCTTCGTTGTTCGGCTGCACGCGGACTTCGGGGCTTGCATGGTACGCAAGTTGCAGCTTTCAGGCTCCACCTGCCATCCTACGGCGTTCCCCGGCGCTGCCGTTGCGTCGGCGGCGCCGCCCACCACGTATCGACGAATGTCGGCCGCGGGATCTCCCGCCCAACCTCACCCAACCTCCACGTGCCGCCGTGAACCGACGAGATTTGCTCAAGTGGGTCAGCGGTCTTTTGGGAACGGCAAGCGCGCTGCTGATGGGAGTGCCAGGGATCGCGTACGTCCTGGCCGACGTGTTCCGGCGTCGTCCCAGCCAGGCCACCGTGCAGCGCGTGGCGCGGTTGAGCGATCTGAAACCGGGGCGGCCCGTGCAGGTGGGCGTCGTCGGCAGCCGACGCGACGCCTGGACCGTGTATCCCGATGAGGTGATCGGCCACGTGTGGCTCGTGCGACGCGACACCGACCCCGCCAGCGATGCCGCCGCCGACAAGCAGCCCACCGTCGCCGCCTTCACGTCCGTTTGTCCTCATTTGGGGTGTACGATCGGGCTGGATGCAACGGGGCGGCGATTCGTCTGTCCGTGCCACCGGGCGGAGTTCGCCCTGGACGGCCAGCGGGTCGGCAACGGCAATCATGCGCCGCGCGCGATGGACGGCCTGGAGTGCCGCCTGGTGCGCGACGACGATGCCGACGACTGGTGGGTCGAGATCGCCTACGAGAAGTTCGAGCGCGGGCTGACCAGGAAAGTGCGAAGAGCGTGAGGTCCCTGTGATTCGGCGATTCTCCGATTGGCTGGACGCGCGCACGGACTATCGCCGGTTCCTCGCGCATTTGCGGGGCCGGACGCTGCCCACGGGGCCCAGTTGGTGGTTCACGAGCGCCAGTTGCCTCTTCTGGCTCCTGGTCGTTCAGGTCTTCACGGGCCTGCTGCTGATGACCACCTACAGCCCGTCGACCACGAGCGCCTGGGCCAGCGTACATTACATCGAGCAGTCTCCGGCGGGGGCCTTCGTGCGGGGCGTTCACTATTTTGCGGCGCACGCCTTCATCATCTTGTTTGCCGTCCACCTCGTGCGAGTGCTCGTGACCGGCGCCTTCCGCGCGCCGCGCGAGCTGATTTGGCTCACCGGGTTGTTGCTGATGCCGCTCCTTTTGGCCTGGGCGGTGACCGGCAACCCCCTCTGCGCCAGCCAGAAGGGAATGGCCCAGATCGAAGTCGAGGGAAACATCGCCGGCTCCACGCCCGTCGTCGGCCCGGCGCTGCGGCATCTCTTGGTCGGCGGCGACGAGGTGGGCCATTTGACCCTCACGCGCCTGTACTTTCTGCACGTCGCGCTGATCCCGCTGTTGGCCCTCGGCCTGCTGGCCCTCCACCTCAGCCAGGTGTACCGGCACGGTTTGACCCCCGCGGGCGGCAACGCCGGCCGCAGCACGCCCTACTGGCCCTACCAGACGGCGCGCAACGCGGCGGTCGTGGCGGCCGTTTTGGGGGGCATCGCCCTTCTCGCTTGGCGCTACGGAGCTCCGCTCGACGCTCCCGCCGATCCGGACCTGGCCCAGACGCCCCGCCCCGAATGGTACTTCCGCTGCCTGTTCGAGTTGCGGCGGTACTTCACCGGCGACTGGGAGTTCGTGGCCACCTCTCTGCTCCCGGCGGCGGTGCTCACCTTCTTCGTGTCGCTCCCCTGGCTGGACCGGCGCTTGGCGCCGCGCGCCGGCCTGGCGCTGCGGGCGCTCATCGTGGCCGGCGCGGGCGCCGGTTTCGCGTGGCTGACGTGGTCCTCCTTCCACCGCGATTGGAACGACGACCAGTACCAGCTCGCGCAGGCCGAAGCCGCGGACCTGGCGGACCGCGCGCGGGCCCTGGCCGACGAGCAGCAGGTCCCGCCCCAGGGCGCAGCCTGGCTCCTCCGCCAGGACCCCAAGACGCGCGGGCCGTGGCTCTTTGCGCGACACTGCGCCGGCTGTCATTCCCACGCCGACGCCCAGGGACAGGGAATCCTGGCCGCCGAGCCCTCGGCGCCGAACCTGTCGGGCTTCGGCACGGCGGAGTGGATCGAGGGGCTGCTCGATCCTGAATCGATCGCCGGCCCGCGGTACTTCGGCCACACCAAGTTCGCCGAAGGGGACATGGCTTCGCACGTCCGGCAACTGTTCGCCGACGCCGCCGACGCCGAGGCACTGCGCGGCAAGCTCCGCCTGGCCGCGCAAGCGCTCGCGGCCGAGGCCGAGCGGCCCGGTCTAGGCGCAGCGGGCGCGCAGGACGAAACGGCGATCGCCGAAGGCCGGGCGCTGATCACTGGGGAACTGGGTTGCACCGACTGCCACAAGTTTCACGACAACGGCGAACTGGGAAGCGCCCCCGATCTGACCGGCTACGGCTCGTACGCGTGGTTGACCGAAATGATCGGCAACCCCCAGGGCGAGCGGTTTTATCCCGGCGACCACAACGACCGCATGCCCGCCTTTGCCAAAGACCCGCACCAGCCCCAGCGCAACCTGCTTTCGCCCCAGGAGATCGATCTGGTGGTTCGCTGGCTTCGCGGCGAGTGGTACGAGCCTTTCCCGCCTTTCCCGGCGCCTACCGACGCCAGGGGCGCCAGCGTTCCACGACAGGTTGCCGGGCGCTGAGCGCGTCCAAGTGATCGTTTCCGGCCGCGTCCAGACCGTTGCCGGCGTTCGTGCGTCGAAGTGAGGGGGACGGGATTGCAAATGGCGCGCGGCGAATTGAGAATTGCCATTTGCAGATCGCGAGCACCTTGCAGCCCCCTCTGTGCAGAAGGCCTCATGGCCAGCGACGTCGAATCCCGGTCCCGCGCCTCCTCGATTCCGGGCAACGGGCCATTGCCCATTCCCAAGCGCCGCCGGCCGGCGTGGTGGGTGTACGTCGGACTCGTGCTGGCGATCCTCGTGCTGGGAATCGGCGGTTTTTACAGCGTCTGGTACTTTTCCGCCAAGGCGGAGCTGGACGACGAGATCGCGGAGTCCCGCCGCCGCGGCGAGCCGGTCTGGTTCTCGGAGTTGGAACCGCCCCCCGTGCCGGCCGACGAGAACGGCGCGCTTTTGGCCGTGTGGGCCAATCCGATGGCTTTTGTCCGTTACGGCGCGGCATTCGACGACGCGGCGACCCGTGCGCGCGAGGCCGCCCGAAAGGGAGATGGCATCGGCCGGCTGAAGGTGGACGAACCGGCGTTGCAGGCCGGGCTGGATGCTGTGGCGCAGCAACTGGCCGCTTCGCGCGAGGCGATTGCCAAGCCGCACTTCCAGTGGCGCTACGACTATCAGACGAAATTCCCGATCGGAATCTTGATTCCGCACGTGCAGAATGCGCGCGCCGTCGCGCGGCTGCTGTCGGGCGAGTTCTTACTTGCGCTGGACGAGGGCGACGTCGAGAATGCGCTGCGGGCGATCGAGGAGCAATATGCGCTGGCCGAGCTTTTCCGTCAGGAGCCGACCCTGGTCTCCCATCTTGTGCGAATCGCCATCGCGTCGATGGCCACCGACAATCTGGAAATCCTGCTGGGCCGCGCCGAGCTGACGGACGACCAGTTTTCGCGCATCGACCGCCGCCTCAAGGAAATCGAAGCCTCGTTCCGGCTGCGCGAGGTCATCCTCGCCGAGCGCGCGGGTTTGTTGACCACGATGGAGAACATGTCGGAGGCCGACGGCTTGGGCATGGAAGGTACGCGCGGGATGAGCATGCTCCCGCCGCTTGTCATGCGCGATCAGGCCTTTGCAATGCGGTATATGCGGGAGTCGGCGGAAGCCGTCGACCGCACGGGACCCGCCGGCCAGGCGGAGCGGAAACAGTTGGACGACGACCTGAGAGCGCAGGTGAAAAAATACCCCCTGGCGTCGATGCTGATTCCCGCCTCGAGCGCGGCGGCAAACGCGGGCCTGCGGCACCGTCAGTCGCTCGTCAACGCCCGGCTCGGCCTGCGCGTCGATCGCTATTGGCGGAAAAACGGCCGGCTCCCGGGCAATCTGAGCGACGTGCTCGACGACGACATGAAAGAGTTGCCCAAGTGTCTCTTCTCCGACCTGCCGCCGATCCTGAAACCCGACGGCGCGGCGGGTTTCCTCCTCTACACGCCCTGTCAGAATGGCGTCGACGACAGCGCAGACCGCAGCCTCGATCCATGGGAGGGCGGTTTGGCCTTCAAGGTGATCTACCGGCCCGCCGCACAGAGCGAATCGAAGTAGGCGCTGAAAAGGCCGACGTTGGCCGCGCGTGGCCCGACGCCACCCCCCACCCCAACCCTCCCCCGCAAGGGGGGAGGGAGTAATCATCGGTCCGGCCCGAGAATGCCGACCGCGGCGGTCTTCTTCTGCAGGCTCAGCACCGCGATCAGCCGACCCGTGTCGCGCGCTTCCTCGAACCGCTGGTTGTGGGCCGCCAGCGCCTCCGGGTCGTCCGGCAGCGGGGCCAATTCTGCCTCGATCTTCGCCGGGTCGTCGGCATTCACGATAAAGTGCACCGGCCGCGGCAGCGAGCCCAGGCCGATCGCCGGCGCATCAAGCACCTCTTTCGGCAAGACCACCTCCAGCTCCGACCCTTCCTCAACCGCGGGCGTGTAGAACTGAAACATCGCCCAGATTGCCGTCCCTTCGTGCTGCGGGATCGATGCGAAGTTGAACTCGTAACGGCGGTTGCCGCGAAAGTCGATCCGGCAGGGGCACGTCTGGCCGCCGGGGAACAAGTCGGTGATCGAGCACGCTTCCGGGCCCTTGAAATGCACGCGAACGTAGCCAGGCGCGGCAGGCGGAATCTCCCCGTCCGGCTCGTCCGGCAGCGCCAGACGCACGTCGCCCAGGCCGTCGAGCATCCGCTCGGCGCGCTCGGCCACGTCGCCCTGCGCCGGGTCGCCCCATGCCGCGTCCATCGGTTGGGCCTTGGCCGTATCGGTGCGCATCTGCGCGTCCATCCTGCGAAGCTCCGCTTTCGTAGCGGCGATTTCCGCTCGATCCCTCGCAAAGAACACGGCGACGCCCACGGCGATCCCGCCCAAAATCAGCACCAGGACCACGCCGGCCACGACAATTCCGATGACCAACGCCGCCGATCCGCCGCCCGAGGGGGCGGGTCCGACCGCCTGCGCCCCGATCGTCACCGTCTGGCCGCAGCGCCCGCACGGGCCCGTCTGGCCGACGTACTGGTCGTCCACGAATGTCTGCTGGCCGCAGTGCGGACAAGTGAAAGGCACGGGCATGATCGCCTCCATTGGCTGAACTCTTGTAGGACGGACCTTCAGTCCGTCCCTTTCCCGTAGGATGGACTTCAGTCCGTCCCAGACGCTGGACGGACTAAAGTCCCTCCTACAATGGTGCGCATTTCCTTGGGCAGCGGAAAGTGAACGTCCTCCTCCCGCACGCTCCGCGGCTCGACCGTCGCACCGAAGCGCTGCCGCAGAAACTCCAAACACTCCTCGACGACCTGCTCCGGAGCGCTTGCGCCGGCCGTGACCAGCACCGTCTCGTCGCCACGGAACCACGAAGGGTCGATTTCCGCCGCCCCGTCCACGAGGTAAGCCGGGATATTGCTCTCGCGGGCGATCTCGGCCAGCCGCTGGCTGTTGGAGCTGTTCTGGCTGCCCAGGACGAGCACCGCGTCGGCCCCTTGCGACACCAGCCGCACGGCTTCCTGCCGGTTCTGCGTGGCGTAGCAGATGTCTTCCTTGGGCGGGTTGGCGATCATCGGAAATCGCTCGCGCAGGCGCGTGATGATCCGGTCGGCGTCGTCCACCGAAAGCGTCGTCTGCGTCAGGTAGGCGATTTTGCCGCCCGCCGGCTCGCTCAGGCGGTCGACGTCCTCGGGCGACTCGACCAGCACCATCGAGTTCGGCGCCTCGCCCATCGTGCCGGCCACCTCGTCGTGCCCCTCGTGGCCGATGAGCACGATCGTGTATCCCTCGCGGGCGTACTTCACCGCTTCCAGGTGGACCTTCGTGACGAGCGGGCAGGTGGCGTCAATGGCGTGCAGCTTGCGCTGGCGGGCGATGCGGCGGATTTCCGGCGACACGCCGTGGGCCGAGAAAAGCAGGATCGAGCTTTCCGGCACGTCCGCCAGGTCGTCGACGAACACCGCTCCGCGGCCCTTGAACTGATCAACTACGAACTTGTTGTGGACGATCTCATGATAGACGTAGACGGGCGGGCCGAAGTGCGCGAGCGCCAGCTCCAGGCAGTCGATGGCCATGTGGACGCCGGCACAAAAGCCGCGGGGGCTGGCGAGGAGGATGCGCATGGCATAAGAACCGTAGTAGGCACACTCCGCTGTGCCGTCCGCACGCGCGCCCGTGCGCGCTGCTTGACAGCCAACCAATTTGCGATGGACTTCCAAACACATCCTACCGCGCCGCGCAGCGCGCGACGAGGTCAACGGAATGCAAATCCAAGCACGAAAACGCGCCGCGACGGTCAATGGGGTCGAGCTAACTCGGCAGCCGAACGGAGTCTGAAACGGACGTTAGGAATCCTCCAACGAACTCGAACTACCTGAGAGCGGCCTTCCGCACTCGGAAAGGAGTTTCTCCTTCACAGCTTTGAGGTCGGCGTCGGCAGGCTTGGCTAGCCCGGCGGCAGCCAGCGACTTGTCGAGCTTGCTGGACACCTCCGGCAAGCGCGCGCGCAGGGCGCAGGTTTCGCCATGGAGCACCTCTGCGGCCGGACTTCGCGCGCCGATGCTGCCTTTGACGATGACGTAGCGGTCTGGAATCTCCGCAGGCACGATCTTGTACGGACCAGCACCGACTGCGGGGGTACGGCGAGTTGGCATCTCGCTCGGCGGTGACATCATTTGCCCAATCAGCAACGCTGCATCGAGATACGCTGCGAACTTCAACTCGTCTGCGACCTGAAGCAATGCGGTCTTGCGGCCCCTCACTTTGCGCGAAAGTGTGAGAAGATAACCCTCCGACGAAAAACCCGACTCCTCGTCAACACCCGTTGTCGCGATTCCCAGGCAGCGCTTTACGTGCCGAACGAGGGTTTCTTTCTCGATCACTTCGCGCTGGCAGCAGACGTACAGCAACCGAACGATCGCGACGAAGATCTCCAGGAAATTCTCCATCGCGTCCAGGTTCCAGGTTGCCACTTGCAGCGTGCTTCTTGAGTTTCTCCTCGTGCCTTCTGGCAAATCGGACGATTGCCCGGTTCAGGTCAACGTCGCTGGAAGCCCTTGGTGCATGCGGTTCATCCAAAACGTCGGAATCAGACGAGTCACTCCGACGGGCTTGACATTGGTCCAACAAACTGGGTCCACCTGACGCAACGCTTGCACGTCGAAACGGGACATTGAACTGATTTAGAAACGTGACCACGCTCTCAGGACCTCCGCGCGCAGCCTGTTCGTCTAGCAGTTCCAGCAGTCGAGCGAAGGAATCGCCCGCTGATCCAACGCGCACGTCGCGCGAATCGCTCCCGGTCGGGTCGTTCGTCAGTCGTTCCTCCTGAATTACCCAGTATGGGCGACTATTGCGTTCTGCGGCGGCCAGATGCGCAATGGCGAACACCACGAGGCAGCTATCACCGTGCTGCTCGTCGATATGGATTGTCACCTCCCCCTCTTGAACCACCGACACACAAGTCCGGCGATCGCGCTCACCGGTCGCACGCACGACGATCGTCATGCGGGACGCGCCGAGCGCGGAGTCGCAGTAGTACTGCACTCGCAATTGGCGCGCGCAACTGAGCATCGCCGATCGCACCCCAAATTGGTCCGACGTTTCGTCAGCAGACGGACCTGGCTCGCGTTCAGGGCTGGGGACGAAGTCGTTGACTCTGATCGAGCGAGTCGACACTTCGCGCCCAAAGAGTGATTCGAGGAGTTTCGCCGGTCGCGGGAAATAGAGGCACGCCTCGATGTTCCGACCATCCCACGCTGCAGCGGTAAGGTTGGCACTTCCGGCGAAACACCCTCCGCCCGCTTTGCTTTCCCAGGCGAACAGCTTCGCGTGAAGCCGCCTGTGCTTACGGCAGACCAACTCCCGCAAGCTGATTCGAAGACCAGATTCGTCGATGGCCGTAGTCGGCAAGTTTGAGGTGTGCTGCTGCGCAATGATCTCCAGCTTGCATGTCGGCCATGTTTTCTGAATTCGCCGCAGCATCTCCGCGTCGGGATCAAAAAACGGAGAAAGCAAGCGGATTTGCCGCGGGGGAGCCGCCTTCGTCAATACTTGAAGCTGATCCCAAAGGCTGGCCTCCAGCGTATGCACGAGTCGGACGCCGTCCGCCCTACGGTCGTTGGACACCGACAACGAGACAGTCCGCTTTTCTTCCTCCAGCCACGCCTTCGCCTTCGCGACGGACATTGCATCGCCTTTTGTCTTTGCAGCGAGTAGCTCAAAAAACTCAAAGGCCGCGCGAGCCAAATCGGCGTTCTCGTCCGAATCACCCTCAAGCCAAGAAAAGGGGATCGAGTTCACAAGCTCCAGGTTCTGCGTGCAGCCAGCACGAGTGAGATTGTTGCTCCCACACAGAACCAGTCCTGACTCACCGAACAAGAACAACTGCAGTTTTGGGTGAAAGACACCGCATCGATGCTCCACGCGCACCGGCACGACCAAGTACCGGCGGTTCATCCACCGACCGGGCGCAGGTTGTGTTCTCAACTGCTCCCATTGACCGGCGTCCATGAAGACGACGATCCGCCGTGCTCGCGATAGGGCCCTAGACTTCAAGAGTTTCCGCTCGAAGTAGTCCGGTTCAAAGCTGAACGAGGACAACAGCGCCAGATTCGCGGCTTCGACGTCAAGCAGCTCTGCAAAATCGACAAAGTTCATTCTCGTGCGCGTGCCTCAGCAGTTAGCTCCGCTTTCAGAAACGCCTTTCCCTCCTTCGTGATCACCGCATCTCCTTCATCCGTGCGATCAAGCAAGCCAAGGTCCACCAGGATCTGGACGGCGCTGTGAAAGCGCGCGTTTCGCACTCCGATCTTCTCGTATTTCTCGTGGGTATCGGCGGCCGAAAGCCGTTTTCCGTCCACGTGAAGCAGGGAGCCGCCGCCGTTGTTCGCCATTTTCAAATGCTGCCGAACGACGTAATTGAAGAGCACGAACTCCGCGATCTCTCGCCAGGGAGCGTTCCACCAGTCACCGAGGCTCTGTGTCAGCCCGGCCGAGATCGTGCGCGGAAACAAGCTGATGTGCCAATACGCTCCGGCCGCATTACGATTTGGGGGCCTCATTAGCCAATTATCTAACTTGTGTTTCTCCCACTGCTTATGGCGCCCGAGAGTGGTCGCCAAGAGCACGAATGAGACGGCAAGCCCCGTCGACGGATGAGCGAATTCGGACCGCCGTAGCAGCGACTCCAGCTCGCACTCGGAAACGGCGCTATTTGGACGAATGCGTGCATCGAGGCAAGCGCTGACGTTCGAGTCGAGTGGGGCTCGAGGCACGCGCATGTGGGCGTAGAGGCTGGCGGGGGACGACCTGATAGAGAACAAGTCACGAGGGAATGGCACCAGTTCGGCTACTTCGTCGCGAACGGTGTCGTCGTCAAGTGATGCGACGATCGAATCGAGTTCCTCTCCCTTCAACCCCGAAGTCCCAAGCCTCGACAGGAGGTATAACAAGAAACCCTCAAGTGCGACCGACATGTAGTAGTGAAAGTAGAACATCTGCCAACGCTTTGCGATGTCGTTTAAGCCTTCTGGCACTTGCGCTTTGAACCGCTCGCCATTGTCTGTTGATTCGCCGTAATAAACCGCATCTGAAAAGAGCACGTCGTCGAAACGCCGCTGAGCGCGATCGGCTTGTCGGCACAATTCCAGGATTAGCAAGAGAGACTGCCGTCGCCTGGAGTGTTTCTCGCCCGCCATCGGACAGCGGCAAAAGAAGATGTCGCGAAGCAGCGATCGTTCCGCCACGGGCTCGCCTGCCAGTTCACAGAGCCCGCCCCGACGCCCCCACGCTCGCAACGACGCCACAGGACACCGCGATGGATCTGACGCGATGCGCTTTAGGGCACTCAAGCGACCAACCGACGACTCATACCGCCGAGCGAGTTCCAAACCAAGGTCCGTCAACTTGAACTGCGCGTCTGTGACCTCGGCAGTCTCACCAAGATCGTGTGGCGCCTCGTCTGCGGCGAAGATCCCAAGATTCCTCAGAGAGGTTGAATAGCGCGCAAGAGCCGGATTCTTTGCGAACGAAAGTCGGCGGAGGTCTGCATTGCCGAGAGCGTGTTTTTCGAACCATGCAACGGCCTTTCGCGATCCAACCAACGAGCCGCCCTTGCACGGCCTTCCATCGTGGTGTGCTACACAGGCAAGAGTCAACGCCTGTTCGCGTCGCGTGATGGCTCGTCGCAAGCCACCCCTTCCAGTTGAACCTTCACGCCGCTCGTAATCGTACACGCACCATGGGATGAAGGAGAAGTAGCGAGCCCGACGCGTAATCGATGTAATGCAATAGAGAAGGCGGCTGGCAATCCTGTTAGAACCCCGCCGGCTTGTGCCGAGAGGATCCTGCGCGGCGGAGATGCGTGATTGCTCTTTTGTCCACCTGAGAAAAATCGGCTCTGCGACGGACCGTGGTACCATTTGTGCCGCCCCACAGCGCTCTGCGTTGCTCGCTGAGGATTTCCTACAGCTTATCCTCAAACTCCACGTGCTTGATCCTACGCAGGAACTCGTCCATCGACGCGATCCGCTTCGCCGGCTCCTGCTCCAGACACTTCATGATCGCGTCGGCCAGCGCCGGGTGGATCGCCCCGCGGTGCTCGCGGATGTCGTCGGGCGGACGGGCCACGTGGTCCATCGCCGCCCGCCCCGTCAACCCCCGCGCCCCCCAGGGAAGCTGCCCGCAGCACAGCTCGTAGGCCGTCACGCCGAAGGCGAAAATATCGACCCGCACGTCGGTCTTCTGCCGCTTGACCAGCTCGGGGGCCATGTAGTTGGGGTTGCCGGTGCGGTTCCCTGGCTGGCAGAACTCCGGCTTGTTGGGGATCGTCAGGCCGAAGTCGATGAGCTTGAGCACGCCCTGTTCAGTGTCGACGATCACGTTGCGCGGGCAGACGTCGCGGTGGATGAAGCCGGCCAGGTGGACGGCGTAGAGCGCATCAGCGATTTGCCGCAGCAGGGGGAGCAGGTTCCCTTCCAGAATGTGACGTTGCTCGCCCAGGAGGACGTAGTTCAGCCCTGGGCCGTCGATAAACTCCATCACCAGGTACGGCTCGCCGTCGGTCGTGATGCCGTGCTCGTAGGTGTGGACGATGTTCTTGTGGACGAGCTTGACGGAGATTTCGCCTTCGCTGGGTTTTTTCAGCCCCTTGAAGCGGTCCTCGAAGGCCTTCGTTTTTTCCGGATCGAGGATCTTCAGGCCGACGACGCGGTCCTCCTGTTTGTCGAAGGCCTTGTAAAAGTTGGACATCGTGCCCGAGATCGCTTCCCGCATCAGCTCGAAGCGCTTTTTGATGTCGAGGCGCCTGCCGACGCGGCCGAGCCGGGTCGGTTTCTCGGCGGCGCCAGCCCCTGCTGACTTGGCGCCGGAGGGCTTGGATTTGAAGAAGTCGAGGAAGCCCATGGGGAAGAGAGGCTAGACGCTTGTAGGGTGGGCCAAGCTCGCGTCAAACCCTCGGTGGGCGACGCAAGCCGCTTGATCGCAATCAACACATTGTACGCAGTTACTACCTTGTGACGCGAGCGAAGGCCCACCGGCTGGCGCTTGCTCCGCCCACCCTACGCACTCCACATTTCGCATTTCGCACTCCGCATTCCCTACAGCGTCCACCCCTTGCGGTATTCCTTGTGCAGCATCGGCTGCACTTCCTTGTAATTGGTGATCTTGCACTTCTCGGCGTCGAACTCCAGCGCCTTGCCGCTGCGGTAGGCGATAGTGCCAAGCAAAACCGACTCGGTCAGGGCGCCCGAGTAGCCGAAGTTGCAGGTCGTCGGGCCGCCGTCTTTGATCGCGCGCAGCCACTCCTGGTGGTGGCCGATCGAGCGCGGGATGTACGGCTCGGGCCGCTGGTAGTCGGCGAACTTTTCGGCCGGCAAGAGGCGATGCTCGTTGTAGTTGGAGAGGATCATGCCGCGCTCGCCGATGAAAAGCTGGGCGCTCTTCCAGTCGAGCGGCTTGCCGTCCTTGTCCTTGAGCGTCTCGGCGATCTGGGGCCGTTTGCCGCCGTCGTACCACGTGAGGTGCACGGGCGGCAGCTCGACCCCCTCACTGCTTTTTCGGGCGGGATACTCGTAATCGGCGATGCACCAGGCCGGGCAGCTCACGGCGTCGACCTCCGGCCCGCGGGCCGAGATCTTCGTCGGATGCTTGAGGTCCAAAGCCCAGTGAACGAGGTCCATGAAGTGGCAGCCGAAATCGCCCAGGGCGCCCGTGCCGTAATCCCAGAACTTCCGCCAGGCGAACGGATGAACGCCCTCGGAATACGGCCGCTCGGCCGACGGACCCAGCCACAGGTCCCAGTTCAGGTTCTTCGGTGCCGCCTTGTCGGTCGTGAACCTCGCCCCGGTGTAGACCGCGCTGACCCAGACGTGGACCTCGCGGACCGGGCCGATCGCCCCCTTCTGAACCAGCTCAACGACGCGGCGGTAGTTCTCGCCGGCGTGGATTTGCGTCCCCATCTGCGTGGCGAGCTTGTTTTCCCTGGCCAATTTCGCCAGCGTGCGAGCTTCGTGGACGGTGTGCGTCAGCGGTTTTTCGCAGTAGACGGGCTTCTTGAGCCGCAGGGCCATCGCCGCGGCCGGGGCGTGGCAATGGTCCGGCGTCCCCACGATCACCCCGTCGAGCTTTTCCGCCTCCTTTTCCAGCATGACGCGGAAGTCACGGTACTTGCGGGCGTGGGGGTATTGGGCGGCGGCCCGCTCGAGCATGTCGGCATCGACGTCGCAGAGCGCCACGATGTTCTCGGTCTTGGCGCACTCGGCGATGTTCGAGGCGTTCCGCTGCATGCTGGCGACGGCCGCCAGGCTCAGCTTCTCGTTGGCCGACGCGGCCGAAAGCCGGAGGGCGGGAGCGACAACGACAGCCCCGGCGGCCAGGGCGGACCGACTCAGGAATTCACGGCGGCGGAGTTTCCCGTTCATTCGCAGATCCTCTCCGAGGGGCGAAAGGCGACAAGCGACCAAAACTCAGGATGACCGAACAAAGGGTCCAAGTCAAACGAGAGGCAAGGCTGGAGGCGACAGGCGCAAGGCCACAGTGAGCCGTCCTTCCGGGACCTACGGTCTGCGGCGGGCGATCAAGCGGTTTCGGATTTCCGCCAAATCGCCTTGCTGGGCCTCGATTCGTTGTCGAACCGATGCAGCGGCCCGCTCACGATCGACCAAGTACGCCTGGATTTCGTTGCGGTGTCGCAGGTAGTAGGCGATCACCGAGTAGATCTCTTCCAGGGCCGTCGTGGGATAAGACCGAACGATTTCCTCAGCACTCGCGCCGCCCTCAAATTCGCCGATGACAAGGTCCAGCAAAACACGGCTGCTACCGACGCGAACGGCGCCGGACTCATCCACCCGCAGCGGCGGCGCGTCAGCAACGAGTTTGAAGGCCACGATTCAACCTCAGCGTCGCAAATCAACCAGAACGGAGCGCGAATGGAACGCGGATGACACGGGTGGAACGGATCGGACGATTTTCAAGCCAGCATCTTCTGCACGACCTTGCCCGCCACGTCCGTCAGCCGGAAATCGCGCCCCTGGAAGCGGAACGTGAGCTTGAGGTGATCGAGACCCAGAAGGTGCAGCACCGTGGCTTGGATGTCGTGCACGTGCACCGGGTCCTGCGTGACGTAGAAGCCCAGCTCGTCCGTCTCGCCGATCGTCTGGCCGGCCTTGATGCCGCCGCCGGCGAACCACATGGTGAAATTGTCGGTGTGGTGGTCGCGGCCGATCAGCTCGCGCGGCTCGCCCATCGGCGTGCGGCCGAACTCGCCGCCCCAGATGACGAGCGTGTCGTCCAGAAGTCCGCGCTGCGCTAGGTCGCGCACCAGCGCCGCCGAGGGCTTGTCCACCTCGCCGCAGCGCTCGTCGAGCGGCTTGCCCAGGTTCGTGTCCGAGTTGCCGTGATGGTCCCAATCGGTGTGGTAAAGCTGCACGAAGCGCACGCCGCGCTCGATCAGCCGCCGTGCCAACAGGCAATTGTTGGCGAACGACGCCTTGCCCGGCACGACGCCGTACATTTCCAGCGTCTCCCTCGTCTCGCCGGAAAGGTCGATCAGCTCCGGGGCGCTCGACTGCATGCGGTAGGCCATTTCATAGGCCGCCGTGCGGGTGGCGATCTCCGGATCGCCGACGGCGTCGAGCCGCGAGAGGTTGAGCGCCTTGACCGCGTCGACGAACGCGCCCTGGGCCGAGGCGTCGATGCCGGAGGGGTTTTGGAGGTTCAGGATCGGCTCGCCGCCGCTCCGCAGCGGGACGCCCTGGAAAGTCGTGGGCAGAAAGCCGCTCCCCCACAGGGGCGACCCGCCGCGCGGCCCGCGCGGGCCGGATTGCAAGACGACGAACCCCGGCAAGTCGTCGGCTGCGCTGCCGATGCCGTAGGTCACCCAGGAGCCCATGCTCGGCCGGTTGGAGAACCGCGGCGAGCCGGTGTTGATAAACAGCTTGGCCGGGCCGTGGTTGAAAACGTCGGTCTGAATGCTGCGGACGAGGCAGACCTCATCGGCGATCAAGGCAAGCTGCGGCAGGCATTTCGAGATTTCGGCGCCCGACTGGCCATACCGGGCGAACTTGCGCCGCGTGCCCAGCAGCTTCGCGTCGTGCTTGATGAAGGCGAAGCGCTTGTTCTTGACGTACGACTCGGGCACTTGCTGGCCGTCCAGCTCCTGCAGCTTGGGCTTGAAGTCGAACAGCTCAAGCTGGCTGGGCCCGCCGGCCATGAACAGGTAGATCACCCGCTTGGCCTTGCCCGCAAAATGCGCCGGCCGCGGGGCCATGGGATTGGCCGATCGCAGATCGCCCGCTCCCGCATTGCCCGCGCCCGGCGCCGCCAACACGCGCGGATCGAGGAGCGAGGCCAGCGCAAGGGAGCCCAGCCCGATCCGGCAATCGTGGAAGAAATGCCGGCGGGTGACGAACCGCAGGGCGTCTCGGCCAATCCGCGAATTCTTGCTGTTCATATTGTGCTCACGTTCGACGAACGTCTGCGTCCAAAACTACTCCGACCCCGCCCCCGCCGGCGTCGCGATCAGCTTCTGGATCGTCTCCTCGAGCGCCTTGGCGTTGGCCTCGCCGGAGCCGACCTTGATCATCCGCACCTTGCCGTCGCGGTCGATGAGCACGGCCTGCGGAATGCCGGTAACCGCGTAGTGCTCGTAAAAGTCGTTCTTTTCCAGCATCACGGCGAAGCGGTGCTTCAGCTCGTGGTGCTGGGCGAACTTGACCATCGCTTCGCGCTCCTTGTCCGGCGGCATGGCCTCCTTCCGCGCCTCGACCGTCTCGCCGGCCGCGCGCTCCGGGCGCTTGGCCTCCTCGTTCCAGCCGTACTGGTAGTAGCGCGTCACGCCGACGATCACCAGTCCCTTGTCCGAGTACTCCTCGTTCCACTTGCGCAAATGCGGGAAGGTGGCGATGCACGGCCCGCACCACACCGCCCAGAAGTCCACGAGCACGACCTTGCCCTTGAGGTCCTCGGCGGAAGGGGCGTCGCCGTTGACCCAGGATTCGACGTCCAGCGCGATGGCCGGCTTGCCGATCAACAAAGCTCGCTTTTGGGCCGATTCGATGCGCCCCTCGAGGCTGGCCAGGCTGCGCTCGAGGTTGGCGACGAGCGGCGCCGGGACCTTGGAATTCTCACCCAGGGCCTTGACCGCCTCTTTCGCGCTGGCCAGCTCCTTCGCGGCCGCGTCGGGGTCCTCATAGGTCAGGCCGCTGATATGCGATAGGACGGCCGTGCTGTAGGAATTGAGCACCTCCATCACGGGCGTGCGCTGCGCCTGGGCCGAAAGGAAATCGAGGTGCCGCTTCGCCGCGGCGGCGGCAGAATCCGGCGCGGCGATCCCGGCCAGCTCGGCGCGGACGGCCAGCACCTTGGCAAACGCCAGCGCAGCAGCCACGTCGTCCTGGTCGAGGTTGTGCGTTCGCTCCGCCTCGGCGAGCATCAGGTCCATCTCGGCGCGGGCCTGGTCCTTCTGGTCGCTATCGGCCAGCAGGATGATCCGCCGGCCGCGCAGCTCGGCCAGGTCGGCGCGGGCGGTGACGGACGTGGAGTTCTCGGCAGCGGCGGCCGCCTTGGCAGCCAGCGCGTCGAGCTTCGCCAGGGCCGTGTCGCCCTTGCCGAGGGCCTTGAGCGTGGAGATCAACTCGTTGGTGAACAGGGCGAAGGTGACGCCGCGGGGGGCCTTGCCGACCTGCGAAACCTGGTATTCCAGGAACCCCTCGATGTGCCCTAGGGCCTGTTCGTTCCGTCCCGCACTGTGGTTCGCGTTGTACAGCGAGTACCGCAGGGCCGGCAGGCGAGTGGCGTTGGGATATTCCTGGATGGCCTCCGCGAAGGCCTTGTCCGCCTCGTCGAGCCGGCCCGCCTGCATGTGCTCCCTGATCTTGGCGGCAGCTTCCGTCTCGTCGGAGCGCCCGAAGCTCGAAACGAGAGCCACTGCGGAGAAAACCACAATCGTCGCCAGCTTGCCGACACGACGCATGAGACACCTCGAAGCAGGTTTTGGCCGGGAGAGCGCGGGGGGAGGACGCCGGAAACCAAGGCTGCATCATACGGCGGATCGGCGCGAATTTGAAGGGATTTGCCGCCGGCAGGACTGTTGGTCGGCTGAACGGGAGGCGAAAATGCCTTTGCTTTCCGGCGGCTTTTGACACGCCAAACTCGGAGGCAAGAATGTCGCCGCGCGTGCTCCTGGCGGGGCTGTTTCACGAGACGCACACGTTTTTAGAGGGAACAACGCCCCTGTCCGCCTGGCAGGTCCGGCGCGGGGCGGAGCTTCTGGCGGCCGAGGGCGACGGCTCGCCGCTGGGGGGCGCCGTGCGCGTGGGGCGCGAGCACGGCTGGGAGTTTGTTTCCGTCATCGACCTCCGCGCGACACCCAGCGCCACCGTCGAGGACGAAGTCGTCGAGACGTTTTGGACGGAAGTCTCGCGCGCGGCGCGGGACGCCCTTTCGCGCGGCCTGGATGGCGTCTATCTCGTCCTGCACGGGGCGATGGTCTCAGAGTCGCACGCCGACGTGGAAGGCGAGATTCTTGAGCGTCTGCGCGGCATCCCCGGCATGGAAAACGTGCCCATCTGCGGCGTGCTCGATCTGCACGCCAACGCGACGGCGCGGATGGCGAAATTCGGCGACGCCTTGATCGCCTACCGCGAAAACCCTCACATCGACGCCGAGGCGGCGGCGATGGACGCGGCGCGGCTTTTGGACCGCCTCATGGCGAGCACGGAGTTGGCCTCCTCTCCCCCCCTTCCGACGGCGGGGCAGGGCGCGGTTTCTGCTCCCCCCCTTCCGAAGGGGGGGCC
>JACOUI010000085.1 GCA_016177915.1 Planctomycetia bacterium
GCCTTGCGCTCCTCCTTGGCCTTGCAGTCGATGAACTCCATCACGTCCGGGTGCGTCACCTTGAGCGACTGCATCTTGGCCGCGCGCCGGGTCTTGCCGCCGGAGCGCACGACCGCCGCGACCTGATCGTAGATGCGCATGAACGACAGTGGCCCCGACGGCTTCCCACCACCGGAGAGCTTCTCGCGGTAGGACCGCAGCGTCGACAGGTCCGTGCCCGTCCCCGAGCCGAACTTGAAGAGCATGGCCTCGCTCCGCGCGAGCTCCATGATGCTCTCCATGTTGTCTTCCACGCTCTGGATGAAGCAGGCCGAGCCTTGCGGGTATTCGTAGGGGTTCTCGGGCTGCGTGACGGTGCGGGTCTCCGGGTCCCAGTGCCAGTTGCACTGCGTGCCCTTCACCTTGTACTGGTGGTAGAGCCCGACGTTGAACCACACCGGCGAATTGAAGGCGCCGTGCTGGTGCAGGCAGAGCCAGGTCAGCTCGCGATAGAAGCGCTCGCCGTCTTCGGGCGTGGCGAAGTAGCCGTCGTGCGTGCCCCAGTCGGCGATCGTCCGCGTGACGCGATGGATGAGCTGCTTCAGGCTCCGCTCGCGCTCCGGCGTGTTGATCTCGCCGTAGAAGTACTTGCTGACGACGACGTTCGTGGCCAACTGGCTGTACGACGCCGGAACCTCGCAGTCGCGCTGCTCGAAGAGCAGATTGCCCGATTCGTCCTTGATCTGCGCCGTGCGCTGGTCCCACTCGACGGTGTCGAAGACGTCGCCCTCGGCCGGGCAGAAGAGCCCGTCGATGCGCAAGCCCGCGGGCTGGCCGAACATGCCGGATGGAGTGGACATGGGACGAACCCGAACGGTGGACGACGCGGTGGCCATGGAGACCTCCTTGCCTTTGAAGAACGAGCGAAAAACTCCAAAAGACGACGACAAAGGGCCGCCGATGAAGTATACCAGCGTACACTACATCATGCTATCGGCTGGTGCAACGGGTACGGTGAAGAGCAGTTATTGCAAGCAGCAAGTCCCGTTCCTGGAATAGGCCGCCGCCGAGGTGCAGTGCCAAAAACAACTATACCTAGTGTGTCCCTTGCCGACAACCACTACAGGTGGTGAGGGGGGAGTTTACAACTGCCCGAAGCGTTGTCAAGCAAAAAGTCGCAAGCGTCGGTGGCGGCTGGGTTTTGGTGGAAACGGGCGATTGACGTGCGCGGCGACCTGGCCGTCGGATTGGGACACAAGTATTTGTTAAGGAATGGTTTGGGGAATGTTCGCAGCCGGCGAATCGCCGCTGCACCTCGCCGAAGAATTCTCCGACGCGTCGTATGTAATCACAGTCGCTTGCCAAAAGCGCAGCGACGCGCGGCGGAACTCGATGCCAATCCGTCGATTGCGCTGACGGAAGAGGAACTGTGGCGCCGCGTGGACGAGTTGACCGGCACCGAGGGTACGACGTAACGCGCATTTGACAACATAGCCATGAGCGGGTACGCTCGCGCGGCGGTGCTGCTTTGCGTGTTGGAAGTTTGAATGGTAAGCGGCGCGAGCGTACCCGTTCATGGTATCGCCGCGTCTCGATCGCCCAGATCGTCATGGAGAATCTTCACTTCTCTCGAGCGCGATCCGCACAACATCCAAACCTCGACCGCCGCGCGTTCCTCTGGCAATCCGGCGGCGGGCTGGGCGGCATCGCGCTCGCCTGCCTGCTCGCACAAGACGAATTGCTGGCGGAAGGAAAACCCGCGGCGGGTCTCCGCGGCGCCGTACACCATCCCGCCAAGGCCCAGCGCGTCGTGCAGCTCTTCATGTCCGGCGCGGCCAGCCAGTGCGACCTGTTCGATTACAAGCCGCTGCTCCTAAAGAAAAACGGCCAGGCCTTCGACCCCGGCGAAAAAGTCGAGCTCTTTCAAAGCGACCCGGGCCAGGTGATGCAAAGCCCCTGGGGCTGGAAACAGTACGGCCAGTGCGGCAAGTGGATGAGCGACCTCGTGCCGCAGCTTGCCGCGTGCGTCGACGACATCGCCTTCATCCCCTCGATGGTCAGCAAGTCGAACGTCCACGGCCCGGCCACATTCATGCAGGCGACGGGCTTTGTCACGCCCGGATTTCCCAGCATGGGCGGCTGGATTTCCTACGCCCTGGGCAGCGAAAACGAAAACCTGCCCACGTTCGTCGTCCTGCCCGATATGCGCGGCTTCGCCCCCAACGGCCCGCAGAACTGGGGCGCGGGCTTTCTCCCGGCCGCGCACCAGGGAACGATGATCCGCCCCAACAGCGCCAACCCGGTCTTCGACCTTCGCCCGCCCGACTGGGCCAAGTTCATCTCGCCGGAGAGCGAGGCCGAAGGGCGCGACGTTTTGGAAAAGCTCAACGCCAAGCACCTCGCCGGCCGAGACGGCGACACGCGCCTTAATGCGCGGATCACGTCCTACGAGCTGGCCGCCCGCTTGCAGCTTAGCGCCCCCGAGGCCCTCGACCTCTCGCAGGAAACCGACGAAACGCGAGCGCTCTACGGACTCGACGAGGAGATCACGGCCGATTTCGGCCGCAACTGCCTGATCGCGCGGCGGCTGCTCGAGCGCGGCGTGCGGTTCGTGCAACTCTGGAGCGGGGCCGACAACGGCTTCCCGCGCCGCAACTGGGACAGCCACGAAGACATCGCCCGCGACCACGGCGTCATGGGAAAGAGCATGGACCGGCCGGCGGCGGCGCTCTTAAGGGACCTGAAGCGCCGCGGCCTCTTGGATGAGACGATCGTGCTCTGGACGACGGAGTTTGGGCGGATGCCGTGCAGCCAGGGATCGAAAGGCCGCGACCACAACCCCTTCACGTTCACGTCCTGGCTGGCCGGCGGCGGGATCAAGGGGGGCGTGACCTACGGCGCCAGCGACGAGTGGTCGTACAAGGCCGTCGACAAGCTGACCTATTGTTACGACCAGCACGCGACGATTCTGCACCTCCTGGGCATCGACCACGAGAAGCTGACGTTCCGGCACAACGGGATCGATCGGCGGCTGACGGACGTGCACGGGGAGGTGATCCGCGAGCTGTTGGCGTAACAGGGGTCGCCCGTGGCATTGCGCCGTTCATTTCGCCGCCGCCTCGGCTGGGCCGCCGTCATCCTGTTGGGACTCGTCCTCCTCACCACCGGCGGAGCCTCGCAAGTGAAGCTGCGAATGCCCGGCGAGAGCTTTCAGGGCCCGCTCCCCGCGGCCGACACGGGCGAGTCGGCGCTCGCGGAGATGCTGCGGCGCGACGTCGTCATGCTGGCCGAGACCATCGGCGAGCGAAACGTCGTCCAACATCACAAGCTGCTGGAAGCCGCCGCCTGGATCGAGAAAGAACTGGCAAAGGCCGGCCACGCCGTCGAAAAGCAGAGCTTCGTCGTCCGCGGACGCGAGTGTTTCAACCTGTCGGTCGAGCTGAAGGGAACGGCGCGGCCCGACGAGACCATCGTTATCGGGGCGCATTACGATTCCGTCGAGGGCTGCCCCGGCGCGAACGATAACGGGACGGGCGTGGCGGCGACGCTGGCCCTGGCGCGGCGCTTTGCGGGAAAGCCCGGCGATCGGACGCTGCGATTCGTTTTCTTCGCCAACGAGGAGCCGCCCTATTTTCAGACGGACCAGATGGGCTCCTTCCATTACGCGCAAGGCTGCCGCGAGCGGAACGAAAAGATCGTCGGCATGATCAGCCTGGAGACGATCGGTTACTTTTCCGACGAGGCCGGTTCGCAGCAATACCCCTTCCCGTTCGGCCTGATGTACCCGACGACGGGAAACTTCATCGCCTTCGTCGGCAATTCGGCCTCGCAGCCGCTCGTCGAGCAAGCGGTCGGCTCCTTCCGCCGTCAGGCGAAGTTCCCCTCCGAAGGCGCGGCCTTGCCGGGCTGGATTTCGGGCGTGGGCTGGTCGGACCATTGGTCGTTCTGGGAGGCGGGCTATCCGGCGCTGATGATCACCGACACGGCGCCCTTCCGCTATCCGCACTATCACCTCGAGACCGACACGCCCGACAAGATCGACTACGGAAAGATGGCGAAGGTGGTGCTGGGGGTGGAGCACGTCGTGCGCGAACTGGCTGAAGCGGGCAACTGAACGGTCACCGTAAATGCGTCGCCGCCGCTTGCCCCTATGGACTCGAATCCCTACCAGTCGCCGACGGCCGAGCCTGCGGGCGCACCCACGTTTCCTTGGCGCGACGGTTGTCCTGTGTGCCGGCGACGCCTGCCGCTCTTGCGCTGGTCGTCGAAGTCTCCGCTGCACTGCCGAGGGTGCGGAACGCGGCTGCGGACGCATCACCCCATCATCGCGCTGCTTGCAGATGCAGTTTTCTGCGTGCTGGTCGGATGTGGCGCGTTGGGAAGCGGCGGGCTGATGATTGCCCTCGGTCGGACAATGTCAATTCCAAAGGAGATCATTTTACTGTCGTTTCTCGTTGGGGGCGTTGCCCTTCTTATCGCAATTCGCCTATGGGCCAGCATTCAAGGCCCGCTGGCTCGCGCGGCGGCAGGCTGAGCAGGCGTCCGCGCAATCGCCGGAATTGGGCGGCAATCAAAGCGGCGACAAGTCGCCGCAGTCCAAGGTCAGCGGCCGAAGTAGCGGCGGTTGAAGATTTCCGGGTCGAAGGGGTCCTTCGGGACGAAGCCCTGGGGAGTTTCCTTCGCCTTGCCAGTGGCACCTGGCACTGGCGAGGCGCCCGTGGCACCCGGCGATTGCCGGCCGGCGGTGGGGGTCTTTTCGCCGCCGCCTGGGACTGGAACCGCCCGCTCCAGCAGCGGGAGCGGCTCGGACTCGGCCGGCGCTTGCAGCGCGGCTTCCGCATCGGGATGCGAAGAGAGGGACGGATCGGCATTATTCGCAGCGGCGCTTGGCGGCTCGTGGCTCGGTTGGAAGAGGACCGCCTTGCCAGGCAGCGGCGGCTGGGCGGAATCGTCCGCTGCGTCAGGCGGGCGCGTGGCGCGCCCGGCCAGCACGACCCACTGGTAAAGCTGCCGGTACTGCTCTTCGTCGCGCTTGCCGAAGGGGGCCTGCTTCGCCCCGCCGTGCGGCTTGCCGGGAAAGACAAGCAATGGGCTCTCGCTCGGTTTTTTTGGATCGACGAACGCGAGCGCCGCCGCGAGGTTCCGCTGCGTGAGCCGCCGCGTGGCCGGCCGCCCGGCCGGGATGCGCTGCAGGCGGAACGCTGAGGCGGACTGCGGGCCGTGGCAGCTCGCCGTCATGCAGCCGTTTTGCAGGATCGGCTGGATGGACGCCGTAAACATTTCGACGACCCGCGGAGGGAGCCGGTCGGTGAGGCGGTCGAGATCGTCGAGGTCGGCGGGTGGCGGCGAGCTGCGCTGCGTCGCGTCGTCGTCGCCGTTTTCGGTTTTTCGCTGGGCTTCCTGCTGCGCTTCGCGCTGGGCCGCCAGTCGCTGTTTTAAGAGCGGCAACTTGACATGCCGCGCGTCGAGCTGCCCTGCCGCGACGATTTCCCGCTGGGCCGGCGCCAAAAGCTCGTGCCGCAGGCACCAGGCGGCCAGGTCAAGGTGCTCGTCGGCGCTGCCGCGGTCGAGCTTCGATTCCAGGACGCCGTAGCAAGCCTCCAGATCGGGGCAGACGGCCCGAACTTCGCTGGCCTTGAGGCGGATTTCGCCGCCCTTGAGGACCACGAAGTAGCGGTCGCCGTCGCGGATCACGCGGCCCTGGATCACCTCGCCGTTGGCCAGCAGGACGTGGCCCTCTTGCGGTCCCGGCGCGGGCGGCTGCGCGAGGAGCGCTGTGCCCAACAGGGCGGCGGCGCAGAGGCAGAGGACCGTCACGTGGCGTGTGGACATACCGCTACCGCCAATCGAAGGGAGGTGAAGAGAGAAGCGAAGCTTAATTACGGAATTGCTTCATCACCGTCAAGGCGACTGGACGTTCGCCGGCCAGGGGGCCAGGGGGGTGCAAGTTGGACTTTGCACGCCAGCGTGAGGTGTTCTACGACCGTGTCCGGCGATTCTGGCCGTCAGGTCGCTGGGAAACGTCAGTCTGGATAAAGGAGGAAGCCAAGGATGGCTCTTTCGGGAAAATGGCAGGCACGCGTGGTCGATGTGGCCCAGCAACTCCACCGGGAAATGCGGGCCGAGCAGGGCCATCAGTCGCATTTGACGAAGCGGTTCGTCGAGATCGAGGACGAAGCTTGCGAAGTGGCCGATGCGCTGGCCGCAGCCATCATGCAACTGTCGCTGCAAGAGCAAGCAGAGCACCAAGCCGAGGACGTCGCTGGCGCGCCCTACGTCTTCAGGAGCAGCAACGCAGGCGCGCACGAGCAGGTTCGCCAGGTGGCCGTGTCCAAGTGGACGAGGGCCCTTCCGCCCTCGAATCTGCACCCGCGGACGACCGCGGCTTACTTCTTCTCGATCTTCAAGCACTCGCCCGGCGCGACGAACCCGTCGCCGTCCAGATCGTACTTGGCGAACTCCTCGGCCTTGGAGTTCGACCAGGCGGTGGCGTACTCGGCCATCGAAATCTGCCCGTCCTCGTTGGCGTCCTTGCTCAGGAACCAATCGGGCAGACCCTTGGGCAGGCGCTCCTGCGGGGTGAGCAGCCGGCCGGAACTGTTCTTGGGTTCGCTCCCCTTGGTCGACGAGCCGCCGCGGGAGTTGAAGCGCGAGAAGCCCGGCCGCGAGTCCGACGAGCCGGAGGAACCCGATCGCGATTCGTCGCCGAAGTTGGACAGGCTGATGGTGAGTTCGTCGAGCGTGATGACCTTGTCGTTGTTAACGTCAGCGGCCTTGCTGGAGCGAAGTTCCTCCCATTCGCCTTCGGCCTCTTCGAGGTTGCCGCTTCTATTCCGGTCGTGCTGTCTCATCATGGCTTCCGCGATGCTGCGAATGCGATCGGCGTCGCTGCGGGGGGCGGAACTCGAATTGGGTCCGCCGGTCGAGGCCGCCGACGGGCTGCGCGACTCCGAGGACGGCGCCGAAACGCGCACGGTCGTGGACGTAATCGGCGTGATGTTCCTTTGCTTGGCGATCCGCGCTACAAACTCGAGCTTGCTGATCCGGCCGTCCTTGTTGGCGTCCGACTCCCGGGGGTCGCTGCGCCAGGGGACCGCGTTGAGCTCCTCGCCGTCAAGGATGTCGTTCTTGTCCTTGTCGTAACGCCGAAAGGTCTCCTTGACCTCTTCCAGCACGCGCTCCGGATAACGCTTCTCCAGCGGGACGGCCGACGCCAGCTCGCTCCCCAGCGGAACGTCGAAACCCGGCGGGGGCGCCAGATCCTGTTCCTCGCCAAATCCGGGGACGAGCGGCTTCATGGCCGGTTTCCGCGACGGACTGCCGGAGTCGCGGCGCTCGTTGTCGGAGCGCCCGCGCTGGCCGTCCTCCGGCCTCCGCGGGTCGAAGCCCCCGCCGCCTTGGCTCATCGATGCCGCCAGTTTCTCGATCGACATGGGCTGCGACGGGTCCAAGCCTGCCCGTTCCGCCACGCGCACGATCATCCCCGCCCCGGGACCTTGCATTTCGTCGCCTTCGAGGATGCCGTTGCCGTTTTTGTCCATGCGCGAGAGCATTTCCTTGGGATCCCAGCGGAATCCCCCTCCGCCGAAACCGCCGCCGCCGAACCGGCGTTCCCCGTCGGACCGCTCGCCTTCGCCTTGGTTGCGATCGCCCCCATTGCGATCACCACCGCGGCCACGGAACTGCGCGCTAGCCGCCTGGCACAGCGTTGCCAGCACCAAGGACGCCGCTACGAACGAGGCAAGGATTCGCATGGCAAGGGCTCGGCGTAATGAGGGTGGGAACCGAAAGCAGCGTGCGGCCGGTCGCCCGCTTGTGTACACTATACAGAAGCCGGGCCGATCCGCGAAAGCCGACGCCGACGGCACGACCCATTCGTGCGGCGCGCACGGGCGGCGCCGCTTCCTTTTATCCAACACGCCAGGAGCGTCCAAGTTTCGCTCGTCCATGCCCGGCTTTGACGCCGCGGCTGGGGCCGGAAGTCATACGCGGCAATGTGTTGCTGCGGAGGTTTTCACTTCGTTAAATGGAACATTCCTGGCTTGCGATCCGAAACCACGCCAGCCTGACCGGGGTTTATATGGGAGGTCGGTCGCTCGCAGGTCGTGGTGCGCAACTTTCGCCCGGACAAGTAGATTCGACAAGGAGATTCGACATGTCGCGGAATCGGATCGGGCTGGCTTTAGTCGTGCTGGCGGCTTGGGCAGTGGTCGGCACAAACGCGTACAGTCAGCAGCCCCCAGGCGGCGGACGCTTCGGCGGCGGGAACTTCGGCAACAGCGGCCTGGATCTGCTGCGCGGCGACGACGTGCGCAAGGAACTAGAGCTCGTCGACGACCAGATCGAGAAGCTGCAAGTCCTGGAGGAGCGGCGGCAAGAAGAGATGCGGAAGCTGTTTGCCGGCGGCGGCGGCGGCGCCGGAGCGCGCAACCTCTCGGCCGAAGAGCGCGAGAAGCGGTTGGCCGAATTGACCGAGGCGTCGAAGAAAGTCCAGGACGCGATTCAAAAGGAAGTTGACGACATCCTGCTGCCTCAACAGTCCAAGCGGCTCAAGCAGCTCGTCGTCCAGCGAAGGCTGCGGGGCTTTGGCGGCGGCATTGTCTCCATCGACACGCTGGCCCGCGCTCTGGAGCTCAGCGACGAGCAAAAAGCCGAGCTACAGGAAAAGTCCGAAGCCCTGCAGAAGGAATTGCAGGAGGAGGTTGCGCGATTGCAGAAAAAAGCGCGGTCCGACCTGTTTGAGCTGCTCACGCCCGAGCAGCGCGCACAACTGGAGAGCCTGACGGGCGAGCCGTTTGAGTTCCGCCAGGGCGGGTTTGGCGCCGGCGGCGCTTTCGGCGGCGGCGGCCCCGGCCGGGCCGGCGGGCAGGGCGCCCGCGGACGCGGCGGCGATCGCGGCGGCAACAACGGCAACCAGAATCCTGAGTAGATCGGCCGCGGGAATGGTGAACGAGGTCAAACGGTGAGCAGAGTGGGCCGCGGGGAATAGCGCCCGCGGTCCGTCGGCTGGGTGGGGAACTGCGAACTTCGATCACGCGAACGATGGCGGCCCATGGACGCTGGTGACATCCTCTTCAGACGCGGATTGCTCGACGCGCGCCAATTGGAGCTCGCCCGCGCCGCCCACGGCGACGGCGCGCACCTCGTCGAAACCGCGGTCGAAATGGGCTTCGTCTCCGAGGAACAGGCCCTCCGCGCCATCGGGGAGGAAGTGGGTCTGGAGTTCGTCGAGCTGGTCGATCTCGACATCGACCTGTCGCTGCTCAAGAACTTCCCCCACAAGCTCATCCACCGCCAGTCGCTCTTCCCCATCCGCCGCAACAACGGCCAGCTCGTCGTCGCCACCAGCGACCCTTTCGACTTGTACCCGCTGGACGAGGTCAGCGCCGCGACCGGGCTGGCGGTCGTCCCGGCGCTTGCGCCCAAGGGCGAGATCGCCAAGCTCATCAAGCGCTATCTGGGCGTGGGCAGCGAGACCGTCGAGGGCCTGATGGCCCAGGTCGAGGAGGACACGGTCGAGCTGCTGAGCGACATCGAGACCGACGGCTCCGAGCTGTCGGAGATGGCGCAAGAAGCGTCGGTCGTGCGCCTCGTCAACGAAATCCTGCTCGAGGCGATCGAGACGCGGGCCAGCGACGTGCATATCGAATCGCAGGCCGAGGGGCTCATCATCCGCTACCGCGTCGACGGCCTGTTGCACTCGCAGCCCATGCCGCCGGAAATCCACCGTTTCGAGTCGGCGATCGTCAGCCGCCTGAAGATCATGTCCCGGCTGAACATCGCCGAAAAGCGCCTGCCGCAGGACGGCCGGATCAAGCTCAAGGTGAAGGGCCGCGAGGTCGACGTCCGCGTCTCCGTCATCCCCATGATCCACGGCGAAGGGCTCGTGCTCCGCATCCTCGACAAGGGGGGCATGACCTTCGACCTCAAGCAGCTCGGCATGGACGAGGAAACCTACAAGATTTTCCGCGAGCTGATCGACCTGCCCCACGGCATCGTCCTCGTCACCGGTCCCACCGGCTCCGGCAAGACCACCACGCTCTACAGCGCGCTTTTGGAAATCCGCGATGAAACGCTGAAGATCATCACCACCGAAGACCCCGTCGAATATCAGCTCGAGGGGATCAACCAGATTCAGGTGCACCCCAAAATCGGCCTGACGTTCGCCCACACGCTGCGGAGCATTCTGCGCCACGACCCGGACATCGTCCTGGTCGGCGAAATCCGCGACCTGGAAACGGCGGAGAACGCGATCCAGGCCTCGCTGACGGGCCACCTGGTGTTCAGCACGCTGCACACCAACGACGCCGCCGGCGCCTACACGCGGCTGGTCGACATGGGCGTCGAGCCGTTCCTCGTCGCCAGCACCGTCGAAGGCGTGATGGCCCAGCGCCTGGTGCGGCGGCTGTGCGCCAAGTGCCGCGAGTCGTTCCAACCCCGCCGCGACGAGCTCCCCTCCGATTTCCCCTGGGACAAGCTGGCGGGCGGAAAGCTCTTCCGCAGCGTGGGCTGCCGCGCCTGCCGCAACGTGGGCTTCCGCGGGCGCCTCGGCATCTTCGAGTTGATGGTCACGACGGAGCGCATCCGCCAGCTTGCCCACGACGGCGCCACGAGCTGGAAGATCAAGCAGGCCGCCATGGAGGAGGGCATGGTGACGCTCCGCGAAGACGGCTGGCGCAAAGTCGTCGCCGGCATTACCACGGTCGACGAAATCCTGCGGGCCACCAAGGGCGACCGGGGGTTAGATATCCTGCAGGGCGAGAAAAAAGCTTGACCCGCCTGCTCGCCGACGGCGACGATGCTGTGGCGTGATCCTGCCTGCGTGAATACAGTGGAATGAAGAGCGGCGGCTTCTCCTGCGCGCACGAATGCCGCGGAAACGCCGCACGGTTGGGCCGCCCAACATGCCGAATTTCGCCTACGTCGCCCGCGATCTCAAAGGCCAGCGCGTCACCGGCACGCTGGACGCGCCCACGCAGCGCGAGGCCCTCACCGCCCTCTCCGGCCAGTCGCTGTTTCCGGTGCAAGTGGCGGAGGCCAAGGCCACGACGAAGCTCCGCGGCCGGCGCGTCAGCGGGCGGCAAATCGCCACCACCTACGCCCAGCTCGCCGCGCTGTTGCGCAGCGGCGTGCCGCTCCTGCGCTCGATCAACGTGCTGCGAGAGCAGGCCACGAACAAGCGGCTGCGGGAAGTGCTGGACGACGTCCATCATCACGTCGAGGAAGGCACCAGCCTGGCCGCGGCCATGGCCCACCACCCGCGCGTCTTCGGCGAGATGGCCGTCAACATGGTCCAGGCCGGCGGCGAAGGCGGGTTCCTCGAAGACGCGCTGGACCGCGTCGCCCAGTTCACCGACCAGAAAGAGGACCTCAAGAGCCGCACGATCGGCGCGCTGGCGTACCCGGTCTTCCTGGCCACGGTGGGGACCATCGTGGTCGCCGTGCTCCTCGTCTTCTTCGTCCCGCGGTTCGCCGAAATCTTCGACCACCTGCGGAAGCGCGGCGAGCTGCCGATCCTGACCGAGGGACTCCTGGCGTTCAGCGACGCGCTGCGTTCCTGGGGCTGGGTGGTCATCGTGCTGATCGTGGCCGGGGTCTTCTGGGCCCGCTCCCGCATCGCCACGCCGGAGGGCCGCCGCGTCTGGGACCGCTGGAAGCTCAAGCTGCCAATGTTCGGCGGCATCTATCAGAACCTGGCCATCAGCCGCTTCTGCCGCGTGCTGGGGACGCTCCTGAAAAACGGCGTCTCGATCCTCAAGTCGCTGGAGATCAGCGGCAAGGCCGCCGGAAACCGCGTCCTCGGCGACGCCATCGACAAGGCCAGCGAGAGCATCTCCGCGGGCGACTCGATCGCGCCGCCGCTGTCTTCGAGCGGGCACTTCCCCCGCAACGTCGTGGAGATGATCGCCGTGGCCGAGGAATCCAACACGCTCGACAAGGTGCTCGTGGAGATTGCCGACGGCCTGGAGCGGCAGACGCTGCGCCGCATGGACCTGGTCGTGCGGCTCCTGGAGCCGATCCTGCTTTTGCTGCTGGCCGGGGCCGTGCTGATGGTGGTCCTCGCGCTCCTACTGCCGATGGTGCGAATGCTCAATACGGTGTGATGCTTCTGAAATACTGGGTCGCTTCGCGGCGGCCCTTCCGACTCAACGCGAAAGGAGAGACACATGCGACGGCGAAAAAACCGATCCCGCCGCCCGCAGGGCTTTACGCTGATCGAGGTGCTCCTCGTGCTGGCGATCCTGGTGATCCTGGCGTCGCTGGTGACGGTCTCGTACGTGAACATCGGCCGCAACAGCCGCCGAAGCCAGGCCAGGATTCAGCTCGGCGTGTTCAAGCAGGCCCTGGGACTGTACCAGCTCGACATCGGCACGTTCCCGGCCACCAACCAGGGCCTGGAGGCGCTGCGAACGGCGCCGGGCGACCTGCGGAACCCGGCCAAATGGAATGGGCCCTACTTGAACTCGGAAATCCCCTTGGACCCGTGGGACATGCCGTACCAGTACGAGGCGCCGTCCAACGATAGTTTCAAGATCTGGTCGTTCGGACCCAACGGCGAGAATGAGAATGGCGCTGGCGATGACGTCTATGACTTTTCGCAGTAGGCCGCGGGCGGGTGGCCGACGCGGCCGAGCGCCGCGGGGGTACACGCTGCTGGAGCTGCTCTTGGTGCTGGCGATCCTCGTCGCCGTGGCCGCGCTCGTCGTGCCGACCTTGTTCTCCTCGCTGGAGTCGCAGAAGCTGCGCAAGTCCGGCGACCAGCTTCGCGCCGCCTTCGGCCGCGCCCGCGTAGCCGCCATGAAGTCCGGCCGCATCCAGCTTTTCCGCTTCGAGCCGGGGACCGGCCGCTACGTCACCGAAGCCTGGTACGCCGACGACGAGCGGCAACTGGACGAAATGACGCTCGCGCAATCGTCCGACAACCAGCCGACGCTTGCGACCGCGGGCCAGGGCCGGGAGCGCGAGCTGCCCGAAGGCGTGCTCTTCGCGGACGCCGAATTGCAGCCCGACGCGCGGGCCGCCCGGCTCGAGGAAGAGACGGGCGCGCTTTCCGCCGGTTCGCTTTCCGCCTCGCCCCCGATCGTGTTTTATCCCGACGGAACGACGTCCGACGCCCGGGTCGTCCTCATGAACAACAAGCCGCGGTACGTCGTGGTGGAGCTGCGGGGACTGACGGGGATCTCGATGGTGAGCGACTTATTGACGCGGGAAGAGCTGCCGCAATGAAGCGCCGCGGACTATCGCTGCTGGAAGTCACGCTGGCCCTGGCGATCCTGGGCGCCTCGATCGCCGTGATCGTGGAGATGGTCCGCCTTGGCGGTCGGTCGGCCCTCGAAGCCCGCGACCTCACGACGGCCCAGCTTTACGCCGAGAGCAAGATGGCGGAGATTGCCGCGCAGATCGAGCCGATGCAGTCGGTTGGGCAAACGCCCCTCGATGAGGAGCAGGAATGGCTGTATTCGGTGGAGGCGGTGCCGGCCGAACAGGAGGGCCTGCAGATCGTGACGGTGACCGTGCAGAAAAACGTGGAAACGACCGTCGCCGCACCGCTCTCCTACACGCTCACGCGCTGGATCCTGGATCCCAACAGCCTGCCCGCCACGGAAACGACGACCAGCGGCACGACCAGCAGCAGCTCGTCTACTCCCACTACGGGGACCGGCCAATGACGTGCCACCGGCGGACAGACCGAGTGAGTTTCGGCTGCGCGCGGCCGCAGCGACGGCCTGGGCGAGCGCGCTTGGCCGTCCGCCGCGGCATCACGCTCCTGGAGCTGATCCTCTCGCTGGCCTTGACGGCGATCATCGTCTCGATCATCGGCGTGGCGATTTTTCTCAATCTCCGCGCGCTCGATAAGCGGCGCGCCGACGTCGAGGAAACGCAACTGGCCCGCGCCGTGCTCCGCATGATGGCCGACGACATCAAAAGCGCCGTGCAGACCCCCCAAATCGACACCTCGCAGATCGAGTCCTCCGGCAGCGCCGGCGCTTCGTCCGGCGGCGGGCAGGGCAGCGGCGGCGGCGCAGGCACGCCCGGTGGCGACAGCGGCTCCGGCGGGTCCGGCTCCGGCGGGTCGGGAGGCGGCGGCTCGGGAAGCGGAACGAGCGGGACGGGCGCGACTGGCGCGGAAACCGAAACCGCCAACAACACCGAAGACATCGCCGGCTCGACCACGCTGCCGGCCGTGGTCGGGCTGTATGGAAACCAATACGAGCTGCAGGTCGACACCAGCCGGCTGCCGCGGGTCGACCAGTACGACCCGGCCTTCACGCCCTCTGGAACCGCGGACATCCCCAGCGACGTGAAGACCGTCGCCTATTTCCTGCGCACGACGCCCATTTCGCAGGAGCCTGGCGGCCGGCCCGGGCTCGTGCGGCGTTCGCTCGATCGGGCCGTGGCCGAATGGTCGAGCGACGGCGGGGGCCTCACGTCGCAATACGACGGCGACCTTTTGGCGCCCGAAGTCACCGCCCTGGAATTCCGCTACTTCGACGGCAAAGAGTGGCTGACGGAGTGGGATTCCCAGCAACTGGGCGGCCTGCCGATGGCGGTCGAGATCGTCATCGTCGTCGATCGGACCGTGCTCCAGCAGCAGCCGGGATTGCTCGCCGCCAACCCTGAGATTACCCAGGGCGACACCCTCTCCGATCCGCGGCTTTACCGCCTCGTCGTCCAGCTTCCCGGCGCGCAGCCCTGCCAGCCCGCCTCGGGCGAAACGACGACCGCCGCAACGACCACGAGCCAATCCAGCTCGGGCGCGGCTTCCGGCGCGACATCCGGCGCCGGCGCAGGAGGGAGCACGCCATGAGCCGAACCCTTTGCCACCGTGCAATCCGCCGCCGTGCCGGCGTCGTGCTGGTGATCGTGCTGGTCGTCGTGGCCGTCATGGCCCTGGCCGCCTACACCTTCACGGACCTGATGGTCACGCACCGCCAAGCGGCGCAGTTGGCGGGCGACCAGTTGCAGGCCAAGGCGCTCGTCGATTCGGGCGTCGACGCCACGCGCATCTTTCTGCTGATGGACCGGGCCTCGCGCGACGATGCGGGGGGAATCTACGACAATCCTACTCAGTTCCAGGGCGTCCTCGTGGTCGACGACGCCGACCCCGACTTCCGCGGCTGCTTCACGATCGTCGCCCCCACGGTCGACGACGAAGGCGGTTTCGGCGGCGTGCGCTACGGCTTGGAAGACGAATCCACCCGCTTGAACTTGAACACCCTGATGCTCGCCGAAAAGGAGATGCCCGACGGAGGAAAAACCCTGCTGATGGGCGTTCCCGGCATGACGGAGGAAATCGCCGACGCGATCCTCGACTGGATCGACGACGACGACGAGCCGCGCGAGCTGGGCGCCGAGATCGACTACTACTCCGGCCTCAATCCCCCGTACGCACCGCGCAATGGAGCGATGACGACCGTCGAGGAGTTGCTGCTGGTGCGCGGCGTCACGCCGCAGCTCTTGTTCGGCCTGGACGTGAACCGCAACGGCATGGTCGATAGCGGCGAGATGCAGGCCTCGCTGGGCGAGGTCGACAACGAGGACGGTTCGCTCGATCGCGGCTGGTCCGCCTACCTGACGCTCTACAGCCAGGAGAAAAACGTCAGCGCCGCGGGCACGCCGCGGATCTACCTCAACGGCGACGACATGCAGGCCCTCTACGATCAGTTGTCCGAGGTCTTTCCGGAAGATTGGGTCACGTTCATCGTGGCCTACC
>JACOUI010000112.1 GCA_016177915.1 Planctomycetia bacterium
CCCGTCGCTGGACTACGCGACGCCGACGGAGATGTACTTCGACATGCGTGCGAAACGGAGTCGCTGCCTCGCGTCGTGCCGTTGACGAGGAGCGAGGCGAATTGAGCGGACTTGGCAAGCTACGCAAGCCGCGGCGACCCCGGCCCCCCCGGGGGGGCCGGGGTTAGTTGGAGATCCATACCAAATACCGGGGCATTTTTGGTCCAACAAAGTGGGTCCACTTGAAACACGTCCAAGTTGCGGGCCCTCATAGGATTGGCTTTGCCCAAAGCATTGTAAGCAAATGTGGCTGCTTTTGTAAGCGGAATCCAATCACCTGGGTCAGATCTCGGCAGTGCTTCTGAGTGAGGCACTCCGCAACGGAACTCAAAGCCCGAGGGACACAGCGCCCGAGGCGGAGGTCGCGGCTGGAATTAGCAACGCGTCGGGCGCGCGTACCGCAGCGACGACCAGTCGTCGCACTCCAAAGCTACGCCGTAATCCCCTTCGTCAGCGCCATGAACGCCCGCTCCAGGTCGATCTCGTCCTCGTTGAACCGCGTCAGCTTGTAGCCCGCCTCGATGAGGAGCGTCGGCAGGTGGCTGTAGTCGGAGACGCCGGGCTTCATCGTCACCACGATGAACTTCTCCTTCGGCTCGACCGCTTCCACGCCGTCCATCTGCGAAAGCAGCTTCGCCGCGCCCTCCGCATTTTCCCGCACGCCCACGTGCAAGAGCAGCTTGCTCCGCGCCCGCCGCAAGACCTCCTCCACGTCCGCGTTCACCTCCATCACGCCCCGCTCGATGATGCCCACCTTGTTGCAGACGTCGGCCAGCTCCGGCAGGATGTGGCTGGAGAACATGATCGTCTTGCCCGTCTTGCGCAGCTCTTTCAAGAGCCGCCGCATCTCGATCCGCGCCCGCGGATCCAGGCCGCTCGCCGGCTCGTCCAACAGCAGCACCTGCGGGTCGTGCAGGAGCGTCCGCGCCAGGCCCAGGCGCTGCGTCATGCCGCGGGAAAGGCTCGTCACCAGGGCGTGGCTCTTGTACGTCAGCTCGACCAGCTCCAGCACCTGCTCGCATTTCTTCCGCCGCTGCTGCCCGTTGATGCGATACGCCGCGGCGAAAAACTCCAGGTATTCCAGCACCTTCATGTCGTCGTAGACGCCGAAGAAGTCGGGCATGAAGCCGATCAGGCGGCGGATTTCCTTGGGCTTGTTGTAGATCGAGTTGCCGCAGACGTAGGCCTCGCCGTAGGTGGGCTGCAGGAGCGTGGCCAGCATGCGCATGGTGGTCGTCTTGCCCGACCCGTTGGGCCCGATGAAGCCGAACACGTCGCCGCGATCGAGCTTCAGGTCGAGGTTTTTGACGGCGTAGAACTCGCCGTAGATTTTGGTCAGGCCGCGGGTTTCGATCATGAAAGGCGAGAGGCGGTTAGGCTAGAGGCCAAGGCTTTGGGCGAGAGGGGCGACTCTCCTCAACTCCACACTCCACACTCCACACTTACTCGCCCGTCATCAATTGCTTCACAGGAAACAAAAAGCGGTAGCAGGTCAACTGGCGGTCGCCCTCGCGGGCGGGCGCCTCGCGGCCGTTCAGCTCGATGCGCGTGGCCGGGGCGTCGGCGTAACCCAACAAGATGCCGCGCGAGAGGGCGAGTTTTCGCGACAGGTCGAGGTAGCCCTGGTAGCGGTGATCGAGCTTCGTGAAACGCTGGCCGCCGCCGGCCTCGTGGAACATCATCGCCTGCAGGATGGGCCGCGGCTCTAGGCCCAGGTCGTCGTATTCGTTGATGAACGCATGGTACTGGTTTCGGCGCGCGTCGTATTCCAACCGCTGTCCGGTGAGCCGCTCGCGCAGCTCCCGCCGCGGCGTGCGGCTGTCGATCGCGACCGTCTGCCCCGGCGCGAGCGTCGGGATTTCCACCACCCACAAGGGAGGCGACGCCGTCGGGTCGTCCGATTGGTGCGGGAAGGTCAGCAGGCATTCGTGCAGGGCAAACGGCAGGCGGCTGGCGACGGTGGCGCGGGGCGAGCCGCTATGCTCGACGGCGAAACTCACGTCGATTCCCGGATCGACCGCGCCCGTCCACCGCGCTTGCAGGCCCTTGCTCGACCAGATGGCAATCGGCACGCCGCGGAGAGAGTCCAGTTCGGGCGAGAAGGAATACTCCCCGGCCGGGGAATAGCCGGGCGTGCTCGAGCGGTCGAGCCCACCGAGCGCTTCGCCCGGCATGCCCTGCCACGACAAGAGCGTGTGCGTGCCGCCGGCCGTCCGGCCCGGCACGACCGGCCGCACGGCGACGTCGTAGGAGGCGACCTCCGGGCTGAAGACGCCGATCCAGGTGGTGCCGCGGGCGGTGCGGGTCGCCAGGTCGATATCGACGAGGTCGACGCGGTTGACGCGCAGCTCGTCGCCCTTCGTGTACCGCACGAGCAGCCACACGCCCAGGCAAGCCGCCGCCACGACGCTGGGAAACGTGATCCAGGTCAGCCCCGGCCGGCGGATGTACCGCGACAGCACCAGATAATCGAGCGGCCCGACGAGGGCGGCATAGACGACGAGCAACAGGCCGATGCCGAAGAACGGCACGACGGTGACGCCGCTGAATTGATCCAGCGCGCTTCGCATCTGGCCGGAAAGGTCGGTCAGGCCGCTGTGGGTCAGCTTTCCGCCGGCGGCCGGCTCCGCGCTCTGGGCCGGCGCTTCGGGATTTCGTCCCAAGAGCCGCAGCAGCAACGCGGCGTTTCCGCGCCACTGGCTGAAAGGCGGCTGGTCCAAATCGACGGCCACGAACACCACCTCGCCGAATCCGCGCGCAAAGCGCACCACGATGGGGACGTTTCCGTCGTGGACCACGATCATGCCTGGGACGTCGCTTACGAAGCACGCCGGCACGCCGGCCGGGTCGATCTCCAGCGACTCGGCCCGTTCGGCGTAGGCTTCCAGGTCGTTGGGCCGCCGCATCACGGCCAGCTCCGGCTGCACGGCGCCCGGCGAGAACCGCGCCAGCGGCCCGCCCGCCTGGAGCAGCTCGGGGCCGTTTTTTCCCGCGACGACGATCAAACGCCCGCCGAGTTGGATCCATTCATCGAGCGCATCCATCCAGGGTCCGCCGCCGCGAAAGGCCTCGACGCGGCTCGTGAAGAGCACGACGGCGTCGACGCCCTCGTAGCCGAACCAGCGCGTGGGGAGCGCCTGCGGCGACTCGACGGCCGCCGTCTCGGCCCTGGGTTGCCCGGCCGGCCGGTTCAGGTTCGCCCCCGGCTCCAAGTCGAACTGGCCGCCGACGGCCAGGTACAGCTCCTGGCCCTCCTGCAGCGGAACGGGCACGTGCGGAGCGGTCCCTTCGGCCAGGCAGGGAAACTGCACGGACAGGGGCCGCGTCGCCGCGTCGCCGGCCGCGCCCGCCGGCTCGAATCGGACTTCGACCGGGGCGTCGCGCTTGCCGAATTTCAAAAACAGCGGCGCCTCCACGCGCCCGCCGGCGGGAACCGCGACCTCGCCCGGCGCAAAAAAGCGCGAGCGGCTTTCGTCGCCGTCGGGCAGTGCCGCGCTGAGCTTTCCCCGCGCAGCCTCGCTCCCGCCGCGAAGCACGACGGTCGCGGGCGTCCACACGCCCACCTTGAACTTGCCCTCGAAACCGACGCGCAGCTCCTGGATCGTCACCGCGGCGGAATCACCCTGTGGCGTCTGCGCCCAGGCCGCGCTGCCGGGCAGCGCCAGCGCACAGACAAGAAACGCCGCGCTGCGGGAATGTGCGAATCGTCCGTCCGGCCGGGGCGTCATGGCTTCTCGCTGTCGTCGCAAATGCACACCAAACGCCCGCAACCGGGACACCCCGATCCGTATTTTCGCCGCACCGCCTCGGTCAGGTCCACCCCCGCCACGTTGGCGATGGTGCACAGCCAGGCCAGCACGTCGGCGAACTCCTCCGACCGCTGCTCGTGGCTGCCGGCGCGCAAGGCCGCCGACAACTCGCCCACTTCCTCCATCAGCCACATGAACGTGCCGTCGATCCCCCGCGCCAGGTCCTTCTCCAGGTACATGTCGCGGATGAGCTGCTGCAATTCGGCCAGCGTGATGGGAGCGCCGCCGCGCGGCGGCTCGCCCAACGGCTCACCCGATGGGGCCGGCCCAGGCTGCGACGTGCTCACGGCTTGAGCTCCTCCAGCATGGCCTGGGCCTTGTCGTTCTTGGGCTCGCGCTGGAGGAGATCTTGCAGCACTTGCCGGGCCTTGTCGATCTGCCCTGCCCGGCGGCAGACGTCGGCCAGGGCCAGGTACGTATCGGCCTTCTTGGGGCGCAACCGAATGGCGGTCTCGTACTCGACGATCGCCTCCGGCAGCTTCCCTTCTCCTACGTGCGCGGCGGCCCAAAGTTCGTGGATTTCCGCGTCCAGGACGTTGATGTGGTTGGCCTTGGCGGCCCAGCGGCCGGCCTGGGCGTAGTCCTTCCGCGCAAGCGCGATTTGGGCCAGCTTCTTGCGAAAGAGCATCTCGTCGGCTTCGCGGGCGGCCAGCTCTTCCAGGCGCGGCGCGAGCTTTTCGGCGTCGCCGGACCGCAGGTACATTCCAGCCAGCGCCCGCAGCCACTTCGAGTCCTGCGGAAAGGCCTTGTTTCCCAGCTCATACAGCTTTTCCGCGCCGGCCGTGTCGCCGCCCTTGAGCTTCAGCCCGGCCAGCAAGAGCAGCACCCGTGGATGGGGCGATTTCTCGTCCAGGCATTCCTCGAGCAGCGTTTGCGCCTCGTCATTCTCGCCCACCAGCACGTGCGTCCGGGCCAGGACGTACGCGGCCAGCGCGTGCTTCGGTTTGATCGCCAGCGCCGCCCGGGCCGATTGCCGCGCCTTCGGGAAATCCTCGCGCTCCAGATTGACGAGGGCCAACTGCGCCAAGAGGTCCGGATTTTTTGCATCGCGCGAGACGGCTTCCTGCAACTGCGCCAGCGTCATTTCCGGCCGGCCCGAATTGGCCGGCCCCGCCTCGGCCACGACTGTTTTCAGCAGCTCCATGTACCCCTTTTCAAACTCCGCCACCTCCACGCCGAAGCTCCGCTTGATCGCGCCCGGCGTGTCGAGGTTGTCGGCCAGCGCGGCCAGCATCTTCGAGACGGCGTCGTCGCCGTACGTCGCCAGCATGTACTCGATGTACAACTCCGATTGGCAATAGGCCAGGCTCCAGTCGTCGCCCGACTGCGGCCGGATGAAGCCCAGGTTCACGTCCTCCAGCGTGAAGAGCTTTTTGTCGGCCATCCGCTGCGCGAGGATCTGGTTCCACGACTCCGGCCGCGGGTAGTTCTCGTTGTGCGTGGCCAGGCCCTCGGTGAACCAGTGCGGGATGTTGAAGTTCGTCTGCTGCAAGTTGAGCACGTGGACGAACTCGTGTTTGAGCACGCGGGCCCAGTTGAACGGCTCCTCCATGCCCGTCGGCGAGGTCATGGCCACAATCTTCCCGGCGCAGGCCCCGACCGTGCCGAGGTAAGGGAGGCCGACCATCCGCGCGCTGAACCAGGCGTGGCCGTCGCTGTTCTTCGCGCGGTTGAAGATCTCGAACATCGACTTGCCCTGCGGCTCGAAGCCGAACTGCTTTGTCAGCTCCGGGTAGACCTCGTTTTCGAGGAACGCGGCGGCATAGCGGGCCAGGATTTCATCCTGCCCGCGGTCGAAGCGGACGATGAAGTGCTCCGTTTCCAGCGTGGCGTAGCCGGACAGGACGTCGAGCACCTCCAGCGTGTTCTTCACTCGGACGTTGAAGGGGTCGCTTTGGAACGAGTCTTCCAGGAGCTTTTTGGCCTCCTCCTCGCGCGCCAGGCGCATGAACATCAGGCCCATCTCGCGCTGCGGGCCGATGAGCTTGGGCGTTTTCTCGATGGCCAGCTTGAAGAACCGCTCGGCCGCGTCGAACCGCCGCTGGTCGGCCAGGCGCACGCCGATCTCGAAGTAAAACTCGCCGGCGTGTGCGTTGCGGGCTTCGACGGCGTCTGTGATCTTGCCCAGTTCGGTCCCTTTCGTGTCCTGCGGGAGGCCGCGCGTGAGGATTTCCAGCGCCGCCAGCCGGGCGAGCGCCATTTCGCTCAAGGGGTTGGCGGCCAGCGCCTTTTGCAGGCTCTCGCGCGCCTTGTCGCGCTGGAAGTTTGCCAGGTGCCAGTCGGCGTAGAGCGCGTGGGCCTGGGCAAGGTTTGGGTTGATCGCCAAAGCCCGGTCCAGAGATCGCCGGGCCTTGTCGAGATCGTAGTTCTGCAGCGCCAGCTCGGCCAGCGCGGCATAGACCTCGGCCGCCTGCGGATTGATCTTCAGCGCCGCGTTGAACGAGCGCGTGGCCTCGGCCTGGTTGTATTTCTCCAGGAACAAAACGCCCGTTTCATAATGCGCCGGCCAGAACGCCGGCTCGGCGGCGACGGCGTCGGGCAGCACGGTGTTGACGATGTCCCGAAAGAGCGCCTGCTCGCGGCTCCAGCGGGCGTGCTGCGCGACGGCCACGCCCAGCCAGCGCAGGCCCTCGGGATCTTTGGCGAGCTTCGCCTGGTTCTTCTCGTCGTTGTAAAACGTGACGAACCAGGCGACGGACTCTTCGGCCTCCTTCAGCTTGCCGGACGTGCGAAAAAGCTCGGCTTGAATCCAGCGGGCCAGGAGCGAATTGCCGTCGGCCTTCAGCGCGGCATCGACGGCCTGTTGGGCGCCAGCGTAGTCGCCCTTGTCGAACGACCGCCGCGCGAACTGGGCGTGCAGCCGGGCGTCGGCGGGGTGTTTCTGAGCTGCGCCCTGCAGCGTCTTCAAGGCCTCGTCGGCCTTCCCGGTGCTCGCCTGGCACTCGGCCAGCCCGATCGCGGCCTCGACGGCGTCGTCGTCATCGTCGGGCTTGGCGGCAATTTCGCCGAGCGCCTCAGCCGCCTCGTCGTAGTGGCCGGTCAGGAGCAGTTTTCGGGCCTCGGCAACTCTCTGGGATTTCGCCCCACCGCGAACGAATTCGAGCGACAGCGCGACCCACAAGACCGCAAAGATCAAGGCGATTTTCCCTGTCCGTCGCATAACTCGCCTCGTTGGAAAGGCGCCCATTGGACGCCAAAGAGCTCCGCCAGGTGAACCCGCGTGCAATGGGTTTTTGCACCCTACTCCGTGCTCATCCTCATCGGCGCCGGCGATCCTGACAAGTGCAGTTCCGGAGCTAGAACTGGATGTCGGAGGCGCATGAATGAGGGGCAAACGATCGACCGAGAAACGTCAATTCAAATGCGATTCGAGCGTCTCTGGGGTCAGCCCTCGGGACGCGGCCTGCGCGCCAAGACCATCCATCACTGTCTTCAGCGATCGCTGGGGTCGCGCCGTCAGGTCATTGAGCCGTAGCCGGAGCAACAGTTCCATCTTTCGCCGTGCCTCGGCCGATGCGGCCGCAAAGGCCTTGGCGGCCTCTTCGCCCACTTCGATCGTGATGGTTGTGGTTGCCATGAGTGCATTCTAACGCCCGCTCCAGGCGCATGCCCACCTCTTTCAGCCGTGGGGAGAAACTCGAACCGAAACCGTGGTTTGGCTTGAACTTGCTTGCCGCCGCCTCCGCCTGCCGATATAGTAAACGGGTACGGAACAGCGGATTCGCAATTCCCACCTGGCGATTCCGGAGAATCGGCGATGCTCTGTGCGCTGCGCCGCGTCTTTGAACTGCGGGCCGAGCTGCGCCTGGCCCGGCTGGCCGAGCCGGAGGTCGAGTTCACGATCTCACCGCTTGGCCGCATGGCGCGGTTGGCGCGGCGGAGATTCGCGCGTCGGCTGGTCCTTTTCGTCCCCGCGCTGGCGAGCCTCGTCGTGCACCTGCTGGCCATGATCGCCGTCGGACTCCTGCCCGCAATCGAGGCGCAAGAAAACAACGTTGTTCTGCTCGAGGCAGCCGTTGTTCCGCCGCAGGAGATGATCGTCCCGCCGGACCCCAACCTGGAATTGGCCCGGCCCTCTGACGACCCGCACGAAAACGTCTTCCAGTCGCTGGCCCTGGCCTCCGGCCTGACCGACGTGCAGGAAAAAGACCTCCTCAGCGAAATTCCGCCCGACAAGTTCCTCTTCAACGACGCCGTGACCTGGAAGCAGGACCCCCTGCGGGCGATGCTCAACCGCCCGACCAGCAGCAAAGGGAGCGTGGGCGAGCAGGTGATGCACGTCGAGGGGGCCGTCGACCGGATCACTTACGAGATCGCCACCAACCTGGAAGAGAGCAAGGTGATGGTGGCCTGGCTGATGGACGCTTCGCTGAGCCTGGTCGAGGAGCGGCAGAACGTCGCCGACCGGCTGCAGCGCGTCTACGAAGAGCTGGACAAGACCGGCGCCCCCAGGAAAAACGTCCTTACCGGCGCCGTGATCGGCTTCGGCCAGGAATGGGGCGTGATCGTCGATCCCACCACGGAAGGCAGCGAGATCGTCGAGGGGATTCGCAAGGTCCCGCGCGACGAATCGGGCGTGGAAAACGTCTTCTCGGCCGTCATCCAGACCGTCGAGCGCTACAAGCCGCACATTACTCGCGAGAAGCGCAAGCTGATGGTCGTCATCTGGACCGACGAGTCCGGCGACGACTACCGCCTGCTCGAGCAGGCCGTCTCGCTCTGCCAGCGTTTCAATGTGCAAGTGATCACCGTCGGCCCCTCGGCCATGTTCGGCAAGGAGCTGGGCACGCGGTCCTATAAGCACCCCGAGGACGGTCAGGTTTATCAGTTGCCGCTCAGCCGCGGGCCCGAGGCGGTTTACCAGGAGCGCCTCAACCTGCCCTACTGGTTCGAGGGCAGCCAGCTCGACAACTTGCACGCCGCGCTGGGTCCGTTCGCCCTCACGCGCCTCGCGCGCGAGACCGGCGGCGCCTATTTCATCAAGGACGAGGCGGGCGACGGCGGCACGTTCGACCTGCCAACGATGCTCCCCTACGCCCCGGATTACTCGTCCGTCCCGGAGTACGTCCACTCCGTGCAGGAAAGCCCCCTGCGCCTGGAGGTGATGAAGGCCGTCGACCTGACGAAGCAGCGGAAGTTCAAGCCCACGCCGCCGATGGAATTCGAACCGACGGGCGCCAACTACCAGCAGCTTCTGCGCGAAGGCCAGGAAATCGTGGCCTACAACACGCCCACCCTCGAAGAAGCGCTGGCCTGCTTCGGCAAGGGAATGGAGGAAGAGTACGCCAAGGAGCGGTCGCCGCGCTGGCGGGCCTGGTACGACCTGACGCACGGGCGGCTCCTGGCCATGAAAGTCCGCTGCGACGAGTACAACTGGATTTGCGCCGTGATGCGCGGCAAGGGGCGCGAGTTCGTGGACGACAAATCGAACCGCTGGCGCTTCGTGCCCGATGAAAAGCTCAATTTCGGCAGCGCGTCGCAACGGGCCGCGGCCGAGGCGATTCGCCTGCTGACGCGCTGCCGCGACTCAAACCCTGGCACGCCCTGGGCGCTTCTGGCCGAACGGGAGCTGCGTCACCCCTTGGGATTCAAGCTGGAAGAGGCCTACGTCGCCCCCCCGCCGCCGCCACCGGCCCGGCCCAATCCGGTCCGTGTTCCGCCCCCGCCCCCGCCTCCTCCCCCGCCACAAGGCCGCCGCACCGAGGAGCTCAATAAGCTCGAAAAGCCGAAGCCGGTCGTCCTGCCCAAGCTGTAGGGCGCATTGGGAAATGCGTCGGCGGGACTGGCCACCGAGCCGGAACGATCCCTGCAGCGTCGAACGCCGATCGAACCTCCGCGCGATCCGACGACGCATTTCCAATGCGTCCTTTGCAAGGGCCGCGCTGAAAAACGGCAGGCGTCTTGCCTGCCGTATGGGAGTCGATCGAATGTCATGGTGGGCGGGCCGCCCGCCCTGCGGGTCAGTCGCGGAGCCGGAAGAGAGTTTTTAGCGCCTCCAGGAGCGCGTGCGGGATCCCCTCCCGCGATTCGTCGCGCAGCGATTCCAGCGGCGGGTGCAAGAGCTTGTTGATCAGCCGGTCGAAGGCCTGCGCGATCTCGGCCCTCTCGCGCTCGCCTAGCTCCGGCAGCCGGGCAAAGAGCCGCGCCAGCTCGTCCTCCTTGGGTCCCTGCCAACCCTGCCGCAAGCGCTGGATGATCGGGCCGGTGGCGCGGCGGTTGAGGTCGGCCATGAACTCGGCGGACTCGTGTTCCACGATTTGCATGGCCGCGGGCAGCTCCTTTTCGCGCTCGCGCAGATTGCGATTGCAGGCTTCCTTGAGGTCGTCGATCGAATAGAGGTAAACGGCCAGCCCCTGGCGCTCGATGGCGGGGTCGAAGTCGCGGGGGATGGCGAGGTCCAGGACGACGAGCGGCCGCTGGTAGCGGAGCCGCTCGATGGTGCGGTAGCGCTCGAGGGTGACAATCGGCTGCTCGGCGCCGGTGGTGCTCACGACGAGGTCGGACTCGACGAGCTGCTCGTCGAGCTTTTCCCAGGCGACGGCCCGGCCCTGGAACTCTTCGGCCAGGCGACGGGCGCGCTCGAGGCTGCGGTTGACGACGGTGACGTGCTTGGCACCCTCGGCGATCAGGTAGCGGACGGTCTCCTCGCCCATTTCGCCGGCGCCGATGACGAGCACCTGCTTGTCGTCGAAATTCTCGAAGATGTTCTTGGCGAAATCGCCCACCGCCACGCTGGGAATGCTGACGCGCTTTCTGGCGATGCTCGTCTCCGTGGCCACGCGCTTGGCCACGCGCAGCGCCGCCTGGAAGACGGCGTTGGTGAGGGGGCCGGCGCAGTTGCGGGTCCGCGCCAGGTCGTAGGCCTGCTTCACCTGCGCCAGGATTTGCGGCTCGCCGACGACCATGCTGTCCAGGCCCGCCGCCACGGAAAACAAATGCAGCACCGCGTCCTCGCCCGTCCGCTCGAACAGGTCGCCGAAGATCTCCGCCAGCGGCACGTGATGGAAGTCGGCCAGGAACTGCATCATCTCGTGGTGCGTCGGGGCGCGGGCCGGCTCCTCCGTGGCCGTGTAGACCTCGACGCGGTTGCACGTGGAGAGGACGACCGATTCGGTGCCGGGGAATTTCTCGCGGAGCTTGTCGAGGGCCTCCAGGGCCTGCTGTGCGGTGAAGGCCAGCTTCTCGCGCAGGGCGAGGGGCGACTGGTGGTGGCTGCAGCCGACGAGCTGGAGCTTCATGGCCGGCCTCCGTCGCGCGACAGGGCGGCCATCGCGGCGCGAGACGATGAGACGCCTTGGCCCGCTTTCGTGTCGGGCCTGTTTTTGGCGGGCCGGGCGTGCTCCGTGCCCAAGAGCAAGCCGGCCAGCGACATCGCCAGGAACACGAACGTGGCCAGCGTCAGATAGGCGACCTTGCGGCCCTGCCGGGCGGGGCGATAGACGAGGTTGAACGTCGCGGCCACGACCATCCACAGCGCCAGAAGCGACGTCGTCCACACGACCGGGTCGGTCCAGTAGATCGCCTGGTGAGTGAGCCAGCTCAGCGCGATCCCCGACAAGAATCCGCAGAGCACGAACAGCGCCGTGACGAGGAACGCCCGGCCGTTGGCCTTTTGCAGCCATTCGAGGTTGGGGAGCTGAAAGCCGACGCGGGGCGGGAGCTTGCGGCGGAGGAGCGAGGCGTGCCAGAGATACATGAGTCCCGTGACGAAGCCGATCAAGCCGGCGACGGTCCCCAGCAGCAGCGCGCCGCCGTGGACGAGGCCCCAAACGAGCTTCCCCGACTCCGGAGCAAACGGCGTCTTGCTGGCCAAAAGCTCGGCCACCAGGACCAACACCAGCACCAGGGGGAGCAGGAAGATGCCGATCGGGTTTCGCGGGTGATAGAAGGTGAGATAGAGGTAGGCCAGGACCAGAAGCCAGGCGGCCAGCAGATACCAGTCGAACTCGCTGGACAGCGGCAGGCGCCCCTGACGGATACGCGCCGCCAGGAAGAGCGAGTGGGCGAGCAACCCCGCCCCAGCAAACCCCAGCATCACCGCCCCGCGAACGCCGCTCTTAAAGAAAATGCGCGAGGCTTCCAGCGCAAGCGCCACGGCATAGCTGGCGGCGAAGCAGGTGATCGTGATTTTTTCGAGCATGAGCCGGGGGACGAAGCGGGCGCGGGAAACGGGTGGACCTTGCGGCGCGACCGGTGTTGGCCGCGCGGCTCACTCTCCATTGTAGTCAACGCCGCGGCCAGCCAGACGGGCGGTTTGCGGCATACAAGCACGGGAGGGCACGATTTGCCGAGCAGCCCCCTCGCCTTGAGGGTGCGTCTAGCCGACAATCGTGGTTCCACCGACGCGGGGTCGAATGGCACCAGCTTAAGCGCAAAGCCTCATCCGTTCTTCGTTTCGGGGTACGGTCAGGTACGAGTATTTGCCAGGACGAAACTTCAGCCTCCGCGGCTCCACGCGGTTCGGTCGGTTGCCAACTTCGTGCGCCGCA
>JACOUI010000113.1 GCA_016177915.1 Planctomycetia bacterium
GGACCGTCGCAACGCCTTGCGGCATGAGAGCCTGGGCGCTGGATTTTTCTCCGCACGGGGGGTGCGGACGCTGCCGCGGAAAATTCGGGAGATGGTGGAGTCGCTGCTGCACCTGGCCACGTGAAGACTAGGGGTTTTGCGGAAAGTGCAGATAACAAGAGAAGCCGCCGAAAGGGACAAGATTCATGGAGCCGCCTGCTACGAAGATCGCGGAGACGACCGGCGACCCTACCACAGGCGATCCCGTGGGCGACATTCTGCTCCGGGGCGAGGCGGAGACGCTGCACGAGGCGGAGGAAAAGTACCTCGACGCCTCGATGCCGGAGATCATCCGGCTGATGGGGAGCGACCTATCGAACGAGGAGCTGGAGCGGCACCCGCTGATTCAGCTTGTGCTCTCCCACGGCAGCCGAGGGTGGGAGGATTCGCTCCTGTGAGCATCGAGAATGTAGGATGGCCCTTCCGGGCCGTCGCTCTTCTTGGCGTATGGTCAGGCCCGTCCCCGCATAGACGGCCCGGAAGGGCCGTCCTACGTTGTTGGCTCGGCGTCGCGGAAGCCCCACCCGGCAGCTTCCCAATCTGGGTGCATCCAGCGATGCCATTGGTCGCGCGGCAGGCCCGCCTTCTTGGGGTTATTGCCAATGTACTGCACGACGCGAAAGAGATGCTCTTCGTCGCGAATGATGCGATCGTAGCTTTCCTCTTGCCACAGAGGACCATGCCTGCCGAGTCGACGATTGACCTCGCGTCCTACGTATCCCTTCCAACTGTCCAGTATGTCTTCCGGCTCGAAATCGCCGAGCGGCTTCACGACAACGTGACAGTGATTTGGCATTACGACGTGGCAAAAGACGTCACAGCGCAAGTTCTGAAAGTGCAGCAGTGAGTCCATCATGCGCCGCGCCAACGCGGGCGACCGAAACACGCACTCGCCGTAGCCCTCGTCCATCCAAGCCTCGGTGCGCTGCGTGTACTCGCGCGCGTATTCCTCCCAGTCGCGCTCTGATCGGGGCGGCGGATGCGTTCGTTCCCAGAGTTCGCGCCACTCGCGGAGTTGTTGGAGCTTGGCTTGCGGCAGCGCGTCTCCCAATCGAAACGTCACGAAGTACGTCGAGCCCTTCTGTCGCCAATGGGGCAAGTGACGATGATACACCGTGACTGGGATGTCCGGGTGCAGGCCGCGGAATCCTGGCGGCGGGGCGAGATTGAACGAGTCGACAATTATCGGTAGGATGGCCCTTCCGGGCCGTCATTCTACGTAGTCACCACGTCTCGTGGCACTGCTTAAGGCAGCGTGTCGGAAAAACTCAGTCCCTGCATAGACGGCCCGGAAGGGCCGTCCTACGGATGCTCCCACACCAATTCCATCCACCCGTTGTGCATCTCGTCCCACGTCTGGAAGCCCCAGCGCACCTCTTTCGTCGCGTCGGGGTTGCGCGGGTTGTCGGGCGAGTTGTCCCAGGTGCTGATCCACGCCAGCTTCGTCCCCTTGGGAACGCGCAGCGGCTCGGCGAAGCGATAGACGCTCTGCCAGTTGAAGTCGTAGTCGGGCACGGAGAGGAGCGTTTCGGTGCGGCCGTCGGGATAGGTGGCCACGTACTTGGCGCTTGTGCCGCGGAGGTGCATGTGCGGCATAAAGGAGAGGACCAGGGCGTCGTCACGGAAGATGTAGAGAAGCTGGTCGCGGTGGTTCGGCGAGCCCGGCGGGATGGTGAGGAGCATGTTGGCCAGGATGTTCGTCTCCGCCTCGCGCTCGGGCCGGCCCTTTGCGAAGATGACGCCGACGGAAGAGCGGTCGGTCTGTTCGGTGCCGTTGGGAGTGTAGTGGACCTCGAAGACGATCTTCGCGCCAGCCGGGATGCGCTTGGCCGTGCCGGGAGGAAACCGCACCGGCATGTCGCCCGGCGCCCAGCCGACGAGCGTGGCGGCGGTTCCGTCCGGCTCATAGAAGAGTTTCGACTTTTCCTGGATGTAGACGAGGATGTGGTGTACGACGGCCCGGTTGCCGGGTCGGCACTCGGCCGATTGCACCCACACGTCCTCCTTAAAGCCCGGATCGACGGCGAACTTTTTGTAGGGCAGGATGCCGGTGGCGGGGACCTTGAACTCCTGGGTCATGTGGAAGACGGCGTCGGGCTGGCCGATGCGCCAGCCCTTGGTGAACGTGAGCGGCGGGGGCAGGTCTTTTTCGTCGCCCTTCTGGCAGCCTTGCTCGACCCAGGCGATAAGGGTGTTTTTTTCGTCCTGGCTGAGGCGGCGGTCGTTTTTGAACTTGCCGAAGCGGGGGTCGGCGTGCCAAGGGGGCATGCGCTCTTCGACGATCACTTCGCGGATCGTGTCGCCCCAGTTTTTGGCGTCCTCGTAGTTGAGGAGCGACATCGGCCCGATCTCGCCGTCGCGATGACATTCCTGGCAGTGCTTTTGCACGAGCGGCGCGACGTGCGAAGCGTAGTTGACTTCCGATTTCGTGCGCGGGCTTTTGGCGCGGGCGATGACGCAGCCGGAAATGTCGGTCGTGGGGATAGCGACTGGTTTGCCGGCGAGCAGTTCGTCGATGGCGATTTTGAGATCGCGTCGCGTCGGCTCGTCGCGGCGAACGCCGACGGCGTACTGGTCGTCGATCCGGCCGTGGTAGCGGATCACGCGATTGGCGTCGAGGAGGAAGGCTTCGGGGGTGCGCGTGGCGCCGAAGGCATTGGCGGCTTTGTGGTCGAAGTCCTTGAGGACAGGAAAGGGGATTTCGCGTTCCTGGGCGTGGGCGGAGACGAGCGTGAACGTGTCCTGCACATTGGAATTGACGGCCAGGAATTCCACGCCGCGGTCGACGTGCTCTTTGTGCAATTCGACGAGGGTCGGAACGTAGAGATTCGCCAGCGGGCATTCGGCGCCGATGAAGACGACCACGAAGGCCTTGGCTTCTTTGAAGGAGGCGAGCGAGCGCAGGCGGCGATGGATGTCTTTGAGCGAGAAGTCGGCGACGGTCGCGCCGACGGCAGGGGCGGCGGCCGGAGCGTTGGTTGCCGTGCCCTCGTCGGCGGGGCTTGGCGAAACCGAGACGGCCCACATCGCAAACGCGGCGATGACCAGGCCCACGAGGACGCGGTGGATCGAGAGAAGCCGAACGGCGGCAGGTGCGCGCATTTTCATGGCGGGCCGGATCTGCAGGCGACGGGGGTTCTGAACGATGGGCCGATTCTACCGCGCGGCGACGGGGGAAGTGAGGCCGGCTGAAGGGAGATTTCGGGGTCATGCGCGCCGATTTCGCTTCACAAGAGCACATGGCAGGGTCACAATCAAGATGACGACCTTGGCCGTCGATGCGAAGGAGAACCGCAGTGATTCAGGAGTCAGACAAGTCTCGCATTGCCGCGTGCTCACCGTTGGTTGAGGCCGGCCAAGCGGCCTTTCAACAGTCGCTCGAAGGGTTGCTTAGGACGCACCGCGGCAAATGGGTCGCATTTTTGGGCGAGCAGATGGTGTGCGTCGCCAAGACGCAGACGGCGGCATACGCAGAGTGTATTCGACGGGGCCTCAATAAGAGGGACCTCGCCGTGCGCCTAGTCACTGAACCGGTCGTCGTGGAATTCACGTAGCCGCGTTGAGTGTGCGACGGAACAGGTGCGACTCGTGGTGCTTATCGACAGATTGCCGTTCACCGCGAGTCCGAACATTCGCATTGCAGAGCCCGATATTCGTCCGCTGTCGCCGCTCATTGGCCTGCAGGCAATACAGGACAACGGCCTGATTGTAGTCGTCGACGGCGCACGTTCGCGCGTCACCATCCGCCGGCCGTGGTTTCCCTTCTTCCTGTCGTGACGCCGTGGCCGATGGCGCCGCCGCTTGCCCCCAGAAGGGTAGTGGCTCAGTTTGACCGGCCGATTTTGCAACAAAGACTTGACAGCGGGGCGCGACCATGCAAGCCTTGAGGCATGCAAAACCGCTCAAGCAAGCACCGGAAGCGTCCACGGGACGCGAATGAACTGGCCAAGGCCATCGTCGATGAGGCGACGGGGACCGCGCCGCCGGCCACGGCCGAACCGGAAAAGAATCCCGCTGCCGTCGCCCTAGGACGCCTGGGCGGGTTGAAGGGCGGAAAGGCAAGAGCGAAGAAACTCAGCGCGGCAAAGCGCCGTGAGATTGCCAAGAAAGCTGCGCAGTCTCGTTGGTCCAAGAACTAGCGCGGATTCTTCGGCGGGTATTCCCCTGGGAAGTCCCCTTCCTCAATGTCGTCAGTGAAATCGAACATCAATTGAATCGGATCGTCCTCGTGTAGGACGTTGAAAAAGTCCATGTCGCGCTTCAACTGCCGACACTCACCAACGATCTGCTCGCGACGCTGCCGAAACGCAAGCTCCATGTGTTCTCGCGGCGCGCGCCGAATGTCGGACCACCAGACCTTCTGAATGGGCCCTTCCGTGATCCTGGCTGCGTGCTTTACCCGGACGGACCGGCCGCGGTCATCGCTGATGTACTCCTCCCGAAACGCGCGCGACACATCCTGCCGGCACTTTTCGATGACCAGATCGGCAGGCGGCTCCCATCGCTTGGTGCGAACAAGCCAGACCGCGACCTCCTTGGTCGTCACTCGCTCCTGGCCCGTCTCCTCAAGGTATTGGTTGGCGTACTTTTGAATGCGCTCAAGGTATGGCGACACCGTCTTAGTCGTCATGGCTCCAATTCTCCAGTAACTTTGTTGGGGAGGTTGCACCACCCATCGGTAATTGCTTGGCCAAGTACGTGCTTTCTGATCGGCTCAAGGAAAGCGCGCAACTGCGAATACTTGAGTTCCTTTCGGCGCTGAAGCTGGCCAACCACGATTCCAGGGTGAATGCCACGGGCCTGCGCAAATTGCACGACCCTCTCTCGGTAGTACAGTCCCCGCATTCTCGTGATAAACGATTCAAGCTTTTCGCGCGGCACCAGGTACGAAGCGGCGAAGTCGTTTGCGGACCGCTCAACTTCGGATACGTCGGAATCGTCCGTTTCCATCAAGGCATCATCCACATGCGTCGCGTCGCGGTGTGCCACATGGTAAATCTCATGGGCGAGCGTGTGCCAAAAATTGTCGATCCGGTCGTACCGAAGCGACAAGGCAATTGTCGGACCATCATTCACCCAAAGCGTAGCTCCGTCAACCTTTGTTCCACTCAAGTGCTCCACCAACACGAGCCGCACGCCAGCATCGGCGAGCATCTTGGGCACTCGACGCGCATCCTCAGCGTAGGCAGCGAGTGATCTCAGGTTCGCCAGAAGTTCTTCAAGCGACGCATCGCTGAACTTCGAGGCCGGTGCGAACCGCGCCAACTGACACGCGCGTTTGTACCATGCGATCTGCGCCGGCGAGTCGGTTCCGTATTTCGTTCCTTTCTTTGCGGCCACGCACAATTCAGGCGTTTCGTCAATCGACGTGATTTCCAAAAACTCGCAAATGACGCGCTCAAGCTCGTCGGTGTCTCGTGTATTAGGAATCCAGCCGCGGCGCACCAGCTCACGGACGGGCCAGCGTTGATAAATCTTGGCGCGCCGTTCAATGGTGCGATCAGACTTCGCCGCCAACGCCAACTCGTAAGACACTTGCAGGTTCATCCAGGTCTGCGCCGACAGTCCGATCGCCTGCTCCAACGCCACGGCCGTTTCCGGGGTCACGCCAGACTTTCCTGTAATGAGGTTGATTACGTGCCGACGGCTGATCCCCATTACCTCAGCCAGGTCCTCCTGCGTCCAAGCGCGCGCCTCAAGCTCCTCCTGGATGTACTCGCCAGGATGAAACGGCTCGACAGGAACAAAGCGATCTGCGCTCATGGCATCCAGCCCAACTAGTGGTAGTCCTCGATACCCTTCACCACCAACACTCTCTTGTTCTCAGATTCCTCGATTTCGACGATTAGCCTCCATTGGTCGTTAAGCCGGAGCGATCGCTGATGCTCGCGATCGCCCTTCAGCTTTTCAAAGTGCAGTGATTTCCGTTGGTAAAGCTCTCGCTCGTCTCCGATGGTCCTAATCAGGTTCAGCAGCCTCCGGAACGCGCGCACTCTCGCTGGGCACAGGCCGGCGGTGTATTTTTCCTCGGCCTCGACGCGGGCAAGCTCTTCGTCATCATGTCGAACTTCCATGTCACGTCCCTGTTGGGAACGTGACAATCCTACGAACCTTTCTTCGGCCTGTCAATCAATAAAAGTGAAATGGTGCTTCACATGTTCACACTTAGACTTCAAACGGTTGGAATTCGTTCGCTCTTTGGAGTTCACGATTACTCATAAATACTTTGCTATAAATACTTTACGAAGTTTTCAGGCTTTTCTTTGGAAGGCCATTGACATTTCTTTAGCGGTCAAGCATAATGGTCAGTATGAACAAACTAACCCTTGAACGGCGTTGTGCGATCGTCCGGTGTCTGGTCGAAGGATCGAGCCTCCGCTCGACAGCTAGAATCACCGGCATCGCGCGGAACACGGTCAACAAGTTGCTCGTGGACATCGGCGCAGCCTGTGCCGAGTACCAAAACCGCGTCCTGCGGAACCTGCCCTGCCGTCGGCTGCAGCTAGACGAGATTTGGAGCTTCGTTTACGCCAAGGCCAAAAACGTGCCGGCTGAGAAGCAAGGCGAGTTTGGCGTGGGCGACGTTTGGACCTGGACGGCGATTTGCGCCGACACGAAGCTGGTCCCATCGTGGCTCGTGGGCCTGCGCGACGGCTACCACGCCGCGATCTTCGTGAAAGACTTGGCGAGCCGGCTGGCGAAGCGCGTGCAACTGACTACCGATGGCCTCAAGAGCTACCTGGACGCGGTTGACGCGGCCTTTGCAACCAACGTCGATTACGCCATGCTGGTCAAGATGTACGGCGCGGACCCTGCGGAGAGCGAGACGCGCTACAGCCCAGCCAAGTGCGTCGGCTGCGAACGGAAGGAAATCAGCGGCCAGCCCGATCCCGAACACGTTTCGACCAGCTACGCCGAACGGCAAAACCTCACGATGCGAATGATGATGCGGCGGTTCACGCGGCTGACCAACGCTTTCTCCAAGAAGGTCGAAAACCACGCGGCGGCCGTGAGCCTGCACTTCTGCTACTACAACTTCGCCCGGATTCACCAGACGCTACGGATGGCCCCGGCGATGGCCGCTGGCGTCAGCCCGCGCCTCTGGTCGATCGAGGATATCGTGCGGCTCCTTGAGGTTCGGGAGAAAAATCCAAACTGAGCCACTACCCCCAGAAGGGCTGTCTTTGCAGCCGCTCCGTTTGCGGAGACAATGAGGGGTTTCGCGGCGCGCGTCCCAGGCCGCTGGGAGCAGGTCGCCGCGATGGATTTTCCAAAAGACCCACCCGGCGGCGGCGATGGCCAGCGAGCGATTCATCCGGCTGCGCGGCGTCGAGGTGCACAACCTCAAGCACATCGACCTGGACATCCCCCACCGCAAGCTCGTCGTCCTCTGCGGCGTGAGCGGCAGCGGCAAAAGCAGCTTGGCCCTGGACACGCTCTATGCCGAAGGGCAGCGGCGGTACATCGAGAGCTTTTCGTCCTACGCGCGGCAATTCCTCGACCGGCTGGAGCGGCCGGCCGCGGAATTGATCGAGGGCATCCCGCCGGCCATCGCCGTCGTGCGGCAGAACCTGTCGCGCTCCGGCCGGGCGACCGTCGCCACCGCCACGGAAATCCACGATTACCTGCGGCTGCTCCTGGCCCGCGCCGGAGAGGTTCATTGCACCGGCTGCGGCGCGGTCCTGCGCAGGCACGATCCGCAGACGGCGGCCGAGGAGATTCGGGCCTGGCCGGCGGGGCTGCGGTTCCTGGTCGCGTTTCCGGTGCCGGCGGAGGAAACGACGGACGCGGAGCAGTTGCTGGCGGAATTGCAGCGCGAGGGGTTGCGGCGAGTGGTGGTCGGAAAGCGGGTGGTTTCGATTGAAGAACCCGGCGCGGCAGAGCTCCTCGGGGAAGAACTGGTGCGCGTGCGAAGCGGGAGGGGGAGAGGGGGAGACGGGGGGAGGGGGAGACAAGGAAAAGAAGAGGCAGATGTCGTCCGATCTGAAGCAATGCGGCGCGACGCGGAATCGCGGTTGCTCGTGGTCGTCGATCGGTTGACATCGGGCGACGACGCGCCTGCCAAGCGCCTCGTCGATTCGCTCGAAACGGCTTTTGCCAGAGGCAACGGGCGGGCGCTTGCGCTCGTGGAGGGGAATGTGCCGGGCGGCGTAGAGAACACGCTCGACCGCCGGACGTGGCGGCGTTTCGCCTGGAGCGACCGATTGCGCTGCGAAGCCTGCGGAATCGAGGCCCTGGCGCCCGAGCCGCGACTGTTCAGTTTTCAGAGCGCACTGGGATCCTGTCCGGCCTGCGAAGGCTTCGGGACGACGCTCGAGATGGACCTGGGCCTCGTCGTGCCCGACAAGAAAAAAACGCTGCGCGAAGGGGCGATCGCGCCGTGGAACACGGCGGCCTACGCCCATGAGCTGGAAGAGTTGATCGCGCTGGCGGGCGATTACGAGATCCCGCTCGATGTGCCCTTCGCTGAACTGCCGGCGCAGGCGCTGCGACACATTCACGACGGCGTGCCAGAACGGAAATTCGGCGGCCTGGCGGGCTTCTTCGCCTGGTTGCAGCGGAATTCGTACAAGACGCCCGTGCGGGCGTTTTTATCGCGCTGGCGGACCGTGCGGACGTGCAGCGCGTGCCAGGGGCAAAGGCTGCGGCCCGAGGCCCTGGCGGTCAAGTGGCGGGGGAAGAACATCGCCGAGATGTGTGCGATGGAGGTTGGCAAAGTAGGCGAGTTTTTTGCTCAGATCGTCGCTCCGAAGAGCACGGGCGCGACGCCCGTGGCACCCGGCACTGGTCAGAGGCCGGTTGCACCCAAAACGCGCGACCTCGTCGGCACGCTCGTCGCTCAGATCCGCTCGCGCCTGGAATACCTTGCCGCCGTCGGCCTGTCGTACCTCACGCTCGATCGCCCCATGCGCACGCTCAGCGGCGGCGAGGCGCAGCGCGTGAGCCTGACGGCCGCCCTCGGCTCGGGCCTTGTCAACCCGCTCTACGTGCTCGATGAGCCGTCCGTCGGGCTGCACCCGCGCGACACGCAGCGGCTCCTGGCCGTGGTGAGAAAACTGCGCGATCGCGGGAACAGCGTCGTGGTCGTGGAGCACGAAGAGGCATTCCTGCGAGGGGCGGACCACGCGATCGAGATCGGGCCGGGGGCCGGAACTAGCGGCGGGCAGGTCGTGTTTCAGGGGACGCCGCAGGAAATGATCGCCGGCGGCAGCATGACGGGCGATTTTCTGGCGGGGCGGCGGGGGCTGTCGGCGCCGCAGCACCGGCCGGCCCAGCGCGGCAGATTGCGGCTGATCGGCGCACGCGGCAATAACTTGAAAGACCTGACCGTCGATTTTCCGCTGGGCGTGTTGTGCGCTGTGACGGGCGTGAGCGGCGCCGGCAAGACGACGCTCGTCGAGGAGACGCTCTTTCCGGCCCTCTGCCAGCGACTTGGAAAAGACGCCCCGCCGCCGCTCGCCTACACGGACCTCACTGGCGAAGGACAGATCAAGGACGTGGTGTTCGTCGACAGCTCGCCGGTCGCCCGCTCGGCCCGGTCGAATCCTGTCACCTACGTGAAGGCCTTCGACGAAATCCGGGCCGTCTTTGCCGAGACGACCGAGGCGAAGATTCGCAACTACGCGGCCGGGCATTTCAGTTTCAACGTCGAGGGGGGCCGCTGCGAAACCTGCCAGGGCGAGGGGCAGATCGAGATCGACATGCAATTCCTGCCCGACGTGTACATGACCTGCCCGGCCTGCCGCGGGCGGCGCTACCGGTCGGAGATCTTGCAGGTCAAGCACCGCGACCGGAACATCGCCGAGGTGCTCCAGATGACGGTCCGCGAGGCGTTTTCATTTTTCCGCGGGCAGCGCAAGGCCCAGGCCGGCCTGAAGCGGCTGATGGACGTGGGCCTGGATTACGTGCGGCTGGGGCAGAACGCCAACACCTTGAGCGGCGGCGAGGCGCAGCGGCTGAAGCTGGCGGGCTTTTTGGCCGGCTCGCGCCGCGGCCGGACGCTCTTTCTCCTCGATGAGCCGACGACCGGGCTGCACTTTGCGGACGTGATCAAGCTGCTGGATTGCTTCAGCGCGCTGGTGGCGGAGGGGCATTCGATCATTGTGATCGAGCACAACGTGCAGCTCTTGCGGCACTGCGATTGGATCATCGACCTTGGACCCGGCGCCGCGGAGGAAGGCGGGCGGATCGTCTGCCAGGGGACGCCGGAGGAGGTGGCGGGGTGCAGGGAGTCGGAAACGGGGCGGTTTTTGAGAATGACCAAGGAATGATCCGCGTCTATCCGTTCAATCGGTTTCATCCGCGCAGAATGGGACGCGGATGAGACGGATGGGACGGATGAGCGCGAATACGGAAATCAGCGGATGACCGGGCCGCGGCGTTCGGGCGCGCGGGCCGAGGCCGGCTGCGCGCCGACGCGCCCTTCGCCTGGCTCCGCTTGCGGACGGTCGTGGACCACCTTCGTCCAGCCCGAGGGAACGTACGGCGCGAAGTCGTTCTTGAGGAACAGCCGCCGCTCGTTGACCGACAGGTTGTCCAGCCGGTGGACGACGCGCGAGCCGTCGGGCAGATAGGCCTTCACGGCGAAGGGTGTAAGCGTCTTCTCCTCGGTGATCGTGAGGATGGCCAGGACGGCCTGGTAGTTCGCCGCGTCAACCTGGTAGCGGGGCAGGGCCTGAATCCAGACCTGATTGCGGGGTGCGTTTTGCGGCGTGACGATCCGCATGAAGTAGCGCTGCAAGAGCCGGTTGGCGTCCGCCCCGAACAAAAACGGCAGCGGGCCGTCGGCGATGCGCTTGCCTTGCAATTCCGCCGGGATGGGGTACTCGTTCAGCAGTTTCTTTGGTGCGTCGTAGATGTAGACCGCTGTGCCATCGCAGAGCCAGTGTTCCCGCCAGTCCTTGCCGGCGTCGTCTTTGATGCGGTACAGGCCCTTGTCCGGCGATTTGAATTTCAGCTCGCCAAGGCGCGGCGGGCGTTTGCGCTTGTCGTCGTTGGCCAGCGCCCCCTGGTCGCGCTCGTCCTGGTCGCTTTTGTACTCAAAGACGCTGAGGGTGCAGCGCATGTTGTCGATGGCGGCCGTGTCGCGCTCCCAGGCCTTGAGGACCGCGAACAGCTCGGCGTACTGCTCCTGCGTCAGCTCGAACGGCGCCCGCGGACCCGGCCGCGGTTGACCTTCACGCGGTTCACCCTGTTGGGGTTGGCCGTCGCGAAGGGGATTCTGGCCGCTCTGGGCGGAGGCTTGTCCCTTGCCGGGTCCCTCGGCGGGCCGCGCGCCGTTGCCCGTGGGTTGAGCCTGCGCCGTCCCTCCCACGGGCCGCTCGCCGGCGCGTTGGGCGCTTGCGCTCGCCGGCAGCAGGGCCGCCATCATTGCCAGCAGCGACAGCGGGAGTCGGACGCGGAACATTGCACACCTCGTTTTGGGCAGACAATGACCCAGTTTCGCCATAGGGGGCGGAGAATTTAGCAGGAGCCGCGCGGGGCCACTAGAGCGAATTCCCGTCGTAGGTTGCTCGCCTTGCTGGTTCCTGGGCGGCGAACTACGATTCGCCGTCCCCAACCGTGGGTGCGTGCATGCAGCGGACGCTGCGCATCGGCGTCGTCACGAACTACTGCCTCCGCCAGGTCGGCGGGGCCGAGGAAGCCCTCGACCAGTTGGCGGCGCTGTGGCACGCCGCGGGCCACGACGTGGTCATGTTCTCGCCCGCTCCGCGACGCTCCCGCGCGACCCGCCCCTGGCAGCCGGCGTACCCGCACCTCGAACTGCCCCGGCCGTTCTCGACGCGGTTTGGCCTGTCGCGGCAGGCGCGGATCGTGCGGCGCCAGCACGAAAAGCAGCCCTTCGACGTGTTTCTGGCCTGCGACAGCTATTGGGCCGGCTACGTGGCCTGGCTCGCCTGCCGGCCGTCGTCGGCCCCCTACGTCGTCTGCTCGCAGGGAAGCGACGTCATGCACGGCAGCCGGTTTCTGTCGCGCTTCTTGCCGCAGCGGCGGATGCAGCGCGTTTTCCGCGAGGCGGCGGGCGTCGTCTGCATCAGCCGCTACATGCGCGAGCGGATCTACGCCGTGGCCGAGCCGACGGGCAGCGAGCGGATGATCCCCAACGGCTGGCCGGACGAATGGTCGCAGCTCGCCGCGGCCGCGCCCGTGCTTCGCGGCCGATACGTTTTCTCGATGGGGCGGATCATCGAGAGCAAGGGTTTTCAGACGCTGCTGACGGCGTATGCGCAGGTGCGATCTGCGCAGCCCGACGTGGGGCTCGTCATTGCCGGCGACGGGCCGTTTCTGCCGGAATTGATCGAGCAAGCGTGTCGGCTCGGCCAGCAGGTTCAGAACGGTTTGCCCGCCAACGGCAAGGCCGAAGGCGTCGCTTTTCCCGGATTTGTACACGGCGAGACCAAGCGCGGCCTTTTGCAGCATGCGGCAATCGGCGTTTCGCCGTCGCTACGCCAGGAGCCGATGAGCCTGACGCTGTTCGAAATGCTCTCCTGCGGCGTGCCGGTGATCGGCAGCCGCGTGGGCGGGACGCCGGACATTGTCGAGCCGGGCGTCAACGGCGAGCTGTTTGCAGCCGGCAGCGCCGACGAGCTGGCCGCGTGCCTTGCGCGCGTCCTTGGCGACGGGGCCCTGCGGCAGCGAATGGCGCAAAAGGCCCGTCCGTCCGTCGAGCGATTTCGTTGGAGCAGCATCGCCCAGGATTACCTCGACCTGTTCCGCGAGGCGATCTCGCGCCGTGTAACGGCGGCGCCGGGCATGCCACCCCAGGCCCTGTGGCGGAACTTCCTTGGCTGGCTGGCCGGCCGCCGGCAGCGGGCCGCCTGAGAAGAGGGGCTGTTGGCGGGCGAAATGCCTTGGCGCCCCGCGAAGCGTGCGAATCCGCACGGCGGGAACTTCCACGGCCCGACGCCGCATTTCCCGCACTTGACCCTCGATTCCCGCCCTCTTAGACTTCCCCATTGGCCAGTTTGGGAGTGCCCAGGTCGCGATGAGTTTCTTGAAGCCACCTTCCCGGCGCGTGGGCGCAAGACCGGGAACCGAGAATGAAAGTTTGTCGGTGTGAAACGCGCGCTCATTAGCGACCTACACGCGAACCTGGAAGCCACGGAGGCGGTCCTGGCGGACGTCCGCCAGCAAGGCCTTACGGACATTTACTGCCTGGGCGACATCGTCGGGTACGGTCCCAATCCCCGCGAGTGCATCGACCTGGTGATCCAGCACTGCCAGGTCTGCCTGCTGGGGAACCACGACCAGGGGGCGCTCTTCGATCCCGACGGCTTCAACTCGGTGGCGGAGCGGGCGATATTCTGGACCCGCCAGCAACTCGAGGAGTCGGTGGGGGGCAGGGACTCCGTCGCCAAGCGGTGGGACTTTCTGGGCGAGCTGCCGCGGACGTACAAGGACGGCGATTACCTGTACGTTCACGGCTCGCCGCGCCGGCCCTTGAGCGAGTACGTCTTCCCGGAGGACATCTACAACCCCCGGAAGATGGAAAACCTATTCGCCCTGGTGCCGAAGTATTGCTTCCAGGGCCACACGCACGTGCCGGGCGTGTTCACCGAGGGGCAGCGATTCCTCGCCCCGGAAGAAATCAACTTTGCGTATCAGCTTTGCGACGAGAAGGTGATGGTGAACGTCGGCTCGGTGGGGCAGCCGCGCGACTGCGACCCGCGGGCGTGCTACGTGGTGCAGGACGACGGCTGGGTTCGTTTCCGGCGCGTCGAGTACGACGTGGAGAAGACGATCCACAAGATTTACGCCACGCCGGAGCTGGACGACTCGCTGGGCGACCGGCTCCGGGAGGGACATTGAGGGCAAGGGGAAGGAGACAGGAGGATCAGGAGACAGGGGCAGGGCACATTGGACCAACAGGGCAAGAAACAAGAAAGCCGGAACGGTTGTCCCGGCTTTTGTGGTTTCCTGGACGTTCGCGCGGCGGCTAGGCGTTGAACGAATGGCCGCAGCCGCAGGTCTTCGTAGCGCCGGGGTTGGTGAACGTGAAGCCGCGCTTGTCGATGCCGTCGTAGAAATCGACCGTCGTGCCGTCGAGGAACAGGGCGCTCTTCTTGTCCACGACCAGGGTCACGCCGTGGCAGTCGAATTTGCTGTCGTTCAGCTCGTCGACGTTCTTGTCGAAGCCCAGGCCGTACTGGAAGCCGCTGCACCCGCCGCCCATGACGCTCACGCGGAGCGCCGTCTGCGGCTCGAACTTCTGTTCGGTCATGATCTTCTTGACTTCGGTGGCGGCACGTTCGGTGAGGGCGACAGCCATGGCTGGGCTCCAAAGGGTCGGTTTTTTTCCTGGGAATCCAATGCTTCCTTGATTCCAGGGAATTATAGGTTGCCGCGGGAGGGTGGGGCAAGAGGAGCGCCATCGAGGCCGCCGGCCGAAAAACGCAAGTCCGTGGCGAACGCGTAACTGCGCAGGCTACAATGGCCGCGCCGCTTGACCCCTTCCCGCTATCTCTTCGATTCGGCGGATTCCATGAAGACCTTTGGCCTGAGGTTGGTTTCCTGCTGTGCCCTGGCAGCGGCGCTGCTGGCGGCGACGGCCCTTCGCGCTCCCGCCGCCGAGAAGCCCAACATCGTCGTCATCCTCGCCGACGACCTCGGATACGGCGACCTCACCTGCTACAACCGCGAGTCGAAGATCAAGACGCCCAACATCGACAAGCTCGCCTCCGCAGGGATGCGCCTGACCGATGCCCATTCCCCCTCCAGCGTCTGCACGCCCACGCGGTACGGCCTGCTCACCGGCCGATATTCCTGGCGGACGAGCCTGCAGCGCGGCGTGTACCAGGGCTACGATTCGCTCCTCGTCGAGCCGGAGCGCGTCACGATCGCCAAATTGCTCAAGTCGTCCGGCTACGCGACCGCCTGCGTCGGTAAGTGGCACCTGGGCCTTTCCGGCAAGAAGCCGGCCGACTACTCGCAGCCGCTTACGCCCGGCCCGGCGCAGTGCGGCTTCGATTACTTCTTCGGCATCCCCGCCTCGCTCGATATGCCGCCCTACGTCTTCATCGAGAACGATCGGGCGACCGTCTTCCCCAGCGAAAAAATCGGCGACAGCCAGATGCGCCGCTACGGCGGAGGCGGCTACTGGCGGGCCGGGGCGATCGCGCCGGGCTTCAAGCACGAAGACGTGCTGCCGGAAATCACCCGCCACGCGATCCAGTTCCTCGAGCAGAGCGCCGGCAAGGAGCGGCCGTTTTTCCTCTACTTCCCGCTCACGGCCCCCCACACGCCCTGGATGCCGACGGCCGAGTTCCGCGGCAAGAGCCAGGCCGGCTGGTACGGCGATTTCACCGTGCAGGTGGACGACGCCGTCGGGCAGGTGCTGCGGACGCTCGACCGCCTGAAGGTCCGCGATTCGACGCTCGTCATTTTCACCAGCGACAACGGGGCCCACTGGCTGCCAAGCGACATCGAAGAGTGGGGGCATCGCGCGAACTTCCCCTGGCGCGGGCAAAAGTCCGACGCCTTCGAGGGCGGGCATCGCGTGCCTTTCGTGGTCCGCTGGCCGGGACACGTCGAGCCGGGCACGACCAGCACGCAGCTTGCCTGCCACACCGACATCCTGGCCACCGTGGCCGAGGTCGTCGGCGAGAAATTGCCCAGCGACGCCGCCGAAGACAGCTACAGCCTCTTGCCGGCACTGACCGGCTCGGGCGGCGGCGCGCGGCGCGAGGCGGTTGTGCATCATTCGGGCGACGGGATGTTCGCCATCCGCCAGGGCGACTGGAAGTTGATCGAGGGGCTCGGCTCGGGCGGCTTCACGCAGCCCAAGACCGAAAAGCCCCAGCCAGGCGGCCCGACGGGGCAGCTTTACAACCTCAAGGACGGTCCCGGCGAGACGAAGAACCTGTTCCTCGATCGGCCGGAAGTGGTGGCGAAGCTGCAAGCGATGCTGGATCGATATCGCAGCGAGGGGCGGAGCCGGCCGTAGGAAGAGGCAAGGGGAGAGGAGGGCAAGGAGAGGGCCGTCGCAGCGAGTTTTTCCTCTACTCCCCACTCCGAACTCCGCACTCCTCACTCTTCTTCAATTCCGCACTCCACATTCCGCATTTCCCATCGTGGTCGTCTACCCGCACCAAGGGAAAGAGATCATCCACATGCTCTACCGCCAGCGGAAGATCGGCGGTGCGCCGTGGTGGCTGGTGGGCGGGTGGAACAACTTTTTCGCGGACGGCGAAGTCTGCGAGGCGGACATCACGCACCGGCTGGCGGGGCCTCTTTTACGGGTAGCCGAGGCGGCCGAAGAACTGACGGTTTATCTACGAAGGGCGCGTGTGCTCAGAATTGCCCAGTCTTGATAAGGAGCGCGCGAAGACGTCGGCGCCGTGCGGAGTTCATCTGTAGCAGACGAACGGTTGCTCGTCCGGTCGGAGTGCGACCGCGAAGACGTATGCCGTGCAGGGCCATGTGAGTATCCCACGCCTGCCTGCGTGGGTTGAAAAGAGCTTGGATCTCCCCCGTTTCGGGGTCAATGGCAGTGAGGTTGGTTCCCTTGTAGAGATTGCAGCGGTCGCAGGCGAGGGCGAGATTCTGCGGCTGCGTCAGACCGCCGTGTTGTCGGGCAATGACGTGCTCGACGTGAAATGTAATGTCGACCGCCGACTGTGGGAGGCGGCAATACTCGCACCGGTCTCCTGCGCGTCGCCGAACAAGACGGCGAAGTGCCGCGCTAATCACGACGCGTTCCTCTTCAGCGACAGCCGCGCTTTTGCCTTCAGAATCGCCACGACGTCGATCGCTTCAACGAATTCCTCATACTCCCGGCGCTCGGCGGCCGTGAGCCTCCCCGCATTGGCCTTGTCGGCCAGCGAATCGAGGTGCGACTGCACGCGTGGATCAACTTTCAGGTTGACAATCCGCCTGGCCACCTCGGGGGTGAAGCAGTCCGTCACCGGGTCCAGAAGGCGATCCAAGGGGCTTGTGGCAGTGCTCATAGTTTGATTTTACGTGATGCGCATGCCGTGAATCAATGCTGATGAAGATGTCGGCCGTCAACTCTGTCACCGCCGCAAGAACTCCGCAAACACCGCGTCGCTGAGGAGCAGCCCGTCGCGCGTCAGCCGTAGCGCGTCATTCTCGCGCTTCAGCAGACCAAGTTCCAGCAGCTTCGTCAGCGCCGGGCCGAGCAGGGATTCGATGCTGTAGCCGAAGCGCCCGGCAAAGGCGGCGCAATCGACGCCCGAGGTCCGGCGGAGACCCAGCATCAGCGCCTCGCGGGCTTTGTCCTTCGGCGGCAGGACTTCGCTCTCGGCCACGGGCGACTGGCCGGACAGGACGCGGTTGATCCAGGTCGTCGTGCTGCGGTGGTTCGTCTCGCGGCTTCCTGCGACGTAGCGGGCCGCGCCGGGACCGGCCGCAAAATACTCGTCGGCCGACCAGTAGACCTCGTTATGGCGGCAGCGGCGCCCCGGCCGGGCGAAGTTCGAAATCTCGTAGTGCTCCAAGCCCGCCGCCGCGAGCCGGTCAATCGCCAGAAGATACATCTCGCGCTGACGTTCATCGGGCAGCTCGACCAGCTCGCCTTTCATGCGCCGCGACCAGAAGGCCGTTCCCCGCTCGAAGGTCAGGCCGTAGGTCGAAACATGATCGGGCTGGAGGGCGATTGCCGCCGCCAGGTCATATTCCCAGTCGGCGAGCGTTTCGTCCGGAGCCGCGAAGATCAGGTCGAGCGACACGCTCTTTGCGAACTGCCGCGACAATTCGACGGCGCGAGCAACTTGCGCCGCGTCGTGATCGCGCTCCAGGACCTTCAGCTTGCGATCGCTGAACGACTGGGTGCCGAGGCTGACGCGCGTCACGCCGAACTCGGCCAGCACCGCCGCCCGCTCTTCGTTCATGTCGGCCGGATTGGCCTCAATCGAGAATTCGCCGCTGTCGGCCAGCGGAAAAAACCGCCGCGCGATCGGCAGGAGCCGGGCAAGCTGCGGCGGCGGAAGGTGTGTGGGCGTCCCGCCGCCAATGAAGAGCGTCGTTACGGGCCTGGCGGTTTCCGACTGCGCCGCTAGCTCGCGATCGAGCGCCGTGAGAAACTGCTCGGTCAAATCGTCGCGGCCGGCGACGACCGTGAAGTTGCAATAGCCGCAGCGGTGCCGGCAGAAGGGGACGTGGAGATAAGCGGCCTGGGGAGCTTGTAGCCGTCTCGCTCCGCGAGACGAAGCGCCGTGGCGCGGCGCGTCATGATCGTCGCGCGCGGCTTCATCACGCGGAGCATGTTGACCACCGTGCGCTGCATCACGCGGAGCGTGATGGCTACTTTGAACCGCTTCGCCCACATCAGCACTCCACCTGGTCCTTCACCAGCTCGCCAAAAATCTCCGGCCGCCGCGTCCGCAGCGTGTAGTTGGCATGGCCGCGATGCCTGGCCAACAGCGCCGGATCGAGATCGACCACGACCATCTCGTCGCGGATTTCCTCCGTCTGGCCATGGGCCAAGAGTTCGCCGCCGGGCGAAAAGACCATGATCGCGCCGGGATGGTGCGGCTGATTCGGATGGTCCTTGGGATACGTGCTCACGTAGCCCGCCCTTCCCGCCTGGTCGGCCAGCACCACGAAGCAGGCGTTTTCCCGCGCCCGCTGGGCGTAGCATGAAAGGTAGTAGTCGAACATGTGCTGGCGGGCGCGGGCCTGCGAGGACGGCGAATCGTCCCACATTTTCTGGCGGGCGGCATGCGGCATGAGGATCACGTCGGCCCCCTTGAGGGCCAGAATCCGCGGCACCTCGGGGAACTGGTTGTCGTAGCAGATGCTCGTCCCGACGCGGCACTTGCCGATGTCGAAGACGAAGAACTCGCGGCCGCCCTTGTAGTGCAGCACTTCGTCGCGCGAGAGGTGCAGCTTCCGCTGCTTGCCGAGGTAGCCCTCCGGCCCGACGAGGACCTGCGTGTTGTAGACGATGTCGCGCTCCTTCTCGCTTAGGCCGACGGAGAGGAACAATTTGAACCGCCGGGCCAGCTCCACCAGCCGCCGCACGGCGGGGCCCTCCGGCACCGGCTCGGCCAGCTCCCAGGTGTTGGGCGTGCGATGGCCGTGAACGACCAGCTCGGGAAACACAACCAACTCCGCCCGCTCGGCGGCGGCGCGCTCCGTCCAGTCGCCGATGGCCTGAAGGGTTTCCTTCTGCCGGTCGATGGGGCTATTGATGCTGACGGCGGCGACGCGGATCATCTGCACGGCGAGATCTCCGACAGGCGGCGGTCGATGACAACGCAGCCATTGTCGGCGACGGCGAGGAGCGGATGCAAGACGCTCGACTACCAGAAGCCCGGGTAGATGAGATCAAACTGTGGGCTGCCGGTGATCGGCCAGAGGACAAGGAAATGGTGCACCAGGTCGCTCACCAGCAACCCCAGGCCCAGGACGACGACCCAGGGCGACATGCGCCGCAGGCGGTCCCAAGTGAGCGTGGCGCCCATCAGGCAGAGCATGCCGAGGTAGCCGTGGTGGATGCGCAGGCCGCCGGTGAAGGCCGCCAGCCAGGTCGTGTCCTGTGTCGATTGCAGGGAGAAGCCAAAACGCAGGACCAGGGTCAGGGCCTCGATGGCCGCCGCCGCCGCCAGCGACCAGAGCAGGATCGTGCGCGGGGAAAGGGCCGCCGGACGGGATCGGAGAATTACGGACTGGGCCATAAAGCACCGGCTGGCTGACGCCGGCCGCTCGCCGAAGATCCAACGAAAACTTGCTTTTCCTGGGGTTGCAGAGATCGCTTTGGCGCGCAAAATGGCTGGTTTGCCAATTGGGCCACGCTCCCCGTGTGTGTGCATTCTACGCGCGCCGGGGCTGCCGGTCACGGCGGGCCAAAATCCCCGCAATAACGCCCGCCGCCGGCCCTGCCGATCGAGGATTCCCATGACGGAAAAACTGTCTGTCGAAATTCGCAAGGAAAACGGCAAGCACGCCGCAAGGCGGCTGCGCCGCTCCGGAAATATCCCGGCCGTGCTTTACGGCCACAAGGAAGAGACGGTCCCCTTGACGATCAAGGGCGAGGACCTCTCGCGCGTGATGCGGCACGGGGCCCGCTTCGTCGAGTTGATCGGCGCCGTGAGCGACACGGCCCTGATCCGCGAAATGCAATGGGACACCTACGGCGTCGAGCTGCTGCACGTCGATTTCGCCCGCGTCTCGGCCGACGAACGCGTCCGCCGCGAAGTCGCCATCGAGCTGCGCGGCGAGGCCCCGGGCGTGCGGGCCGGCGGCGTGGTGCAGCTCATCTTGCACTCGGTCGACATCGAGTGCCCGGCCATGGCCATCCCGGACAAGCTCCAGCTCAACATCAACCACTTGGAGCTGGAGGGCGTGCTGCGGGTGTCGGACCTGTCGCCGCCGGAAAACGTGACGATCCTGACCGACAAGGAGTCGGTCGTGGTGCAGTGCGTGGTGCCGCTGGAGATGCCGGAGGAAGCGGCGCCGGCGGCCGAGGCCATCGAGCCGGAGCTGATCGGCCGCAAGGCCGAGCCGGAAGAGGGCGAGGAGGGGGTGGAGGAGAAGTAGCGCCGCATGAAACTGGTGGTGGGCCTGGGCAACCCGGGACGGAAATACGAGGGGACGAGGCACAACGTCGGATTCGCCATTTTGGCGATTTTGGCCCGGCAGTGGGGGGCCGGCAAGCCCTGCAAACAGTTCGACGGCGAGTCCGCCGAGGCCGAGATGCACGGCCAGCGCGTCCTGCTGCTTGCGCCGCAGACGTTCATGAACCGTAGCGGGGCGAGCGTGCAGAAGGCCCGCGACTTTTACAAACTGGAGATTTCCGACCTCCTGGTGATCTGCGACGACTTCAACCTGCCGCTGGCAAGGCTGCGCTTTCGGGCGCAAGGCTCCGCCGGCGGACAGAAGGGGATGGAAGACGTCATCCGCTGTTTGGGTTCGGAGGAGTTTGCGCGGCTGCGGATCGGCATCGGGCCGGTGCCGCAGCCGATCGATCCGGCCGATTTTGTCCTGGGGAAACTGACGCGACAGGAACAAGCCATCCTCGAGCCGGCGATCGAGCTGGCCGCCGAGGCCGTCGGCGTCTGGGTCCGCGACGGCATCGAAACCTGCATGAACCGGTACAACGCGGGCGCCAAAGAAAAGCCGCCTGCCGAGAACAAGCCCGTCGAAAAGAAGACCGCCGACAAACCACAGGAGAGACCCGAAACCGACTGACTCAGGGTGCCGGCCGCCTGGCTGCCCATCGAGCCAACACACGCAAGCCAACCAACACAGGAGACTTCGTCTTGCGCAAGAACGTCTACGAGGGCATGTTCATCATCGACAGCAACCGCTACGCGCGCGACCCGTCGATTTCCAACCAGATCGCGCAGATCCTGGAGAAATTCGGCGGCGAGGTGCTGGTCAGCCGGATGTGGGAGGAGCGGCGCCTGGCCTACCCGATCCGCGGACATCGCAAAGGCACCTACTGGCTCACGTATTTCCGCCTGGACGGCCCGCGGCTGACGGAATTGCAGCGGGAGTGCGAGATCAACGACAACCTTCTGCGGCAGTTGTTTTTGAAGATCGATCCGCGCATCGCCGACCATCTGGTTTCCGTGGCCAAAGGGGAAGCCCAGGCCACGCACCACGACGGCGAGAAGACCGAGCCGGGCATGCCGTAGCTTGTGGCTTCGTGGCTGGGGGTCAGGTACTCCCGCCCCCAGCCGCCGTCGAAAGAGAGGATTGCATTTTCTGCCGGAAAAACTTGCGGTCGGCCTGAGAACATTTACAATAACGATGCGTTTGTACAGTAACCGACGGCAAGCACATCAGACTGAGCGGGGTGAACCGTGGCAAGCTACAACCTGGTGGTCCTGGCGGGGAACTTGACGAGGGACGTGGATTTGCGGCACATTGCCAGCGGCACGGCCGTGGCCGATGTGACCGTTGCCGTCAATGAAAAGCGGAAGACACCCAACGGCGAGTGGGTTGAGGACGTGTCGTTCGTCGACGTCACCCTCTGGGGGCGCACGGCGGAAGTCGCCAGCGAGTACCTGGGCAAAGGCTCGAACCTGTTGATCGAGGGACGGCTCAAGCTCGACCGTTGGGAAAAGGACGGCCAGAAGCACTCCAAGCTCCGCGTCGTCTGCGAACGGATGGTGATGCTCGGCAGCCGTGGCGACCGCGGCGGCCAAGCAGGTCAAGGCGGCACGGGCGCGGCACAAGGCCCGCAGTCGTCCGACTACCGCGAACCTGTGGCCGAGCTTGAAGAACGCGCCGCTCCGACGGAGGCCGGCCCGTCCGAGGGCGGAATTCCGTTTTGATCGGAAAACGACGAGCAATCCAAAAACGCGCGGCCGCGCCTTTGCGGCCGCACTGAATTCCTGACGCAAGCGATGGGAACGCGATCATGGTCAAGGCGGCGGGCGGCAAGAAACTCCGCAAGATTCTTCCACGCGGCCAGGGCGGCGGCGTCGAGCTGCTTCTGATCCAGACCGTCGACCACCTGGGCAAGCAGGGCGACGTGGTCGAGGTCAAGCCCGGCTACGCCAACAACTACCTCCTGCCGCAGGGTCTGGCCACCGTCGCCACCGCGCACCACAAACGGATGGTCGAGAAGCACAAGTCGCGGCTGCTGGAGATCGAGAAGTCGCGGATGGCCGGCCTGCGAACCAAGGCCGATCAGCTTTCGCAGCTTTCCGTCAACATCGAGGCCAACGCCAACGAGGAGGGACAC
>JACOUI010000163.1 GCA_016177915.1 Planctomycetia bacterium
ACATCGAAGGCTTCGACAGTATCGTCACCTCCACTGCCGCTCCGACTGCTTCCGGCTGGAGCGACCGTTGCCGGGTGGGGCTTGCACCCACTGGAAGACCAGCGCCTTTTCACGGCGCACTGAATCCGGTCACTACGAACAATGCCGTCACCACGAACGCCCGCAAGGTCCGCCCCGTCCGCTTCGCCACCTCCACACTCCCAACTCCACACTCCGCATTTCCCGCTCTTCTTGTCCCCAATTCGCCCGTCGTGTATTCTTGGAAGAACACGCCACACGAGCGGCTGCGCCTCCTGGCCAGCGCCGCTCCCCGCCTTTTTCCCTCCCCCAAACGCGACGCGATCATGAGCGACGCCCCCGACCCGGTCAAGGTAAAGCAGGCCCGCGAGCGACTCGACGCGCAGGCCGTCGAAATCACGCAGTGGCATTTCAACCCCGCCACCGGTTGCCCCTTCTGGCTAGAGAAGGCCAGGGAGCTGAAGTTCGACCCGCTCAAGGAAGTGAGGTGCTTCGACGACTTGAAAAAGTTCCCCCTCTTTGAAGACGACTGGCTCCGCGGCGGGCCGGTGCGCCGCTGGGTGCCGCAGGCGTTTCAGAAGCGGCCGATCTACGTCTTCGAGACGGGCGGCACGACGGGCGTCCCCAAGTCGCGCGCGGCCTGCGACGACTTCCGCACCGACTACGAACTGTTCAGCGAAACACTGCCCGACAAGTTCTTTCCCAAGGGCGCCAACTGGCTGATGCTAGGGCCCTCCGGCCCGCGGCGGCTGCGGCTGGCGGTTGAGCACCTCTGCCAGTTCCGCGGCGGCATTTGCTTCTGCTTGGACCTCGACCCGCGGTGGGTCATCAAGCTCATCAAGAAAGGCTGGATGGAGCACCTGGAGGCCTACAAGCAGCACGTGATCGACCAGGCGCTGACGGTCCTTTCGGCCGGCCACGACATCAAGTGCCTGTTCACCACGCCCAAGCTCCTGGAGGCCCTGGCCGCGGCCCTGGAAAAGAAGGGGTCGAGCATCCCGGAGACGGGCGTCACGGGCATCTTTTCCGGCGGCACGGAGTTCACACCGCAGTTCACGCGGTTCGCTGTCGAAGAGCTTTTGGACGGCCGCGTCTACATGACCCCCACGTATGGCAACACGCTGATGGGCCTGGCCTGCTCCAAGCCCGTCGGCCCGGCCGACGGTTACAAGATCACGTACTATGCCCCGCAGCCGCGGGCTGCGATCGAGGTCGTCGATCCCGACAAGCCGGACGTGGTCGTGCCCTACGGCAAGCCAGGGCGCGTGAAGCTATACACGTTGACGAAAGAGACGTTCATCCCCGGTTTCCTGGAGCGCGACGAAGGCGAGCGCGAGAAGCCCTACGAGAAGTACCCCTGGGACGGCGTGAGCGGCGTCCGGCCCTTCAGCAGGCTGGCGGAAGCGACCACCGTGGGCGTGTATTGATTGTGAATTCGTAAACACACGAGGGCGTCATGCTGAACATCCCGGTCCTGCGGTGGGGAAAGCCGTACACTTCGCTGGAAGTCGACAACGTTGTGCATTTCATGTCCGGCGAACCCATCGCCAAGGTCAGCCAGGCCAACGCCGGCCTTCTGGCGCGCGATATGCGCTTCGCCGGGCGGGCGCGCGAAATCCTCCGCGAGTTTTCGTGCGAGGAGCTGATTGCCCGGATCAAGAAGGCCGCCGACCTGTACGTCCACGAGACGCTCCCCCTCGGCGACGGCACGCAATCGCCTGCCGAGTTCGTCCGCGCGCAGTCGGCCTCGACCGGGCTGCCCGAGCACATGTGCCGGTTCAACATGACGAAGAACCACTTCGTGCTGTCGAACATGGACCGGATGCTCGACGCCTTGACGCGGGGTCTGGACCTGTCGATCCTCTCGCGCGGCTACGGCATGGAAAGCCGCGGCGTCGTGGTCAGCTATCAGGCCCAATCTCCCGTGCTGGGCCTCGTCCTCCCCTCAAACTCGCCGGGCGTCCACACGCTCTGGTTGCCGGTCATCCCGATGCAGATCGGCCTCGTGCTCAAGCCCGGCCCGCAGGAGCCGTGGACGCCTTGCCGCATGACGGCGGCCTTCATCGAGGCCGGCGTCCCGCCGGAGGCGATTTCGATCTACCCTGGCGCGGGCGACATGGGCGCCGCCGTGCTGGCGAACGTGGACCGGGCCATGATCTTCGGCGGCACGGCCACGGTCGAGCGCTATCGCGGCAACCCCAAGGTCCAGGCCCACGGACCTGGCTTCAGCAAGATCCTGCTGGGCGACGACGTGGTCGACCAATGGGAAAAGTACCTCGACATCATGGTCGACAGCATCTACCTCAACTCCGGCCGCGGCTGCATCAACTGCTCCGGCGTGTGGGCCTCGCGGCACACCGAAAAAATCGCCGAGGCCATCGCCGCGCGGATCGGCCCCGTCGAAGTCCTCCCGCCCGAAGATCCCAAGGCCGGCCTGGCGGCGTTCACCGTTCCCGGCCAGGCGCAGCAGGTCTGGAAAATGATCGAGGCCGACCTGAACGAAGCGGGCGTGACGCACGTAACGGGTAAGTACGGCCCACGCCTGGTGGAGATGGAGCGCTGCGCCTTCCTGCGGCCGGTCGTCATCCATTGCAATTCGCCCGGGGCCGCCGTCGCCAAGAAGGAATACATGTTCCCGTTCAGCACGGTCGTCAAGTGCCCGCAGGAGAAGGTGCTCGAAGGCATCGGGCCGACGCTCGTCTGCTCGGCGATCACCCATGACGACAAATTCCAGGAGGAATTGACGAACGCCACGCACATCGACCGCCTGAACATCGGCCCGATCCCCACCACCAAGCTCGACTGGCTCCAGCCGCACGAGGGAAGCATCGTCGACTTCTTGTTCCGCGGCCGGGCCTACCAGCTTTCGGGCGAGAAGCTGGCGGCGCTTTCCCGCCGTCCCGCCACCACAGCCGCCACGAAATGATCCCGTTCGATTTCGAAACCCGCACGCGCGTCGTCTTCGGACCCAACCGCCTCGCCGGCCTCGGCGAGCTGGCCCAGGGCCTCGGCGGGCGTCGCGCGCTGGTGGTGAGCGATCACGGGATCATCGAGGCCGGCCACACGCCGCGGGCCGTCGCGCTGCTACAGGCCGCGGGCCTGACCGTGCGCGTCTTTTCCGATCTCGTGGAAAACCCGACCACGGACGACGTCGAGCGCGGCCTGGCCGTCGCCAAGGAATTTCAGCCCGACGTCTTGATCGGCCTGGGCGGCGGCAGCTCGATGGACTGCGCCAAGGGGATCAACTTCCTCTATACCAACGGCGGCCGAATCCAGGACTATTGGGGCTCCGGCAAAGCCAAAAGGCCGCTCCTACCGCTGATTGGCGTGCCGACGACCGCCGGCACGGGCAGCGAGGCCCAGTCGTTCGCCCTCATTTCCGATCCCAAGTCGCACGTAAAGATGGCCTGCGGCGACAAGAAGGCCGCCTGCCGGATCGCGCTTCTGGATCCGTTGCTCACGGTCACGCAGCCGCCGCGGGTGACGGCGATCACCGGGATCGACGCCATTTCGCACGCGCTGGAGACCTACGTCACCAAGCCGCGCAACGCCGCCTCGCTGGCCTTCGGCCGCGAGGCCTGGCGGCTTTTGGAGCCGAACTTTCCGCGCGTGCTCGATCATCCCGGCGACGTCGACGCCCGAGCGGCCATGCAGCTTGGGGCGTTTTTCGCCGGGCTGGCGATCGAGAATTCGATGCTCGGCGCGGCTCACGCCCTGGCCAACCCGCTCACGCAGGCCTTCGGCATCGTTCACGGCCAGGCGGTTGCGCTGACGCTACCCCACGTCATCCGCTTCAACGCGGCCGTGACCGAGCCGCAATACGCCGAATTGCTGGCAATTTCGGCCAGCCACAACGGTTCCATTCGGAAAGGGCAGGGGGGGGCGGCCGAAGAGCTGGCCCGCCGCGTTTCAGCCTTCACGCTTCGCGCCGGCCTCAAAACCCGCCTGCGCGACTTCGACATCCCGCAGGACCGGCTCCCCGACCTGGCCGCCGCCGCCGCCACGCAGTGGACGGCCGGCTTCAACCCCCGCCCCGTCGGCCCGGAAGAGCTTTTGCAGCTCTACCGCGCGGCGTATGATTGACGAGCGGCCCGGCGAACAGGGCGGCGTCGGCCCCCGGTGAGTCTCTGGCCGCGCCGACGTTGGCCCATTTCCCTTTTTCAGTTTTCGATTCTCTCTCAGGACGCACTTCTCATGCGCGCTAAGCCCGGTTTATTCGCGCTTTGCCTCGTGTTCGCGCTGGCGGCAGCCGTCTGCCCGTTGGCGTCAGCGCAGGACAACGCCGCCCAGCCAAAACCTGCGCCGCAGGAATCGGCCCAGCCTGCCTCGCAGCCCGCTCCTGCGGATAACGTCAAGGACCCCGCCGCAGCGCTGCTCTCCAAACTCTCGCCCGACAACATGCGCGCCGTGGCTGAGATGCTCGACCGCGACTGGAAGGACAAACCCGAGTGGGCCGAAATGGCCGTGGCCGTCCTCCGCGGCGACGAGATGCGCGTGGGCAGCGGCTGGTGGCGGCCCAGCACCAAGCGCTACGACTGGAAATGGCTCCGCGCAAATTTCGATGCCGACGCCGACGGCACGGTCTCGGCCGAGGAATTCGTCGCCCAATGCCCCAGCGACCTGACGGCGATTCTCCCGAAGGACAAGCTCTTCGAGCGGCTGGACAAAGACTACAGCAGCCAACTTGCCCCCGACGACTTCGACTGGTTCAGCCGCCAAATCATCCCCGACCCGCGCCGCATGATGGGCGACTACATGTTCCTGATGCTCGACGCCGACGGCAACGGCCGCGTGACGCCCGACGAGCTGCAGGAATTCTTCAAGCAGTCGGACCAGGGCGCCCAGGGTTTCCTCACGCCCGAGGACTTGAGCCAAACGATCGCCCGCGCGATCTCCTCGTCGGGCGGCCGCGGAGGCGGCGGACCCGACTCGGCCGACGTGGTCCGCATGTTCTTTGGCGGCGAGCTGGGGACGTTCGAGGCGGGTCCCAACGTGGGAGACCTCGCGCCCGATTTCACCCTCCCCACGCACGACGGCTCGCGGACGTTCACGCTCTCCGAGTCGCGCGGCAAGCGGCCCGTGATCCTCATCTTCGGCAGCTTCTCGTGAGGGCCCTTCCGGGCCCAGGCTGGGACCCTCGACAAGCTGTACGCCCGCTACAAGGACCGGGTCGACATTTTCGCCGTTTACATTCGCGAGGCGCATCCGACCGACGGCTGGGCCATGTCGTCCAACGACAAGGCCGGCATCAAGATCGAGCAGCCCAAGACCACCGAGGCGCGGACGCTGGTGGCCAGCCGCTGCTGCACGTCGCTGGGAATGACCATGCCGCTCCTGGTGGATACGATCGAGGACCGCGTGAACCGGGCCTACAGCGGGTTTCCCGACCGGCTGTACCTCATCGACGCCGAGGGCAAAGTCGTCTACAAGGGCGGCCGCGGCCCGTTCGGCTACAAGCCGCGCGACCTGGAGCAGACGCTCGTGATGCTGCTCATCGACGAGGCGCAAAAGGCGGCCAAGACGGACGCCCCGATCGAAGCCCCGGCCGTGAAGGAATAGACGAGACGGCGCGATGGGCCTGTCGCTTGCTCGGGCTGCGCCTTTCTAAAAGAAGCTTCGCAGCAGTGCTTCCCGCGCCTTGTCGAACGACGGCTGCCAGGTGATTTCCGGCCGGCCGTCGCGGAGACAGTCCCGGACCTTGGCCAGCGTGTTCTTGGCCATGTGGGGGCACTTGTTGCAGGCGCAGGTCACGCCCGGCACGGGATGATACCGGTGCTGCGGGTGCTTGTGCTGGAGCTGCCAGAGCATGTTGGCTTCCGTGGCCACGAGGAAATCGCGCGGCTCGGCGAACTTTTCCACGTAGCGGAGCATGGCCTGCGTGCCGCCGATGAAGTCGCTGTGCTCGCGGATGTTGGCGGGGCACTCGGGATGGGCGATCGTGAGCGCCTGCGGAAGCTTTCGCTTGAGCTTGAGGAGATCGCCCACGGAAAACACCTCGTGGACCATGCAGCTTCCCGGCCAGAGGATCATCTTACGGCCGGTCGCTTCCTGCAAATAGCCGCCCAGGTGCTGGTCGGGGACGAAGAGGATTTCGAACTCGTCGGGCACGCGACGGATGATCTGTTCGGCGTTGCCGGAGGTCACGACCCAGTCGCAGAGGGCCTTTACGGCGGCGCTACTGTTGATGTAGGTGACGGTCTGGAACTTGCGGCCCTCGGCGCGGAGGCGGACCTGCATCTCGGCGAGCTTGGGCGCGGGGCAGCTTTCGGCCAGGCTGCAACCGGCCAGAAGGTCCGGCAGGAGGACGCGCTTTTGGGGGTTCAGGATTTTGGCCGTCTCGGCCATGAAGTGCACGCCGCAGAAAACGATGGTGCTCGTCGAGACGCGCGTGGCGGCGCGGGCCAGGTCGAGGCTGTCGCCGGCGACGTCGGCCAGCTCCTGGATTTCGCCCTCCTGGTAGTAGTGGGCCAGGATCGTGGCGTCCTGCTTCTTGCGCAGCTCGTCGATCTCGTGGCAGAGATCGAGCGGGTCTTCGTCCGAAAGGGCAGGGGGGGAGGCGAGGGGAAGGCCGAGCGAAGGGGCGGAAGGCATGGCGGGAGTCCTTGTTTTTTGTGTGGCGAAGGAGGAACCCACATCAGGCTGTTTTTTAAGACGGCCGTGCGTCTTTCCAGGGAATTATAGCCCGGTGGGGGGCGGGGAAATAGTGTCTTAGCGCAGGGTTCAACTGGAATTTTTCTGCCCGATGTTCCCGCTGACTGGGAGGACAAATTGGGGTGTGAGCGCGGTAGAATTCAGCCGCGGGACGTGCGAGTTCTGTGAGTGAAGTCCTCGGTCAATGCGCGTTGATGATCGCGTAGGAAAAGAGAATGTTGGCGCGTGCAATTCACGAGATGATCGAAATCGTTCTCGATCCGAAATCCGACGACGACGAGCGCGAAATGGCGCTGGCGACGATCGCCGAGGCCCTCTTTCCGCAATCGGTCGGCCCGGACGGCGGCATCGACCTGGAAGAATTCGACCGGCTGGAAGCGCGCGCATCGCCGGAAGGCCGGGCCGTTCATCGGCAACTGGACCGCGAGGAGGCGGAGTTTGCCGCGCGGCTGCGGCGGTCCATGAAACGAAAGGGAGCGACTCAGGCGGAATTGGCCGAGAGGATCGGCGTCGGTCAGCCGGCGATTTCGATGATGCTCAACCGCCAGTGCCGTCCGCAGCCGCGGACGATCGAGCGATTGGCAAAAGCGTTGGGCGCGTCGATCAAGGACCTTTGGCGTCCATTGTGACGCAGGTGGCCCAGCGGAACCATGGGACACGAATGGGACGGATGGGCACCGATCGGGCTAGAGGTGCATCTCGTCGAGCTTGTCGAGGAGATGGTCCAGCTCGTCCTTGGGCCCGTGGTCCTTGCCCGCCTGGCGCTTGGGCATGCCCACGGTTGCGCCGACGGCGCCGCGGCCGACGGCCACCAGCTCCACGTCCCGCTCCTGGACGGCGAGCTGCAGGGCGTCCGGCGCGCCGAAGAGCTTCGAAAGGTCGATCTTCAACGCCGCCGACCGCTCCGGCGCCCCGGCGATCCCCGGCGTCTTGTGCTGCGGGAAGATGATCGCGTTTTCCGGGCAGACGCGGCTGCACGCCGGGCAGCCCTTGCGGCAGTTGTCGGGCTGCTGGACGAGGATCGTCTCGAACCGATCGACGCCGTAGACGCCGAACAAGCAGAAATCGAGACACTCCATGCAGTTCGTGCAGCGCGTGAAATCGATCACGGGATACCAGCGGCGGGCGGAGTCTTCTTCGATGCGCTGGACCGGCGGGGCGCCGTTGGAGGCGGCGGCGGAAGGCGGCGAGTCCTGAAGTGCGGCGTGCGGAGTGGGGGGTTCAGAATTCGGAATGACGAATCCTGAATGCGGAATGACAGGTTGTTGTTGAGAGGTGTGCCCGTTGACGGAGGGCGCGGCGAGACCGATGGAGACGGTTTGCACCGAGGCTTCCGAGGCCAGGCGCGTGATCTCCTGCACGTACGGGTCGGCCGCTTTGTGCCAGCGCAAGTCGAGACACGTGATCGCGCGGCCGGGCACGTCGCGGGCGCCGATCCCGACGTCGGGTTTTTCTTCCTTTTCTTCGTCTTCGTCATCGTCGTCGGGCGGCGGCTCGATGAGCGTCTGGCCGAAGCGCCCCTTGATCCCGTTGCGGTCCAGGATCCAGTGGGCCGCCCGCGGATAGAGCCAGCTCAAGACGACCACGTCGCCGCGAATGCCTTGCAGGCAGAGAATGCCGGTGCCGTCGGGCTTCAAATCGTACAAATGCGGGATGACGACGGCCTCGACGTCACGCTCAAAGAGCAAGGCCGCGACGATCGCCTCTTCCAGGGCGCGCTTGGCCGGGTCGGCGCTTTGGCCTTGCGAGACGACAACGGTGAGCTTGGGCATGGGGCGGCCGTGGTGGGCGGTGGTTTGCTACTCGTTCATCTGGCCTTTGATCGTGCGCTGGGCGATAGGCCAGACCTGGGCCAGGTGCTCCAGGTATTGCGGGGGGGTGAGCAGGGTGTCGCCTGCCCCCTCCATCATAAACAACCAACCCTCGCCATAGGTATCGACGTTAATGTGGGAAGGGTCTTTGAGCAACAGCTCGTTGAACCGGCGGAGGAGGCCGGGCATCGGGGCATAAAGGGCGCTTTCGGCCTTGGAGCTTTCGATGTTGCCGATTTCCTGGCGTTCGCGGAGGTTGGTGCCGGGATCGACGCACCATTCGAGGAAGTAAACATCTTGCAGGAGACGGACGGCGTAGGCGGAGAAGCCGAAGCGGAAGACCGTGGAGTCAGGCGAGCGGGGGGGGGCCGCCCCCCGGCGCGCCCACATGTGGTTCTTGCAGTAGAGGCGGTCCGTGGGAAACCGGGCCTCGAATTGCCCCATCATGAACGCGACGAAGGGTGCGTCGGGATTCAGCGGACCCACGTGGCACCCATCGGCGGGACTTCCGATCGCGAAACACTCGGGGGCCGACGCCTCCGGCTCGCCAACTCACGTATAGCGAACGTTCTGAAACTGCGGCTCAAAAAAGGCTGGCAACAGGCTGTCGACCCGCAACAGGCCCTCGCGCGTCACGCGCACTTCGTCGCCGTCGATCTCGACGTAGCCCTCGTCGCGATATTCGCCCCACACCTCGGGCCAGTCGTCGAGGATTTCCGTCTGGAACTTTCGGCGGAAGTAGCCGGCGTCGATCCGCCCCGTCTTGAGCTGCAGGATCATCTCGCGGATCAGGCGCTGCCGGGGCGTGAGGCGAAGGCCACGGTGCAAGGGCAGCTCGCCGCGCGAGAGCGGCTCCGTGTAACCGGCCCACTCCGGCTCGTTCTGGTAGTGGACTCCGCTGGCGTGCCCGAAGCTAGCCACGCCCGTCGCCAACAGGTCCGACCCGCGCCACAGGTTGTCGCGATAGCTGAAACTGACCTGGTTCTCGTGCTTCACGACCGTGTAGGCGCTGGAGACGGCATAGCCCGCGGCCTGAAGCTCGTCGAAGGCGTAGCTGACCCAGGCGCGCTTGGTGGGCCAGTCGGCCACGGGCGTCTCGAGCTTGTGGCCCAGGATGTCGTGCGAGTAGACCGTGTTGAACGGCAGCTCCATCTGGTAGATGGTGACGCTTTCAGGAGAGAGGTCGATCGTGCGGCGGACGCAGTCTTTCCAGTTGTCCCAGGTCTCGCCGACCATTCCGGCGATGAGGTCGATGTTGACGTTGGGAAAACCGGCCGCGACGATCCACTCCCACGACTTGTAGACCTCGCCCGACAGGTGCGCCCGGCCGTTTTCCTCCAGCACGGCGTCGCTGAAATTCTCGACGCCCAGGCTCAATCGCGTGACGCCCAGCTCCTTGAGCGTTTTGATCTTCGGCTCGCTGAGCGTGCCCGGCTCGCACTCGAAGGTGACCTCCTCGGCCTTGTCCCAGCGAATGTTCCGGCGGAGGCGATCGACGAGCGACGTGAGCTGTTTTGCGGAAAGAAACGAGGGAGTGCCGCCGCCGAAATAGACGAAGCGGAACGGGCGGCCGCCCATCACCGGCAAGCGGCTGACCAGCTCGATCTCGCGCGACAGGGCAGCCAGGTAGGTTTCCACGTCCTGGGCGTTCTTGTCGGTGTAGACGCGGAAGTAGCAGAACTTGCAGCGCTTGCGGCAGAAGGGAATGTGCAGATAGAGGCCCAGCGGCACGTCCTTTGGCGGCGAGCCGAGGGCGGCGCGGACGTCGGCCAGCCCTTCCGCAGTCCACTGCGAGAACGGCGGGTAGTTGGCAATGAAGTAGTTGCCGACTTCGGTTTTGGTGGTTTCGGTGGTCACTCGATGGATGGAGCTTTCGCGGGAAGGTGGGCGGCGCCCACCGGACATTAGGGCTCGGCGCTGGTTCTATTGTACGAGAAGGCTACTTGGAGCCGAAGCAGAAAAGCGTGCCGCTGTTGCGGCCGGCGTTGCCGATGACGAGCTTGCCGGCGGCCACGGCCGGCGACGCCAGGAATTCCCCCCCGGCCTCGTATTGCCAGACCGGCTTCCCGGTCTTGACGTCCAGGGCCAGCAGAATGCCCCGCGACGTGCCTACGAACGCCCGGTTCCCGACGATCACGGGCGAACTGTCGACGCCGGCCCCGGCGTTGTAGGGGGTCCAGAGCTCCTTGCCGCTCCGAGGGTCGAGTCCGACGACGACCTTGCCCTGGTTGCCGACGATGACGATGTCGTTGGTGGCGGCGGGCGAGGAACGGTAGGGCATCGGCCGCGAGGGATCGCGGCGGTAGCTCCAGACGACGGCTGCGCTTTTCCAGTCGATACCGAAGAAGACGTCGCCTTCCGTGCCGACGAACACGAGGTCGCCCAGGACGGCGGGCGTGCAGCCGGTGGGGGACTCCAGCTCGACCTTGGCGACGGCTTCGCCTTTGTCCAAATCGACGATGTGCAGCACGCGGTCGCAGCCGGCCAAAAAGGCGCGGTTGCCGACGATCGTGGGGAAGCAACGGATCTGGTCGTTGATGGGGTACTTCCAGGCCAGCTCGCCGGTTTTCGCGTCGAGGCAGTAGAGCGTGGCATCCTGCGAGCCGAAAAGCACTTTGTCCTTGTAGAAGTTGGCGCCGTTGTCGATCTCGGCTTGGCTGTCGAAGTGCCACTTTTCCACGCCGGTGGCGGCGTCGAGGCAATGAAAACGGCCGTCCAGATCGCCAACGAACACAAGTCCGTCCTTGACGGCGGCGGCGGCCTTGAAACCTAGTTCCGTCTTGAATGTCCATTTCTCGTCGCCGGTGGCCAGGTCCAGGGCGTAAAACGTCGCGTAGCCGCCGACGTAAATCACGCCCCCGTCGATGACGGCCGTGGCCTCGAAGGCTTCCTTGTCAAACGTCTTTTTCCACAACAGCTCCGGCGCTGCGGCCAAGGGGCCGGACGCAACGCCGTGCGCCTCGGCTGCCCCGCGGAAGAGCGGCCAGGAGTGGGCCGGCACAGCCGGTTGGCGAGCGTCTGTCTGCGGCCGCACGGCAGCCTGCGGCGCGTCGGCCGCCGCTTGCTCCAGAAGAGCCGGGGCGCAACCCAGGAGCAGCAAAAGGAGCATCACGACTGCCAAGCTGCGCTGTGGAGAGCGGCGTAGCGCGATAATCGTCCGTTGCGCGATGTCCGAGCAGGGGCCGAGCATGGCGTGGTCTCGCGTAGTGCGTATTGCCGATACTGTATGAGTAGCTTACCAGGGGCGTGGGCTGCAAGGGCTTGATATCGCCGCTCACGCACGTCGGCGCAGGTTGGTCGTTCGCCCTCGCTTGTGATTCGGGTTGGTGCCGAACGCGTAAAGTCCGGCTACCGGAGCTTCTTGCCGGCCCCGCTGATCTCCACCAGCTCGAACTTGCGGAACACCGTCGGGTCGTCGCAGAAGATCGCCAGCGACTCCTTGTCGTTGATCCGGTGCCAGGAGTCTGCCTTCAGCGCGGCAAAGTCGCCCTGGTAGCCCGTCACCAGGTTGTCGTTCACCAGGCTAGGCGGCTGGAGCGAGTCGTCTTTTCGGAGCGCAGCGGCGTGCGGCTTGCCGCCGGTCAGTACGGCTTCATCGCGTTCATGATCATCCACACGATCAACCCGACCACGATGATGATCCCGATCCCGCCGATCGCGTTGATCACGATCGCCAGGTTCCGCTTCCGCGAGGGGAGGTGGGCCTGGGGCTTTTTCGTGTCGAACTCGTGGCCGCAGCCGTTGCAGATCACCGGTTTGCAGATCATGGCCCCGATCGTGCCCAGATACCACGGCCAGGGTCCCGTGCGGAACGACAGCCCGCCGCACTTGGGGCAGGGGGGGAGGCCAGGGGGACCGGAGGGCGGCGGATTCGGCGGTGGTTGGCTCATGGGTCCTCGATTTCGTTCGTGACGCGTCTGGCCGCATCGGCACGCAAACCGACATGGCTCTCCTGGCGCTTGGGTACGTTAGTAGCAGCCCTGACGACGCACTGCAAGCGGCGGCGCCGAAAAACCCGGAAGCACCGCTCAACTCGCGCGCTTCCCATTCGCGCGAAGCCAGCCTCGCTATTATCCGAAGACGCCGTGTTCCAGACGTCCGATGAGGTCCTCGACCTCGCGGGCGCCGACTTCCGTCTCGGCCATTTCCATGGGCGAGCGTCCCGCCAGCCCTTTGCAAGGGGAGCTGAGCCACTTTCGCGCCGCCTCCACGTTGCCCTCAAAGAGCACGGCGGCCTTGTTGAGGAGGAGCGCGAACCGGCGTTCCGATTCCCGCGGCGCTGGCCGCTTTCCCATGGTCTTTTCCTCCAGTGTCGCATTCGTGTTAGTCGCCGCCCGCCAGCCGCGCCGCCACCCGGATCGCCTCGACCATGCTGCTCGTTTCCGCCTTGCCCTGCCAGGCCAGGTCGAAGGCCGTCCCGTGGGCCACGCTCGTCCGCACGATCGGCAGCCCCAGCGTGATGTTCACCGCCCGGTGCATCCCCAAGAGCTTGAGCGCGATGTGCCCCTGGTCGTGATACATCGCCACGACTCCGTCGAAGGCCCCGTCGCGGGCCTGAACCATCAGCGTGTCCGTCGGTAGCGGCCCGACGACGTCCAGGCCCGCTCGCCGCGCTGCCTCGACCGCCGGCCCGATGATCCGCTGCTCCTCGTCGCCGAACAGGCCCTGCTCGCCGGCGTGCGGATTGAGAGCGCAGACGGCAATCCGCGGCCGCGAACCCTTGAGCCGCGTCATGATCGAATCGGCAAGTTTCGCCTTGGCGACGATGGCGTCGACCGTGAGATGCGAAAACACGTCCACAAGCGCCATGTGCAGCGTCACGTGAACGACGCCCAGCCCGCCCGGCGAACGGATTGTCTCCGACGGGCCAAGGTAGAGCATCATGGCGAAGTCGCGCACGCCGCACAGTTCCGCCAGCAATTCCGTGTGTCCCGGATACCGATGTCCGGCCTGCCATAGCGCCGTCTTGTGAATCGGTGCGGTGACAATCCCATCGACGCGGCCATCCAGCGCCAGCCGCGCCGCGGTAAGGATCGCATCATACGCCGCCTGGCCGGCCCGAGCGTCGATCGTGGCCGACGGCACGTCGAGCGCGTCGTCGCGGCACGCCGCAATGACCGGCATCACCTCCGCCGACGGCCGCGCCTCTTCGGGCGAGGTAACAACCGACACTGTAGGGTGGGCACCGCCCACCAATTCTCTTGCAGCCTGGGTGCCGCCCACCTCTGCTCCCCCCCTTTGTAAGGGGGGGCCAGGGGGGGGTGTAGGTGTAGGGCGGGCACGGCCCACCAGCTCTTGCGTCTCGCTCCCGGCAGGGCAGGGCAGGGGAGGCAGTGCGCTCCTCGAAAGCTGGGGGCGAGCTGCGCTCGACCCCAGCCACAGATTCACCGCCCGCCGCATGATCTGCGGATGCCCCACCACCACCGGCCGGCAAACCTTATGGACCGCCGCCTGGCCCCACACGCCGGCAATGACCTCCGGCCCGACCCCGGCCGGGTCGCCCATCGTGATCAAAAGCAGCGGCCGATTCCCCATGCCTCGATTCTACTCAGCAGGGCAGGGGGGAGGTGAGGGGGCCGTCCATCCGCTCGCTTCCCCGTACTCGTCATCGTACTCGCACTCGATCTCCCTGGGTCCAGCGCACCCGCGCTGCCCCTGGTCGGGGCAGAGCAGGGGGGGTACGTTGGAATTCTCGTCCGCGAACGTGCGGTGAGGAGGGACTCCAACCGCGCCGCCTGAAGGCGGAACTCCACCCCATGAACCGCATCTTCCCCGTCCTCGCCCTCGTCGCCGCGGCGTTTCTTGTCGCCGCGATGATCGTCGGCCTCAACGTCGACGTGGCGACCCGCAGCGTGGGTATCGACGCGCTCGCGCCCGGCGTGTCCGCTTCCTCCGCCCAGCAGCCGCGCGACGATCAGGTTTTCCGGCTGCACTTTCTGCTCGGCGTCGCCTCCGGTATCGTCGTGATGCTCGTCCACGGCATTGCCGTCACCTACTTCATCGGCACCAGCCGCTGGTGCAAAGAAGTCGTGGCGGCCTACTCGCTCGACCCCGAACTGGCCAAGCGCAGCGCGCGCCTCAAGCGCCGGACGTTCCCGCTGGCACTCTTTTGCATGCTGGTAGTTGTGGCGATCGCGGCGCTCGGGGCGGCCGAGGACACGCGCGTGCCAGAAGTGCTCGACATCGCCTGGTCCGACCTGCACTATGTCGCCGCTTTCGCGGGCCTGGCCCTCATGCTCGCCGCCAACTACTTCCAGTGGCTGGCCATGTGCGACAACCAGCGCGTGATCGAGGAAATCGCCGCCGAGGTAAAGCGCGTCCGCCACGAGCGCGGCCTCGACGACTGACCCATTTCTCCGACACACCCTCTTCTTCCGCTAGCCTCTTGCCTCCAGTCTATCCCCTCCAGCCCCCCCGTCCGTGCAGCATCGACTCCGCCAGCGCCACCGCCGCGGCCAAGAGCACGCCCGCTAACAGCGCCAACGACAGCTTCCACCGGTCGTGCTGATGGAATTGCAGCTCCGGCAACAGGTCGCTGAGCGAGATGCACAGGAACGCGCCGCACGAAAAGGCCAGCGCCCAGCCGACGACCTGGCTTTGCGCCGGCCGCAGGCCGGCCAGGGCGAACGCCGCCCCGCCCAGCGGCACGATGAGCGCGAACAGCAGATTGACCGAGTGCTGCCAGCCCAGCCGCCATCCGCCGCGCGACATGAGCGTGCTCAGCGTCAGCGCGTCAAACGGCTTGTGCAGCACGATCACGAGGAACATGCCCAGTCCGGCCAGCCAGGGCTGGTGCGGCAGGTCCTTGCGCGGCGCCATGCTGGCGGCCAGGGCCACTCCCTCGATCAGCGTATGCAGCGCCAGGCCCACCGCGGCGCCGCCCCACCGCAGGTGATGTGCAGAACGCAGCAGCCCGTCGCCGCGCGGGGCATCGTGCGCGTGCGGCGTGTACGCGTGATCGTGACGCAGGCCGGAGTCGTGACTGTGGGCGTGCTCGTGTGTCGTTTGCGCCGCGTCGGGCAGGTCGTGATGGTGAAAGCAGAAAAACCGCTCGATAAAAAACATCGACAAGAGGCCGAGCAGCACTCCGTAGCCGACCTCGAAAGACGACAGGTCCAAGAGCGCGTGCGGAAAAAGATGTAACAGGCTGATCCCCAGGATCACGCCCGCCACGAAGCTCAAGATGGTCTCCATCGAGCGGTGCGTCATGCGGATCCGCAGGGGGATCCAGCCGCCCAGCAGCGAAGCGGCTACAATGACGGCGCAATAAACCGAAAAGGCAAACATCGCTGCATTGTGATTGACGGCGGCAAAGGGCGGAAGGGCAGGGGAGAAGCAGGAGACAGGCGACAGGATCAGGAGTCAGGCGCAACGGCTTTCCCAACTCCTCGTTCTGCATTCTGTCTCTGCTGCCTCCTGACTCCTGACTTTTGACCCCTGATTTCCGACCCCTGACTCACCATGCGTGCCTGTGTCCAGCGCGTCGCCCAGGCCAGCGTCGCCGTCGCCGGCCACGTCGTCGGCCAGATCGGCAAGGGCCTCGTCGTGCTTCTGGGCGTTGCGGCCGACGACAAGCCCGACGACGCCCGCCAGCTCGCCGAAAAAATCGTCGGCCTGCGCGTCTTCGACGACGCCGAGGGCAAGATGAACCTGGGCATCCAGGAATCCGGCGGCGCGATGCTGGTCGTGAGCCAGTTCACGCTGTTGGGCGATTGCCGCAAGGGCCGCCGGCCCAGCTTCACCGACGCCGCCCAGCCCGCCCTGGCCGAGGCGCTCTACGAAGATTTCGTCGCCGAAGTCCGCCGGCAGGGCGTCGAAGTCGCCACCGGCAAGTTCCGGCAGCACATGCAGGTCTCGCTCGTCAACGACGGGCCGGTGACGCTGCTCCTGGACAGCCGGAAGGCATTCTGATTTTCTGATCCGCACTTCATCCGTCCAACCCGCGCCATTCGTGTCCCATTTCCGGCCGCACGAGGGGTAGGGCAGGGCAGGGCAGGGGAGGGGGGGACGGAAATGCCGACGAATGTCGCATTCAGGAACGACGCCGTCAGCGCGTCACGTTCTTCGTCGGGCTTGTCGCCGCTTTCGGCGCATCGTGATTTGAATCGCCGTGCTTCCCGCTTTCCCCCGGCGCGCTGTCCCCTTGCGCGCTGTTCACGTGGACGTGCTCGATCCCCAACGCCTTCATCAGCGTCGGCTCGCCCACGCACAGCATCGTCAGCAAGATCAGCTTGCCGTAGGTCGAGACGTTCGCCCAGTGGCTGCTGCTGAACAGCTTCACGGCCGTCCCGAACGATTTCTTCACCCGCCCGCGCCTCAGGTCGATCGCCCAAATCTCGTCCAGCACCAGGTGCGACATGAAACCCGCCAGCACCGCGCCGGCCTTGAACAGCCGGTGGCTCGTCTGGGGGCAGTCGCACATCAAGAACGCCAGCTCGGCGAAAATGATCGCGGCCGGGATGCTGTGGAACATGCCGCGGTGGACGGTGTACTGCTTCAGGAACTTGCCGAAGCCGAAACGGATCGCCAGGTAAATGCCCGAGGCCACGAGCACGATCCCGTCGGTCGAAAGGCCCATCTGCCGCAAGCGGTCGACGAGCAGCATGGGGACGACGGCCGCCCCGAAGGCCAGGCTCTCGCGCAGCGGCACGCCGCTGTCGCTGTCGATGTCCGGCAGCATGCCCGACACGCTGCACAGCCCCGCCCCCAGCAGGCACTGGTCCAGCGGCACGCCGAAGCCCGCATAGGCGGCCGCCCCGCCGGCCAGACCCAGGGCGGTGCTGACGGTGATGTGCGTTTTGAAGCCGGCCATAGGACCAGGGGACAAGAGGCAGGCCGCAGGAGTGCGGCAGGAGTCAGGGAACAGGGAGCGGGAGTGGACGAAAAAATGCCCCTTGGGGGAAGAGGGATATCTTCGGCGGCGAATACGACTGCATTGCCAGCACGAGAGTGCGGTTGGCATCGACGGAGCAAGCCGCGGGACTATAATCCGCGGCCCGGCTTAGGGTCGAACGAAGAATAAGCGTCGTCTTTCGCTCCGCGAAAGGCGACGATTCGAGAAGTTATTTTTCGGCCGCTTCTTAGCCTGCGCCAATGCCAGAAAAACGGCACACGGCGTGTGCCTCGCTTTGTGGAGATTCTTCGGATGATCGCGTACGACATCCTGATGCTCGTCGTCGTCGTGGGCTACACGATCTTCGGGGCCGTCAAGGGCATGGCCTGGCAGGTGGCCACGCTCTGCTCGATCGTCGTCAGCTACTTCGCGGCGCTGAAATTCAGCGATCCGCTGGCGCCGCTGCTGAGCAAGGAGGCGCCCTGGAACCGCTTCCTGGCCATGCTCATCATCTTTCTCGTGACGTCGCTCGTCATCTGGTTCATTTTCCGCGCCGTGTCGAAATTCATCGAGCGCGTCAAGCTCAAGGACTTCGACCGGCAGGTCGGGGCGCTGTTCGGACTCTTCAAGGGCGCGTTGGCCTGCGTGGCGATCACGTTCTTCGCCGTCACGCTCTCGCAGGCGGCCCGCGAGGCGGTCTTGAAATCTCAGTCGGGCTATTACATCGCGGTGCTTTTGAACAAGGCCGACCCGGTCATGCCGGAGCAGCTTCACGAGTTGCTCGGTCCGTACGTCCACCAGCTCCAGGAAAAACTGAATCAGCCCAATCCTCATGCCACGCCGGTCCGCGACGGTCGTGCAGAAGCGCCGGCCGGCGGAGCGTCGCCCGCGCCCGGTTCGACCGCTGGCGCCGGGCAAGGCGGCATCGGCCCCAGCGACCTGGCCCGCTTGCGGGCGATCGTCGCCGACCTGGAAAAATCCGAGCTCGACGAGGACGGCCTGCGCTGGGTGCGGGAGAACATTGCGCGGCTGGAAGCGCTGGCCGCGGAAAGCCCGACCGCCAGTGGAACGGTCGCCGACACCGACTGGACCGAGCGGGCCGCCAGGCTGGTCCGCGAATCGGAAAAGCTGCGGGGGTTGATCGAAGAAGTCCGGCGCACAAGCGAACCGGGTCGGCGTTAGGTTCGCGGCAAGGACGAAGAATGCAGCGCGGAAAGGGACGGCCCGCACGGCTTGGTTTTGCCGGAAAAAACGGCGCCGCGCGTTGACATTTCCGCCACGACCCGGCCATAATGCCGGCGCTTCGTCCTTTTGCGCGGACGTCCTTTCGCGGTCATTTTCCTTTCATTTTCCTTCGGTTGGGGGGACCATGTCATGTCCAAGCGTGGATTTACGCTCGTGGAGCTGCTGGTGGTCATCGCCATCATCGGCATCCTCATCGGTCTGCTCTTGCCGGCCGTTCAGGCGGCGCGCGAGGCCGGCCGCCGCATCCAGTGCCTCAACAACTTGCACCAGTTGGCGATCGCCGCCCACAACTACCACGACGTCTACCAGAGGTTGCCGGCCGGACGCGTGCGGGTGGAGGAAAACTGGAGTGCGCAGGCGCGGCTGCTGCCGTTCATGGAGAATGACACCGTTCACCGGTTGATCAACTACAGCCTGCCGCCCGGGAACGCTGTGCACGCGACCGTCCGCACGATGCACGTTCCCAACTTCATTTGCCCGTCCGACGCCTACCGGATGCTGGGGGCGGGCGCCCAAAACCATCCCGGCTGGGGCAAGAACAACTACCGGGCTTGCGCCGGCAGCGACGTGGGCCAGATGGCCGGCGGACAAGAGCGCAACAACGGCATGTTCATGACGGACAAGGCCGTCACGTTCGGCGAGGTGATCGACGGTTTGAGCAACACGGCGCTCTTCAGCGAAATGGCCAAAGGGGACGCGGACGACAACCTGGTCACGCCGTTTAGCGATTGGTTCCGCATCCCCAATGCCGGCACGGCCAACGTCGTCGGCTGCCGAAACGCGTGCATCAACGCACCGATGCTGGCGGGTGCGACGAACCAGAATTCCCGCTCCGGCCGCAATTGGGTCTTGGGCAATTACACTCCCACGCGCTACAACCACGTGATGACGCCCAACACGAAGAGCTGCTCGCGCGGCTCGGGGGGGACGCTCGTTCCCAAGGTGAACACCGCGGGCGGGGCGACGACCGCTTCCAGCTACCACCCGGCGGGCGTCAACCTGGCCTTGGCCGACGGAAGCGCCCGGATCGTCAAGACGCAGGTTTCGATCGTCACCTGGTCGGCGCTGGGAAGCCGCGCCCAGCGCGAGCCGACCGGCGAGTTCTAAATCCGTCCTTCAGCGCCACAAGCGGCGGAGACTCGCGCCTCCGGTGAGTCACGGCCGGCCTTGCGGCGCCACCCGCCGGCTTGCCGCGCTTGTGCCGCCGACGAATGCACACGGGAGCGCCCACATGCAGACACGTTGGATTTGTCTCGCGTTTGCGCTGCTGTTTGGCTGCTCGTCGGAACAACCGATTCCTCCGGACCAGGCCTACGACCCGGCCAAAGTGCAGGGGCAGGTCGACAAGACGCTCCCGGCGGACGACCAAGAGCGGCAGGCCGCCCTGAAATCGGTCCTCGACCAGCTCCAGGAGGGTAACGATTTTGAAAGCCTGTTCCTGCCCGGCGTCACCTACGAGGAGAGCGAATCGTCATTTCTGGAGGGGGCGATCGGCGTGGCAAGCTGGTCGTTCGACGGCCGTCCCAGCGGCATCGACGTTCCCGTCGTCCTGCAGATGACGATGGACAGCGGCGAACTTAAGGAGCGGAAGCGTGTCTACCGCGTGGCCGGCTCATCCGGGGGCTACACGGTCAGCCGCGCGAAATAGGGCCGGCGGAATTCGGGCTGTTTCCAGCCGGAAGTTCGGCTCCAAACCGAACATAAGAGACATTATCGGACGTTGGTGCGGCGCACGGATGGCGCGGGTTAGACGAACGCGGATGTAATCTACTCCGCGGGCGCGTCCGGACCCGCGACCGGCGAGGCGATGGGTTTTTCGCCGGCTGCCGGCTCGCCGTTGGCGGGCGAGGCCGTTGATCGTTCTGCTTCCGACACGTCTTCCGCTCGGTCGGGGAACACCTCGGGCGGCTGGCCCTCCAGGTAGACCCCCATTCGCCGGAACTTTTCGTACCGCTCGGCAATGAGCCGGTCGAGCGGCACGCGCGAAAGCTCGCGCAGCTTCCGCTCCAGGTACATCTTCAGCGTGTAGGCCATCTGGTGCACGTCGCGGTGCGCCCCGCCCAATGGCTCCTCCAGCACGTCGTCCACCACCCCCAGCCCCTTGAGATGACGCGACGTAATCTTTAGCGCCCGGGCCGCCTTCTCCTTGTGGGCGTCGCTCTTCCAGAGAATGCCGGCGCAGCCTTCCGGACTGATGACGGAGTAGTAGGCGTGTTCCAGAATGGCAATCCGGTCGCCCACGCCGATCCCTAAGGCCCCGCCCGAGCCGCCCTCGCCGATCACGACGCAAATGATCGGCGTCGGCAGCCGCGATAGCTCGAAAATGCACTGCGCGATCACCGACGCCTGGCCGCGCTCCTCGGCCCCGATGCCCGGATACGCCCCCGGCGTGTCGATCAGCGAGACGACGGGAAGGCCGAATTTCGCGGCCAGCTTCATTTTGGCCAGGGCCTTGCGGTAGCCCTCGGGATGGGCGCAGCCGAAGTTGCAGGCGGTGCGCTCCTTGAGCGTCCGGCCCTTTTGCTGGCCGACGAACATCACTTGGAACTCGTCGAGCTTGGCGAAGCCGGTGAAGATGGCGTGGTCGTCGCCGAAGCAGCGATCGCCGTGCAGCTCGACGAACTCGTCGAACGCCAGCGCCAGGTAATCGCTCGACATCGGCCGTTCCGGGTGCCGCGCGACCTGCACGACCTCCCACGGCTCCAGGTTCGCGTAGATCTTCTTTAGCAGCTCGGAACGCTCCCGCCGCAGGCGGCGGATTTCGTCGAACGTCTCGGCGGTGCGATGCTCCGGCTGCTCGAGGCGCGCAATGCGGGCGTCGATTTCATAGACGGGCCGCTCGAAGGTAAGGCGCTGGACGAGCGTAGCCATTGGGGATCGGGAGTCAGGCCGCAGGAATCAGGGGACAGAAATCAGGAGTCAGTCCGCGTTCGAAAACCGCCTCCCCCCCTGCCCTGCCCTGCGCGCCGCCAGCGGCGCCAGCATGGGTTGGGTGGCATGGATTGTATCTAACATCGGAGCGGGCCCGCGGGCAATCGAGGAATCCAGGAATTCAAGCGACGCCGTCAAGGCGTCAGGCCGGCACTTTGGGCGCGGTCTTGAAGACGGGCGCCGCCGCCAGTTCGCGCTGAAGATGTTCCAGTTCGGGGCGCTCCGAAGGCTCCTTCGACAGCATGCGCAGCACGAGCTGCGAGAACTCCGGCGTGAGGTTGCGGTTGAAGAACTCCAGCTTCGGCGCGCTGCCGCGGAGGTGCTTCGTTAACAGCTCGTTGGTCGATGTGCCGGTGAAGGGCAGCTTGCCGGTCACCAGCTCGTAGATCGTGCAGCCGAAGCTGTAGACGTCGGAGGGCGAATCGGGGGCCTTGCGGCGGATTTGCTCCGGCGACATGTAGCTGGCCGTGCCCTGGATCGATGACGAGCGGCCGAAAAACCCCGCCAGCCCGGTCTTTCGCTTTTGCGCCAGCGCGAAGTCGATGAGCTTGACGTCGCCTTCCGGGGAGATGAGGAAGTTGTCGGGCTTGACGTCGCGGTGGACCCAGCCTTTGTCGTGCATGTGGGCCAGGCCCTGGGCGGCGTTGAGAATGATTTTTTGCGCCAGGGGAGCGAGGCGCTCGTGGCCCTTTCCGATGAGCTGCTTCAGGTTGGGGTGCGCGAAGAGCTCCATCACCAGGCACGGCTCGCGGCGGCCCTCGAAAAGCTCCAGCACCTTGATCACATTGGGGTGGTTGAGCTGCTTGCCGACGCTGAATTCGCGGCGGAGGAGCGCGATCTGCACGTTGTCGAGCTTATCGGGAATGATCAGCTTGACGGCCACGCGCCGCCGCTCGCCGTCGTGGATCGCTTCCCAGATTTGCGAGGTCTGGCCCGTGCTGATGATATTCACAAGCCGGAAGGGGCCGACGTACATGGGCGGAGAGAGTGCGGAGTGGGGAGTTTGGAGTGGGGAGCGACGAATTCCGGGCCTGTGCCCCCGATCCATGATTCTAATCGGGGCGTGGCGGCAATTGAATCCCGTCCGTAGGGCAGGCGGCCCGCCTGCCATCTTTTTGTAGGACGGACTTCAGTCTGTCCTTCGTCGCCGCAGGGAGTCGCGCAAGAGGCCGGACTGAAGTCCGTCCTACATTACCGCGGCGTCAAGCGCCGCCGGGACGGCTAGTCGGCGCAGCGGGCGGAACCAAGGGCGGTGCGACCGGCAGCGCACCGAGAGCGGTCGGCAGGGGCGCGTCTTGCGGCGGCGGCGACAACGACGCAACCAGCTTCTGCCACCAATGCTCCAGCGGCAACGCCCCCACGGCGATCGTGAATAACTGCGTGGCAACAAAAATCCCCAGGGCCAACAAGACGCCTTCGGTAAAGCCGTACGAGTGCAACCCCACCCCCAGCTCGTTCACTCCGAACCAGGACCAGCTTGTCGTGATGTTCCCCGCGACGGCCAGCACCGCCAGGCCCCGCTCGCGGACCATCCCGCCCCAGCGGGCGTGAAGCACCAGCGCATTCCACAGCACGATGATCAGAGCGCCGTTTTCCTTGGGGTCCCAGCCCCAGAAACGCCCCCAGGAGTCGTCGGCCCACAGGCCGCCCAGCACTGTCCCGAAGAAACTGAAGAACAGCGCAAAGCACAGGACGCCGTAGATCGCGGAAACCAGCACGCGCGCGAGGTCGGGCAAGAACCGGCCGCCGAAAAGGTAGACAATCCCCAAAAGTCCGGCCAGAAGCGTCGCCCCGTATCCGCTGGTGATGCAGACCACGTGCGTCGCCAGCCAGAACTGCGTGTCCAGCACGGCCTGCAGGACGGTGAACGTGTCGCCGTCGCCCGCCAGGAAATGCGAAATGAGCAGCGTGGCAAATCCGGCGACAGCGGCCACAAAATTGCCAAACCCCAAGCGGAAAACCGCCTCCAGGATGATGCCGAAGACTACGACGAGCCAGCCGATGTAAACGGCCGACGAGTAGAGATTCGTCACGGGCGGCCGCCCCGAGATGTAAATCCGCCCGACCAGCGCCGCGGTGTGGATCAGCAAGGTGAAGACGATCAGCCAGAAAGCGGTCCGCTGCAAGGGGCGGTGCCAGCCGAGCAGCGTCGCCAGCCAGCCCAGGATCGTGATGCCGAACGCCACCACGTAGATTCCTGAGGCCGAGGCGAACGCCTGAAAGTGGTTGAAGAACGCCTCGAACGACGACCGGCGAGCGCTGTAGTCCTGCGGCGGCTGCTCGCCCAGCAGCCGTTCGTAATGCGCCAGCCCGACGTTGAACGCCACCGCGTCGCCGTTCGCATAGGCGTCGAGGATCGCCTCCAAGGCGTCGGTCGACTCGTTGTGCTTTTGCGGCACGATGCGCGCCATGGCGCTCGCGCTGAAGAGCGGCTCCCACGCCTGCTGGCCAAGTTCTTTCAGGGGATCCGCGATCGGGACGGCGTTGGGAACCTGGTCGTTGCGCAGGTCGCCCATCCGCAAAATCACGGTCCGAATCACCCGGTCCTTCTGCGCGGCCGACTGCGGATCGCTGGCGCGCTCTTCCGGCGTGGGGATCTGCGGCAACCTCGGGACGTCGAACGAACCCGAGATCCGGTGGAATAGCAAAATGCGGCGCTCCAGCTCCAAATAGCGCCGCTGCTCCGTCGACAGCAGCTTCTTGTCGATTTTGCGGGCCTTGCGTACCAGCTCCTCGAATTTTGGGAGCTCGGATTCCATCTCTGCCAGCGAATACCGCAAGCCCTCGCGCCGCGGAAGCCCGAACACGCCCAGCACCTCGGGGCTGTCGATCCGGAAAACCCGGTGATGCTGGCTGATCGCGCCGTTGGCGATGCTGTCCAGCAGCCACTGCACGGACGCGCGCCGCCGACCGGCTGGATCGGTAAACCCCTCAGTGTCGGAAATGACCCGCAGCGAGTTGCGCGCCAGCGTGTCCATCGGCTTGACGCGCCCCTCGTACGCGACCGGGAGCTTGCCGAAGCGGTAGTAGTCGAAGCCGGCGAGGCCCTCGCGCAGCCCGTCGGCCGACGCGATCAGGTCCTTTTCCAGCTTCGCGCTGGTCCTTGCAAGACCCTTCAGGTCGCCGGCGACGGAGGCTTGGCCCGGGTTGGCGACGAGGTCCTGCAGTGTTTTGGCGGCGGCCTTGGCGGCGTCACGCATCTTCTTGACGGCGGCCGTCTCCGGCGACTGGGAGGCTTCCGCCTCGCTTGACGCCATGGCCAGGTCATCGGCAATGGTCTGCTGCTGCTCGGCGAGGTCGGTCGCGCGCTTGGCGTCCAGCGACTTGCCTGCCGCGTCCCGCTGCGCCGCTTCCGTGACGGTACGCTGCTGCGCCAGGGCGAAGTCCAACAGACGGGCGAGACGCTCGCGCGCGGAGCCCTTGTCGCGCAGGATCGCTCCGGCCCGGTCAAGCTTCAAGGCAGCCGCCAGGGCCGCATTTCCAAACGCTTCGACCTCTCGCTGGTTGGCGCCGCCTGGCTGGTTCGTCTGGCGCTGGAACGTTTCGACAGCGGCCCGCCAGCCCTTTTCCCCATCCGCCAGTAGCTGCGCCGCACTGGCGTCGAGCGGGCGAACGGCGTCGACGCTCGGAAACTTCAGCTCTGCCGCCCGGCGAGCAAGGTCGGCCGACGCCGTCTCGTTGAGGCCCCCAGGTCGGCCCGCGTCCTTGACGATTTGTGCGGCGTCGTCCACCGCCGACGAAAGCGCCTCGGCCTGCTTGCCCAACTCGCCCAGGGTAGGCCGGGGTGTAACGGTGCGGCTCGCCAAATAAGCGGCAAACACCAGCACGACGAAGGCCGGCATGCCGTAGTGGAATCCCCGTCGCACCCAAATCCGCCACGGGGCCTCGGGCGGCGCCGGCGGCGCGAGCGGCGGCGGAATTCGCGGCGCGTGCGACGCGCGATGCCGCGGGCCTTTGGCGCCGCGACCTTTGGCTGGCTCGGCCGCCGCGGGCGCCGCGGTCCGCAGCTCCGGGTTGACCCGGTAGACGAACCGGAACAATGTCAGCGTGAACTGCGCGATCATCCCCACGACCACGATCATGCAGGCGACGTACGGGATCATCCACCCGCCGTTGCTGACCACCGACAGCGTCGTCGATTCGCTCATCGTGCCTTCGCCGGGATGGTGCCCGCTTTGGTAAAACGTCTCGCCGCCGTAGCGCAGCGGATTGTTCATCCAGATGTGCTGCTCGTGCGATTGTCCGCGCGCGTCCTTGATCACGATCAGGGACGAATAGTCCCGCGGCTTGTCCGTGCCTAGATAGTTCACGCGGCTCGCGTCGTTGAGCGTCACCTGGTAGGGCTTGTACGTCCGCCTGAATCGCAGGAACACTTCGTACGTCGTGCGGCCGACGACGACGCGCTCCGGGATACGATCTCCGAACTGCCCGGAAAGCCGAAGGGCCACCAGGTGCGTCGCCGGCGCGGCGCCCGGCCGCTCGAACTTGACGTAGGCGACCGAGAGGTCCGTTTCATCGCCGTCGGCGCCGGTCGCCGGCGGGCGTTCCACGGCCGCATATTTCAGGCCGATGCCCGCCGTCGCCAGCGTCTCTTCCCCCGGCTCCAGCTCGCGCAGCGCCGCGTTGCGGATGAACTTGATGCACTGAATCTTGAACGGGAGCAGCTTATGCTCCACCACGGGCCCCTGGCCGTCCGGCTGCGACGAACCGAACACGCGACGCGTCAGCGAACGAAGCACACCCAGCGCCCCGCGGGAACCGGCGTCGCCGCGGAAGAGCTTCTCAGGCACCACGACGACCCGGTCCTCTTTGGGGTCCGACGGGTCGATCACGGCCAGCTCGAGGTCGTCGATGTGGTACAGGTGATTGACGGTCTGACCTTCGAAGATGTGCATCTGGCCTTCGACGGCCTGCGTGGCCACGAGCAGCTCGCCCAGCAGCAGCAGCCCGACGCCCGAGTGCAAAAGCACGACGCCGGCCCGCCGGCGGAAGAGGAAGATGCAGCCGGTGAGCAGCACGGCGCCGGCGAACGTGGCCTTCATGAGCTGCCAGAGGATGCGCATCGACGAGTCGTTCGGCGTCACGTCGTCGCCCAGCCAGAACAACGTCCCCAGCGCGACGGCCAGCAGAATCGCGGAAATCAGCAGGGTCCAGCGTTCGACGACGCGGCCCTTCTCGGCCAGAAAGAACCCCAGCACGGCGGCAATGTCGATCGCCGCCAGGCAGATCTTGAACAGCTCCCACAGCGCCGGCCACTTGAGGAGCGGCTGCGCCTGAAAGCCGGCGCCCGTCAAACCGGGAACATCCATCCCGCTCACAATGACGAGCAGCGTGGCCACGAACCCCGCGCCGACCAGCAAAACCCCCATCACCAGCCGCTGGCCGCGCGCCTGTACCGTGAACCGCACCAGGTGCGCCGCAATCAGGTTTACAAACAGCGCAAAACCCAGCAGGAAACCGCCGGGGAACGGAAAGCCTCCGCGGATGTCGCCGACGTTTGGAAAGAACGACTTGGGCAGGAAGACCTTCAGGTCGATCCAGGCGATCGGCGTGCGAAAATACTGCGCCAGGACGTCCTTGAGATTCTGCTCGGCCTGCGCCAGCGTCCCCGCGAGAATCAGAAAAATCGACAGCCCAAAGAGGACCACCGTCAGCTTCAGCGACGCCAGCGGCGAAAGCACGAGCTTGGTCAGGTCCCACAGGCCCAGAATCCGGCGCTCGGCGTTCGCTGCCGGCGCTCGGCTGGGTTGTTCTTTGGAATCGCGCGACATGGCCTCTTCCTCAATTCTGCGAGAACTTCAGCGAGCGGATGAACGACTGGAAGTTCGACCTCTCGCGCTGCGCCAGGGCCGAGTCGCCCTTGAGCTTCACGAACCACGCCTTGCCGCCGCGGTACTGAATCACGCCGAGGATCGCGAGCGGCCGCGGCGAATCGGAAGGCCCGACCAGCTCCATGTACGCGGCTTCCTTGCCGTCGACCTCGATTTTCTGGACCGCGCCGGGCAGCTCCGCTTCCGCAATATCCGGCAGGCCGACCTCGCCGCGCCAGCGGTTGACGTTGGGCAGGAGCGCGTTGACGTCGGCCACGAGATCGATGACCGTCACGTCGATCCGCTGCTCGCCGTCCTGCACGACGAATGCCGCCTTCCGCATCGCGGTGAGTTGGCCCTCCGACCAGCCGTCGGGCTTGGTGAACGAGACGACGCGCTGTTGCGGCGCGGCGCCGGCAGGCGACGACGCGCCCGCCGCCGCGCCCCCTCCCCCCTGCCCTTTCACGTCCACAATGCTCGCCGCCAGTCCGTCTTCCAGCGGCACTTGCCTGACCATGCTGGCAAGCTGCCCGGCGTCGATCGGATTCTCGCCGACCTGTTCCAGCCAGCGGTTGACGTTCATCAAGACATACGCCGCGTAGTCGTCGTCCACCCTCGTCAGCGCCGTGACGCTGAGCTCGAGCCGCTTGCCGCCGGAGGGAACCGTGATCGTGGCGAATCGCTGCGGGTTGTCGCGCGACTCGTCCCAGCCGGCCGGCCGCTGCCAGGCCGGCTCGCCGTTTTCGCCGAACTGCACCGTCTGCACAAACGACGTGAAGGACTGCACGTGCTCCCCGACCGCCTCGACCGGTCCAGAAAGCTTGAAGAACCAGGCGTTGTCGCCGTGCGGGACGATCGCGGCCAGGATGCGGCCGCCGGCAAGCCGCGGCATCGTCGCGGGACGCGCTCCGCCGGTGAAAAAGACCTCGTCGTCGTCCTTGGGCGCCGTGTAGGCCGTGATCTCGTCGCGCTGGCACCCGCCGGCCAGAAGCAGCCAAGTGAGCCCGATGGCCAGAAGCAGACGCGGCAAAGGCAGTTTCACGTGGGCTGCTCCGCTCGTGATCGCGCCGCCGGCTGAGGCTGCCGGGCGGAGTAAGTCTCTGCGTCCGTGCGCGGCGGCGAGATTCTCATTTTCGCCGGTCGCAAAGAAGGATGGGGCAAGCTGTCGGGCAGTGTGGAAAGCTGGCAGGCCAGGCTGGCGAGCCAGGCCGAGGCGGGGCCAATCATGGGGCCAATCGCGGCGTCACTTCATTATAGTCGCGCCACGCGACGGCCGTACAGGCGTCGACCGCTGCACTATCGTCGTTGCCGCCCCGTCAAGAAACAAAAACCGGGGGGAAACTCCCCCCGGCTGGGAAGCTCAACGGTGAACGGTGCGGGCAAACCCGCTATTTGAACATGCTCATCACCGCATCCATGACCGGCGTCGCCACCGGGCCGGCGCCGTCCCAGCTCCACATGTTGCGGGCCATCTCGAAGACCATCACGCCCGTCAGGGCCACGAAGATGAACGTGAAGGAGGCAAAGACCATCTCGAACCAGCCGTATCGCGCCTGGGCCACCATCGGGGCGCCCATCATCATCGGGCCGGCGATCGGCTGCGCGGCGCCCATGGCCAGCGAGGCGTCGGGCTGCAGCACGCCCATCGTCTGCACGTCTTCGCCCAGCAGCGTGGGGGCCTGGTCTTCGGCCTGCGGCTCTTCGGTGTCCAGCGCGATCACTTGCGAGCCGGAGCTGTCCGACTCCTGGTCGTCCAACTCGAGCATCGGCGTGAGCAGGAAGTCGTCGTCGCTGGAAAGCTCCTGGATTTCAGCGGAGCCGGAGCCGCCGCCTTCCTTCTCGCCGGCGCCGAGCGTCAGGGGCTCCTCGAGGTTCAGGCCGCTGTCCTTGGCCGCCATCAGGTTGATGCCGCTGTCGGTCAGCGCGGGGCCGGAGCCGGTGCCGCTGCCGGCGCCCAAAACAAGATCGTCGTCCTCGAACACGGTCTTGCTGTCGCCGAGCTTTTTGGCGGAAGAGCCGGTCGCCGGCTTGGGCGTGTCGCCGGCCAGCTTCAGGTCGGAGGTGAGGTTCAAGTCCGAATCGAGCGTCAGGTCGCTGCCGGGACGCAGCTCGACGGTCGGCTCGCCGCCCAGGCGGCGCTTGCTCGAACCACCGGGGACGTTCGTCTTGCTCGAGCCCAGGTCCAGGGGCAGCGCATCGGCGCCCGGTTCCAAATCGACGAGCTCCAGGTCGCTGCTGCCTTTCTTCAGGCTCCCGCTGGAGCCGGAGGGAACGAGCTTGACGTCGCTGCCGGTGCCGCTGTCGGGCACGAGCGAAACGCCGCTGCCGGGCGCCTCTCCGCCCGCCGCAGCCAGCTTCAGGTCGCTGTCCGGCTTGGCCTTCTCGCCGGTCTTGCCGATGATCGTCGACGTGGTCGGGCCGGACTCGCCGAGGGCCTCTTCGCTCAAGAGCACCTGGTCGGAGCCTTTCTCCTCCTCGCCCTTGTCGTCCAAGGTGACGGGCAGGTTGTAGACGCCGCTGCCGACGCCGGACGGGCTGCCGCCGCTGAAGCGCGCCTTGTACGACTCGACGTCGGACTTCTTGAACTTCCACGACTGGCCGTCGCGGATCCCGAAGATGTCGCGCCGCTCGCGCATCTGGTTCAGTTCGTCCACACTCACGCCGAGCATGGCGGCGGCTTCTTCCATGCTGATGAGCTGAGCCATGAGTTCTCCCGCTTGCTTGTCGACACGCGCGGCCGCGGTTCGGCGCGTCACTTCGGTTCGAGCATGAGGCGAATTTCCCGCGGCAACGGGCTGACGCCGTTAAAGTCCGCAATCTGCAAGTCCCAGTGGATCTGTCGCACGCACTTGAGCGAAACCTGCCCGGTGTCGCCGCTCACGTGGTACACGCTCATCACGCGATCCGCAGGGTCGATGACGATCAACTGCTGATGGTTGTATTTGTCTCCGACGGGCGCCAGAAACGTGATCAGGCTGCCGCGTTGCTGCGGGCCCTGGACCTGAGGTTCCTGGCCGACAGCCCCGTGGCCGGCCCAAAGGCCCAGCGCCACAAGCGACAAACACACACCCACCGCGAAGCCAGCCGCCGCCGTTCGCATAAGTCACCTCGCAGGCGAAAGATGCGGAAGCCGGGCCTCAACCCTCATTGTAAAAGGCCCGGCTTCCAGTTCAAGGAATTTCCCGACGTAACTGTCCCAGTTTGCCCGATCGGCAGGGTTGCTTCGCCGACGCGAGCGGCCGCCAGAACCGGCATTTTGCCGCTGAATCCGGGCAAAAAGGGGTGGAAGTCTAGCCGGACCGGGGGCTGCAAGGAAGGGCAGCTTGCCAGCGGCCGCCCGATGGCCGAAACTGCGTCGTGGGAGCTTGGAGTCCCGCGTTGGAGTACCGGCTTCAGCCGGTTTTTGTCTGAGTCCCGCCGTTGCCAGAAAAAGACCGCCTCAAGGCGGTACTCCAACCCCCTGCCCTGCCCCGGTCCACGATCCATGTTCCGCGTCGCCCGCGAGATCGAATTCTGCTACGGCCACCGGCTGCTGGACTACGCCGGCAAGTGCCGTCACCTGCACGGCCACAACGGCCGGGCCGTGATTACCATCGAGTCGCCCACGCTGGACGTCCGCGGCATGGTGCACGATTTTTCGGACATCAAGCGCGGCCTGTCGCAGTGGATCGAGGAGCATCTCGACCACCGGATGATCCTGTGGCGGCGGGACCCGGTCGTTCCATTGCTCCAGCAGATCGGCGAGCCGGTGTATCTGCTGGATGAGAACCCAACGGCGGAGAACATCGCCCGCGTGATCTTCCAGGCGGCGCAGCAGCTTGGACTCCCCGTTGTGGAGACGGTGCTCTGGGAAACGCCGCATTGCGCCGCCACGTATCGAGGATGAACGAGCGGAAACATGCGCGACACCGACCTCACGGCTCGCCTGGAGCTTGCCCGCGCCGCCGCCCGCCAGGCCGGCGCGCTGACGCTCCGCTATTTCCACGGCTCGTTCGACGTGGAGTGGAAGGCCGACGCCTCGCCCGTCACCGTCGCCGACCGCGAGGCGGAAAAACTCCTGCGGCAGCGCATCGGCGAGTCCTTCCCGGCCGACGCCATCCTGGGCGAAGAACTCGGCGACAAGGCCGGCAGCTCCGGGTATCGCTGGATCCTCGATCCCATCGACGGCACGAAATCGTTCGTCCGCCGCGTGCCGCTCTATGGCACGCTCATCGGCGTGGAGTTCGAGGGGCGGAGCGTCGTGGGCGTCATCTCGGCGCCTGCGACCGGCGAAATGGTCTACGCCGCGGCGGGCCGGAAAGCGTGGTACCAAAAGGGCGACTCCCCCCCCTGCCCTGCCGTGGTCTCGTCAACCGCGCGCATTGCCGACGCGCTCTTCCTCACCTCGGAGATCGAAGGCTACAACCAGGTCGGCCGGCCCGACGTCGTCATGAAGCTCGCCCAGGCCGCCCGCATCACCCGCACCTGGGGCGACGCCTACGGCTATCTGCTCGTCGCCACCGGCCGGGCCGACTTCATGGTCGATCCGCGCATGAACCTCTGGGACGCGGCGGCGCTGCTGCCCGTCCTGCAAGAAGCCGGCGGCACGTTCACCGATTGGAACGGAGCGCCGCGCATCGACGGCGGCAACGGCGTGGCGACGAACGGCAAGCTCCTGCGCGAAGTGCTGAGCTTCACGCGCAGCCAATGAGCGGGCGCTACCGCGCTTTTTTCTGCCGCTTCGGCTCTTCTCGAATCGTGGGCCCGACGTGCGTCACCGGCGTGTGCGCCGGCGGGTCGCTGGCCGGGAACGAGTCTTCGAAAGCCTGATCGACGAGTTCGCCTTTGTCCTCGACGGGCGGAGGGTGAGTCTCGCGTGGCGCCCGCTTTTCGTTCTTCGTGTTGTTGCGCATGTGCTCTTCCTTTGCCAGCGGCTGACAAGACATCGAACGCCCCCTCGAATTGTAGCGCCCTTGGGAAAGGTCGTGATTCAGCGACCCGAAAGTGGTAGAATCAGGATATGAACGCGGTGGTCGTCCAGCACGAGTCGTCGGTCTTTGAGAGGCTCCTCATGTCGCCCGATGCCGCCCAGGCCATTTTGTCGCTGCGATTCCCAGCGGACCTCGAAGACCGCATGCGCGAGTTGATGGAGAAAAACAACCAGGGGAAGATCACTCCGGACGAGCAGGCGGAGATGGAGGCCTATCGCCGCACCGGCTCGTTCCTGGCGATCCTGCAGGCCAAAGCGCGCATCAGACTGAAGCAGGACAACGGCCAATAGCGCACCTCCCATGAACGACGAGCTTCGGCAACTCGTCTGGACGCGCGCATTCAACCGCTGCGAATACCCCGATCCGCGGCATACCCCAACTCTACTTGCCATCCGCCGCCCGTCGGACTACGGTCAAAGGTGCGCCGCGACGATCAAAGTCCGCCCCGGCCCGGCCGCCGCTTCCCTTCATGAAAGGACCCACGCCATGTCCACCGCCCCCGCTCCCGACGACGATGCCCTGAAACGCCGCTACAAGGAATTCCTCGACCTGCTCCCCCTCAGCCTGGCCCTGGCCGGCCTCGCGCCCGCCGAAGGGAACCGCAACTACACGACGGAACAGATGCAGATGCGGGCCGAGGTTGTCCAGAAGGCGTTCAAGCTGGCCCGGCAGACCGTTCGGGAAGCGATCAAGCAGGCGTGACGCGTCGGGTGGGCGGCGCCCACCCTACAAATTGCGGTTTTTGCGGCAAAAACGACGGCCCGCCGGCGAATTCTGGGTGGGGAAGCCCTGGGCCGGGTGTCTTTCACTTGCCGCCAGACTGAAACTTTCAAAGCCCCAAGGCGGTAAACTCTTATAGCTCGGCTCGTGACCGAGGTTGTTGGTGCCTGACGACTTGCGAACACTGGTCGGGCGATGCCTGAAGGGCGACCAGACGGCCATGGCCGAGTTGGTCGGCCGCTTTCAGCGCCAGGTCTACGGCCTGTGCCTGCGGATGGTGAGTAGCCACCAGGACGCCGAAGACCTGACGCAGGAAACGTTCGTGCGGGCGTTGAAGAACCTGGCCAAGTGGGATCCGCAGCGCGAGTTCCGGCCGTGGCTGTTTGCTATTGCCGGAAACCGCTGCCGGTCGCTATTGGCTACGCGGCTCAAGCGGCCGCCGCGGACGTCGCTCGTCGAGGAAATCGCAGACCCCAGTCCGGACCGCGAAACCCGGCGGCAGACGATGGAGGAAATCAACCTGGCTTTGCAGAAGCTGCGTACTGAATACCGGGAGGCGTTTCTGCTGTTTCATCAACAGGAACTGAGCTACGCGGAGATCAGCGAGGTGCTCGATTGTCCCGTGGGCACGGTCAAGACGTGGATTCACCGGGCGCGAGGGGAGTTGGCACGGCACTTGAAGAGGCGGATGGCCGAGGAAGCGTCCCATGAATTGCCAAAAGTTTGAACAGCGTATCAACGAGCTACTCGACGCGCGGGCGGCGCTGGACGGCGACGCTGCGCTGGAATCGCACGCTCGCCTCTGCGATGCCTGCCGCTCCCTGTGGTCGGCCTACCGGCAGATCGCGCGCGTCGAGCTTTGGCCCGCCGAGGGTCCGGATGTGACAGTCGCGGTCTTGCTGGCCGTCGCCGGCGACAAACCAGCGGCGGAGATCGTGCCGCTGCGATCGGGCGGCGCGGCTTGGCGGCGACTGGCCTTTGCGGCTGCCGCGTGTGCGGCCATCGTGCTCGTCTCGTTCTCCGTGTGGACGGTGATCGAGCTGACCAAGTCGCCGGCTGGCGGCGGCACCGTCGTTCACGGCGGCGGCCCAGACAAGGGCGGTACGCAACCGATGGCAGGGACACACACCCCGAACATTCCCGACCTGGCCCAAACGGCCGCCGACAGCTATCGCGAGTTCGCGCGCGAGACCGGAAAGAGCCTCTCGGACGTCGCCGTGCTCGTCCCGTCCGTCGACGAGACCCCGGCACTGCCGGCCGGCCAGGCGGCTGAAAACGCCTCGCGGCTCGCGCCCAACGTCGTCGAAGGGCTCAAGCCCGTCACGCGTTCCACCGCCGGCACGCTGAGCCTGCTGATGCGCGTCATTCCGCCGCCGACAAAACAGCCTCCCGCCAGGCGGCCTGCCGCAACGCAGCCAAAACCGGACCAGAAGAAGGGCTAGTGCATGAAGCGACACAGCGTACTGCTGTTTGCCGTATCGGCGCTAGTCGTGCTGGTTTTGGCGCTGCCCGCCGTCGCGCAAGGCACGCCGGGCGCCGCGGCCGACACGCTCGTGCGCCTCGTGCCCGACGACGCCGGCCTCGTCGTTCACGCCGAGGGGCTGGCCGACCGGCTGGAAGCATTCAAAAAGACGCCCCTCTTTTCGCGGCTGAAGGCCTTCCCGCCGCTCCGCGCCTGGCGGGACGCGCAGCAAGCCGAGCTGGCGTCCGCCTCAGCCCAAATCTCGCAGGCGCTTGGAGCGACGCCGGAAGAGCTTTGGGAGCACGTTTTCGGACAAGAGTTGGTCCTGGCCGTCTGGCCGCCCGACGAAGAAATTGCCGCCGGCGAAAAAACCGGCCCGCCCGCCCCGATCAGCGGCCCGGGCCTGCTCTTGGTGCGCGCCGATTCGGCGCAGCGGCTGACGCGGCTCATCGACGCCGTCAGCCGGCTGCAGGCCGGCGACGAGCGCACGGAGTGGCGCGAAGCGACGCATCGCGGCGTGAAGTACCGTGAACTCACCGTTCGCGCCGACGGCAACGAAGAATCGCTGTTCCTCTGCTCGGTGGACCGCGTGGGCATCCTCACGAACGACGATCGCCTGATGCGCCGCGTCGTCGAGGCGGTTGCCCCGCCCAAAGCCGAGCTGATCGACCGCCCGGCCACCCTGGACGGATTGCCGGCGTACCGGGCCTGCCTGGCGGACCTGCCCGCATCCGCGACCATTCACGTGTTCGTGAGCGCCCGCCGCTGGGACGAGTCGCTCCGGCGCGACGTGGCAAGCGCCTCGCCGGCCGAGCGCGGCGAGAAGGAAGGTTTTTTCCGCTTCTGGCAAAGCGTCGAATACGGCGGCCTGGGGCTGGAAATCGGCGACCGTGTCCTGCTTCAGGGAGTCGTCCGCATGGCGCCGGAGCGGCTTCCTCCGCCACTCCCGCAGGTACTCGCTAGCTTCTCGGGCGAAACGGCAATCGTGGAGCGAATCCCGGCAAGCTGCCTGGCGGCGGTCGCCGGCCGGTGCGACCTGGCCGGGCTCTTTCACGCCGCGCGGACCATGGCCCCGCCGGAGGAGCGCCGGGGCGGCGCTTGGGACCTGGTCGACCGCTTCCTCAAGCTGGTGGGGCCGGATTTCGCGGCTTACCTGACCGCCGACGAACCGCCCGCGTCCCAAGCGACGCCCGTCGAACCGCAGCCGACTGCCAAGCGATCGCTCCCCCTCCGCTGGATGGTCGGAATCGGCGTCCGCCGGCGCGAGCCCGGCGAGAACCTCCCACCGGGCAAAGATGTGCTGGAAACACTCGTTCCTCTGTCGCTGCAAATGACCTCGCTCCTGCGTGACGGCACCCCGTTGGCCCGGCTGCGGACGATCGCGCACGGCGATCACCGCCTGACGCTCGTCGAAAACTGGTGGCTCCTGCCGCCCGGCGCCGTGGCCGCCTACGTCGTCACGACCGATTACCTCTGGGCCGGCGCCTCCGAGGCCACGATCCGCGCCGCCCTCGAGTTGCGCGCCGAAGACTCGCTGGCCGGTGCCAACCGCTTCCGCGGCCTCGTCGACAAGACCCTCGGCGAGCCGACGCACCTCCTCTACGCCGACCTGGCCGCCATGCGCCGCCTCTTGGCAGAGCACAAAGAAGCGTTCGTCGCCGCCGTGGCCGAGGCGCGCGGGATTCCTCCCGACCGCGCGGAGCGCGGCCTGGCGCAGCTTGCCAGCATTCTGGAGCTGGCCGACACGGTGGTGGCGTCGATGCACGTCGACGAGCGGCGCGTTTCCGTGGCCCTGGGCGTCTCGGCCCAGCCGTAGTTTGCCAGCGGTCGTACGCGCCGTTTGACGGCCCCAGGTCCGGGCGGGCACAATGGCATGCGCCGAAAACGACGCCCCCTGCCCTGCTCTCCCGGTCCAGCATGTTTTTTGCACTCGACGGCATCGACGGCGGGGGCAAATCGACTCAGGTCGAGCTTCTCGCCGAGCACCTGCGGGCAAAAGGCCGCGACGTCGTCACCTGCCGCGATCCCGGCTCCACGTCGCTGGGCGAGGCGCTCCGCGGCATCCTCTTGAATCGCCGCACGACCATCAGCCGCCGGGCGGAAATGCTGCTCTACATGGCGGCGCGGGCGCAGCTTGTGGAAGAGATCATCTCCCCTGCCCTTCTGGCCGGTAAATCCGTCGTCAGCGACCGGTTTCTCCTCTCCAACGTCGTCTACCAGGGACACGCCGGCGGCCTGGCGCCCGACGAAATCTGGGAAATCGGCCGCCGCGCCACCAAGGGCCTGGAGCCGGACCTGACGTTCGTCCTGGACGTTTCGCTCGACGAGGCCCAGAAACGCACCAACCGCCCGCTTGACCACATGGAGTCTCAGGGAGACGACTACCGCCGCAAGCTGCGGGAGGGGTTCCTGCAAGAGGCGGCCAGGCGGCCGGACAAGATTGTGGTCATCGACGCCCGAGCGAGCGTCGAGGAAGTGCACGCGGCAATTCGCGCGGCCGTGGAGAAGCTCACGGCGTAGAATCAATTGGGCGACGGATGGTACGGATCAGGCGGATGAGCGCGGATCGGAGATGTTGAATTCCATGCGCGAGGCGCGTACACCTCCTGAGGTCGTCGTTCACGACGGGCTGGAAAACTGCCCGTACCTGCCCGGCCGACTCTCGCGACTGCCGATGCGCTATCCGCTCCGGGCGCTCAGCCGGTCGGAGATGGACGAGCGCCTGGCCGCCGGCGACCGCCGCCAGGGGAGCTTCCTCTACCGCACGGCCTGCCCCGGCTGCCAGGCCTGCCAGCCGCTGCGCATCCCCATTGCGACCTTCCGGCCGAACAAGACGCAGCGCCGCGTGTGGCGAAACGGCGAATCGCTGTTCCGCATCGAAATCGGCGAGCCGACGGTCGAACCGCGCCGCGTCGAGCTTTACAACCTGCACAAGCGGCAGCGCAACCTGGCCCGCGGCGAATCGTCGATCGACGAGGCCGGATACAGCGCCTTTCTCGTCGACAGTTGCTGCGAAACGATCGAGATTCGCTACTTCATCGGGACCGAGCTGATCGGCGTGGCCACGGCCGACGTGGGCCGCACGTCGATGTCGGCCGTCTACTGCTATTTCAACCCGGCGTATTCGCGCCATAGCCCCGGCGTCTACTCGGTCCTGCACGAGATCGATCTCTGCCGGAAGTGGGGCCTCGTGCATCTCTATTTGGGCTTTTACATCGCCGGCCCTACGCGGATGGCGTACAAAGCGAACTACCGGCCGCACGAGTTGTTCATCGACGGCCGCTGGGAATTGCAGGACAGCGGCTGAGCCGCTGCTCGAGCGGCCCCGGCCCGGTCAAGGCGCGAAAGCGGCGCACAAATTCGTCGTCTTCGCGCATCTCTTGGACGATCGCTTCCCGATGGTCGAAGTAGTACGAAAGCGCCGCATGGACTTGCGCCAGCGTGAGGTGCGGCAATTCGCGGACGATCTCGCCAGGCGTCTTGCCTTGAATCTCCGACAGGGCATAGACGTCCTGCACGCGGACGCGCGTTCCCGCGATGAACGCCCGAGGACGCCCCTCCCGGTTGGCGCGAAGCTCGATGTGCGTGGCGACCGTCTGGCTCATGTCGCAATTGTACGATGCCCAGTCGCGTGCGGGCAATGCGATCGGCGCATTCGGCGCTCGGCGGGCTGATTTCGGCGGCTCAATTGCGCAGCGACCCGCCCAGCCACGCCGCCAGCGGCACGAAGATCACAAGCGGCAGCCAGGCCGCCAGCTCCGGCGAGATGTAGACCGCGCTGCCCAGATACTGCGCCCCCAGCACCGTCAGCATGAACAGCACGACGACCAAGAGGCACAGCCCCACCGAGACGAAAACGTTGCGGTTCTCCCGGCCAACCACCAGCGGCAAGCCCAAGAGCAAGAGCGTGATGTCCAAGAGCGGCTTGACGAACCGCGCATGGACCGCCACGCGCACGTCCGCCCCGTAGTCCAGGCTGTCGTTTCGCAGGCCCTCGACGAGCGCCGCCGTCGACGAGAACCGCAGCCAGGCGTTTCCCCCCGCAAGCTGCTCGAACGTCACGTCGCTGTGCACGAAGCACTCGTCAGGTCCAAGCCAGTCGGTGTCCGACGGGCAGAGGATCACGCGGTTGCCGTTGGCGTCGATGACCGACGGCTTTTGCGTGAGGCCCTCGGGCTGCACGACCTTCTTGAGCAGCCATCCGCCGGGCCGGCCCTCGGCCGCAGCGCGGTAATAGGCCGCCTCGGCGGCAAGCTGCGAACCGTAGCGGTCGAGCCCGGCGGGCAAAAGGAAACTTGGCCGGGCGATCATCCGGTCCTTGGCCACGAGCGTCACTCCCCGGATCAGAACGTCCGTCTTGTTGTCGTACCGCGGCCGCAGGGCCTGGTGGCTTTCGCCCGACAGGTTCCGCGCCTCCTGGCTCAGCTCGGCGGCGAAGCGCGGGAAGACGACCTCGCGCGCGGCCGCCACGAGCAAGGTGACGGCCACGCCCGACAGGAGCACTGGCATGCTGACGCGGAGCTTCGAGATGCCCGCGGCGTTGAGGGCCGTCATTTCATTGGCGCGCTGCATCACGGTGAGCGTGAACGCCGCGGCCAACAGCACCACCACGCCGCTCGTCAGGTCAAAGAAACCGATCGACTTGAAAAGATAGAACCGCAAGACGAACAGCCAGCCGTGCTTGTCGGAATAGGCCATGAAGTGGTCGAGATTGGAAAACAGGTCGAAGATGACGAACATCATCGCCAGGCTGAAAAAGCAGATCAGGAAGTTCCAGAAGAACTGGAACAGCACGAACCGGTCGATGATGTGCGTGCGCGAGAGCTTGCGGAGCGTCGAAAACATGGTCGTCATCCTTGACGCACGGGGGCAATTCGGGAGGCGTCGGCCGCCCGGTCTTCAAACTCTCAATCTCCGCCGGCTGTCATTTCGCGCGCCGAGGCGCGAGCGGCTCCACCGCACACTCCAGGGCGGGGTCGCCGCCGTCCGGCGACCTTCCCACGCACGCCGGCACGTCCTCCAACCGCCGGCGCAGCGCCGCGGCGAGCGCCGCAATCCCCTCGGCGATCCTCTCCGCCGGCTGCACGCCGAAGCTCAGGCGAATGTTGCTCTTCTGCACCGGAAATCCCTCGCGCGCATAGCAGAAATGCCCGGGCACGTACAGCACCCCCTGCCGCAGCGACTCCTCGTAGAGCGGCCGTCCGATGTCGGCGTCGATCCCCTCCGGCAGCGTGAGCCAGACGTAAAGGCCGCCGCGGGGCACGCGCCAGCGGCAGCCCAGCGGCGCCAGGTGCGTTTCGGCCGCCTTCAGCATCGCGTCGCGCTTGGCGCGATAGGTCTCGCGCAGCTTGCCGACGTGCCGCTCGAGCAGCCCGCGCTCGTAAAGCGCCCAGGCAAGCTGCTGGTTGAAATTCGGCGACCCGAAGTCGATGTTGCCCTTTTGCGCCAAGAGCGGCTCGACGAGCGGCGCAGGCAGGATGCCATAGCCGACCCGCAATCCCGGCGAGAACGATTTGGAAAAAGTCTGCGTCGCGATGACCGTCCCGCCGCCGTCGTCGAACGCCAAAAGGCTCGGAAAACTCTCGCCCTCGTAGCGAAGCTGCCGGTAGGCCGCGTCCTCGATGACGAAGATCGGCCGCCGCCGGGACCAGCGCCGGGCGATCTCGACGACCTGCGGCCGGCGGTCCCGCGAGAGGGTGATGCTGGCGGGGTTGTCGAAGAAACTGTTGACGTAAATCGCCTTCACGCGCGCCAGCTCGCCGGACTTGTCGAAAGCCGCGAGTTGCTCGTCGAGCGCCTCGGGGATCAGCCCCTCGCCGTCGGTCGCCACGCCGACCGTCCGCACCCCCAAGTTCGCCGCCAGCCCGATGAACACGAAATACGTCGGCGCGGCGCAGAGGACGATATCGCCGGGGTCGCAGAGCGTGTCCGCCAGCAAGTGCAAAAGCTGGTTGCTGCCGGCGGTGAGCACGACCCGATCGGCGGAGATGCCGCGCAGAGCGTGGGGATGGCCGTCGGCCGCCTGCCATTCCGCCAGCACCCGCTCCCGCAAGGGCAGGAAGCCGGCCGTCGTGCCGTATTGCAGGGCGGCCCGTCCCGGCTCGGGCTGGGAAAGCAGCCACTGGGCCGCTTCCCGCGTTTCCTCGACGGGAAGCGTCTCCTGGTCCACGAATCCGGCCGCCAGCGAAATCAACTCCGGCCGCTCAAGCGCCATGTGCATGAGCTGGCTGATGGGCTGGCCCTGGGCGAGCCCGGCGCGGCGGCTGAGAGCGGGAGCGGGCATCGCGGGCGACTTGGCAGCGCCGGTGGCGGGAGGGGACGAAACACGCGGAGTGCCAAGCATAGTTAGACCCCTGAAACCGGGCAAGATCGGCAATCTGCGGACGGAATGGGGACAGTCGGTCCCGCCGTGGGGTTCGCTGTGCCGGCCCGACATGCCAACTCGCCGTGCCTTCAACGATTTTGAACCTGCCAATCTCATTGTGTCCAGTGAGCGGTCGTCGGGCAAAGGGCGTCGGCCGCGGCGCGGCGACGTTGCCCCATCGTGCGGCGGATTGCGGACTTGCGGCAGTGGCGAAATCCCGTGCCAGTCGCCGCCGTGCGTGCAGTCGTCTTGACGTTTTTTTCTGCAAGCTGATAAACTCGACTTGTGCCGCGATAGCCCGGACCGCGATTGTAGGGTGGGTCGAGCTGGCGATGGTGGGCGTCGCAAGCTTCACGACTTTGGGCGCCTCACGCAAAAAAGGGGCCGCGCGCCGCGAGCGAAGGCCCACCGGAAATGGGCTTGCTCCGCCCACCCTACCGTTTGGTGCCGCGATAGCGCCCCACCCCGCGTACGATGGAGCCGACGGGAAGAAAATGACCCAGACGCTTGGAATCGTCGAGGTCGACCTCGACTCGGCGCACATGCAGGAGAAAGTGATCTCCCGCCGGCTGGGCGGGAAGCCGCTCCTGGCGTGGGTCGTGCGGCAGGTCACCGATTGCCAGCGTCTGGACCGCGTCGTCGTGCTGTCGCCCGACACGCCCGCCGCCGACGTGCTGTCGCAGCTTGTGCCCCCCGACGTGCCGGTCGTGCGGTCGCCGGGCCGCGATGCGCTGGAACGCTTCACGAAAACCGCCGAGCGCTACGACGCGGCGGCCGCGGTGCGCATCGGCGTACACACGCCGTTCGTCGACCCGGTCCTCATCGACCGCCTGGTGCGAACGGCCGACGAGCACCCCTCCTGCGACTACATCAGCTATTGCTGCGGCGACGGCCGCCCTGCCCTGTTCTCGCCCGTCGGCGTGATCGGCGAATGGTGCCGCCGCGCCGCGTTGCAGCGCGCCAACCGCGACGCCGTCGACCACGCCGTCCGCGACGACGTGACGCGCTACGTCTGCTCCCATCCGGAAGTTTTCAACATCCGCTTGATCCCGCTGCCGGTGGAAATCGACCGCCAGGACGTCCGGCTGCGGATCGAGTCGGAGGAGGACTGGGAACACGCGCAGCAGATTTTCGAGGCCCTCGGCCCGGAGCGGCTCGATTGGCGAAAAATCGCCGGCCTGTTGGAGCACAACCCGGCCATGCGCCGCCGCATGGCCGCCCTCAACCAGCTTGACGCGCCGTTGGAGTCCCGTTTGTAGTGACCGCATTAATGCGGTCACTACAAACGGGACCGTCACGACGACGACGGGCCTCTCATTAAGCAAATCGGGCCGCCATGAAGGTCTTCGCCCGGGCAAGCTGCGTTTGGAAACGACCTCGCGCGGAGGAGCCAGCGCTGCTCCTGGAAGGGACCTGGCCCACCGGCTCGCCCGCGTGTCACTTCTCGCTCGACGACTCAATCGACTCCTCTAGCGCATGGGTGGACGATGAGGCTTCGCGCCTCGCGTCGCTTTTGGCGCGGGGCGATGGCCCGCACGTGTCCGCCGCTTGGCTCAATGAGCGCAAGCTCCGCTACTACCTCGTCCGCCTGTTGCGGCTGGTGGCTTTTTTTGAAGACGTGCAGGCGTTTCCGGCGGAGATGGACTATTACCTTCAGCCGGACCTGGACGTCGATTACGCCCACGTCCTGGCCGAATTGGCGGCGGCCCGCGGCGCGACGGTCCGCGTGGTCGCCGGCAACGAAGCGCCGGAATGCGAACGGCCGCGATTTCGGCGCGGCGGGTCGATTCTGCGGCGTTTCGCGGCGGCCGTCGCCGGCTGGTTCGGGCCGGCCGTGCGCGCGGGCGCGCCGCGGATCGTGCTCTGCGGCAATCGCGCCGTGCTCGATCCCGTCTGCGGCGAGCTGGTGCGGCGCGGGTGTCAGGCGTGGTGGCTGTACGAGGAGTTTGCGTTTCGCGCATTCCTGCGCTGGCGCGGCGCGGGCGTAGGACAGATCACGTGCGGCGGGGCCGGCAAAGATAAGGAGCGGATCGACGTCTCGCTGCCGCCCTCTGGCGTCGTGTGCCGCGGCGTCAACCTCGACCGACCAGTGATCGAGTTTCTCGAGCGCACGATGGAAATCGACGGCCGCCGGCAGGTGCGAAGTATCTCGGCCATTGACGCGCACTTCCGCCGCCTCAGGCCGTCGCTGGTCGTTTTCGACGAGGACGCCACCCCCCTGCCCCGCGCGGCCATCGCCGTCGCGCGAAAGCTCGGCATTCCGACGGCGGTCGTGCAGCACGGCGTGCCGCGGGTGCGGTTCGGCTTTGCGCCGCTGGCGGCGGATAACGTACTCGTGTGGGGCGAGTCGAGCCGGGAGCAGCTTTTGCGGTGGGGCGTGCCGGCAGAACGGATTTTTGTCACCGGCTCGCCGCGGCATGATGCGTACCACACGGGTGCCACTGTGGGTGCCACGGGCCGGGTGCCACTGGCGTCTCGCCAGTGCTCGCCGGGTGCCACTGTGCGTGCCACGGGCGTCTCGCCAGTGCAGCGTGCTCGACCGAGCGACGGCACTGGCAAGATGCCAGTGCCACCCCCGGAAATCGTCCTCTTCGCCACGACGCTGCCCCGCGACGAGCGGCCCGACGCGGTGACGTTTCACCTCACGTCGGCCACGCACCGCGAAATGCTCCGGGCCGCGTTTGCCGCCATCGAGAAGCTCACCAAAGAACGGTTTCCCGGCACCACGCTCACCCTTCAGCTTCATCCCCGCTGCCCGACCGACGCGATTTTCCAGGAGCTGCTCAGGGAATTTCCGGCGGTCCAGGCGCGGATCGTGCGGCCGACGGGCAGCCCAACCGGCAGCCCAACCGGCAGTCTGGCGGAGCGGCTGCGCGGGGCGGCGTGCGTTTTGAGCTGCGTTTCCGGGGCGGGCATCGATGCGACGCTCTTCGGCCTGCCGGTGATCGACCTTTTGCCGCGCGGCGGGGCGGACCTTCTGCCCGCCGCCGATTGGGGCACTTTTGGGTCGGTGCGCGGCGCCGACGAAGTCTATCGCCTGCTGGACCCGGCCCTAGCGTGCTCGCCCAACTGGCCGCCGGGCCGCGCCACCCCCCTGCCCTGCCCCGCCGGCGAAAGGCGGGTCTTTGCAAACCTGATCGAACCGGCCACGCCGAAGACGGTGGACGTGCTCTTGTCGCTCGTATCGGGAGCACCGGCGTCGGGCCGGGCGGGCGAGCGCGAAACGCCTTCCTCTGCCCTTCCCCCCTGCCCTGCCGTGGGATGACGGCTTCGGAATGCGACAGGCCCTGCACGGTGAAAAGTGCGCGCGACGGGACAGGGACGGAGCAGGGACGAGACAGGGACGGCACAGGGACGGCAGGGTGTGGACACGCGACGAGACAGCGACTGTGTTGATTGTCAAGCGGCCGGAACTGGAGTTTTCCAAGCTGTGCGGTTGCGGATCAAGGCGTTGAGGATGCACAGCAGTTTCCGGATGCAGGCGACAAGGGCGGATTTCTTGGGCTTGCCGA
>JACOUI010000164.1 GCA_016177915.1 Planctomycetia bacterium
CCTGCCCCTCGCCCGCGACGTGGGAGGGACTCACGTGCGTCATCGCGTACTTCAGGAACGAGATATTGTAAGAGCTGCCCGCGCGGGCGCGGTAGTCTTCGATCGGGCGGATGATCTCCTGCAACCGCATGGCCTGTGGCCAGTCGCCTTCGGCGCAGGCGGCGTGCATGGCGAGCGTCAGCCGCGGGCAGAGGTTCCCGGCCCCGCTCGTGTAGCCGGTCGCGCCGGCCAGCATGAAGAACGGGGCGAACCGCTCGGCCGAGCCGCAGAACCAGTCGATCCGGCCCTGGTCGGCGGTGACGACGCGACGGAAGGCGTCGATATCGTTCACGGCGTATTTCACGCCGACGACCTTGGGATGGTCGGCCAGCTCGAGGAGCAGCCGGTCGGAGGGGATTTCGGCCTTCTTGTAAATGAGCGTGGGGGCCGAAAGCTCGCCGAGGATTGCGTTGTAGTAATCGGCGGCGCCGGCGTCGGAGAGGTAGGGGAAATCGAGCGGCATGACGAGCAGGCAGTCGGCGCCGGCGTCGAGCGACTTGCGGCCGACCTCCAGGGCGTGCAAAAGCTGGAGGCCGACGGGGGCCATTACGACGCTATCGCGCCCGACGGCCTGGCGTGTCATGGCCACGGCGGCCACGATCTCGTCGGCCCGCAGGCTGTGGAACTCCGAGCTTCCCGCGCAGGGGATGAAGACGCGGATGCCCGCCTCGAAGAGCCGCCGCGCGTTAGCTTCCATCACGGTAAGCGCCAAGCGGCCCTCGCCGTCGAAGGCCGTGACGGGCACAAGTTGGACCGTGCGAAGGGAGTGCGGTCGGAAAGCCGTGGCCATGGCGTGTGCTCCCAAGTGGGTGTGTTTTGCGAGCGGCGAAGGGGCGCATTGTACCACTTTGGCGCGGGGCGGCCCCATTCGTCGGAGCGGGAAGACACGGCCCGGCATTGGCCTGATTCGAACGCACCCGGTGGCTGAGGCCGGCTGAGGCCTCCGGCTCGCCATTCACGCCCCGCTTCTCAAGCCCCATCCCTCACGCCTCTCACGCCGCCGCGGAGCAATCCTCCGTCTCGCCGATTTCAGACGCGGGATGCCGGCCCGGCAGGTCTACGTGGTACCACTCGTCGAGCACGCGCTGCCAATCCTCCGGGCGTTTCACGGCCACGAAGGCGTCGCGCACGACCTGGCTCTCGGGGTGAAGGCGAGAATACTTGATGCCGAACTTTCGCATCTGCCGCCCGCCGAGTTCGGGACCATAGAGCTCCTCGGCCAGGCGGTAGTGTTCGCGGATGATCTGGCGCTGCTCGAACACCGACGGCGGCGGCGGGAGCGGCTCGCCGGCCGCCAGGGCGCGGACCTGCCCGAAAATCCAAGGGTTGCCGATCGCGCCGCGGGCGACGCTGACGCCGTCGACGCCCGTCTCGGCGATCATCCGCAGGCAATCGTGCGGAGTGAACAGGTCGCCGCTGCCGAGCATCGTTTTGTCCGGCCCAAGGTGCTGGCGGACCTCGCGCAGGAAATCCCAGCGGCTGGGCCCGAGGTAGCGCTGCTTGACGGTCCGGCCGTGGACGGTGACGGCGGCGATCCCGCGGGCGAAGGCGCCGTCCAGGATCGTGAAGAACTTGTCGCGGCTGGCCGGAGTGTCGTCGAGTCCCCGGCGCAGTTTGACGGTGACGGGAACGCGCGGCGGCACAGACTCCCGGACGCGCGAGACGATTTCCAGGGCCACGTCGGGCTGGCTGAGATGAAAGCCGCCCCGGCAGCGCCCCAGCACCTTCTTGACCGGGCAGCCGAAGTTGATGTCGATCACGTCGAAGCCGGTCTCGGCCAGGTCGCCCGCGGCGGCGGCGAACTCGGCCGGATCGGAGCCCATGAGCTGCCCGCCGACGGGGTGCTCTTCGTCGGCGATCTGCCAGCGGCGGCGGAGCTTTTTGCCGCCGGCGATGACGAACTGATCGAGCACGACCTCGCACAGCGTATACGACGCCCCCAGCCGCCGGCTGATCACGCGCATGGCCAGGTCGCTGTAGCCGCTAAGCGCCGCCTGCACGACGGGAAAGCCGACGCGGACGTTGCCAATGTTGAGGTCGGGAAGGGGGGTCGCCATGCGTCAATTGTCGGTCGCAGGGCGCGCGGGGGTCAAGGGCGGTGCTGGGGGAGGATGTGGGGGCCAACGTGAGACCCAGGCCACGGCGCATGTCGCGCTCATCACAGGAACTCGACATGATTCCGCATCTCGTCGGCGCTTAGCACTTGATGGATGAGCATCAGACCGCGAATGATCTCACCGATGGACATTCCCTGTGGAGCGTAAGCAATCCCGGCGTGTTCGAGGCCCGTCGCATGAAAGCGCAAGTAATCGTCGTCCTGCGTGAAGATTACGCGTCCTTCCGCCAGAGCGCGCTGCAGGTGCTCTTCATCACTTGCGCTGAGCAAACCGGCGTCGGTGACCCTCACCACATCGACGCCGCGCTGGCGCAATCCGCGCGAGACAGCTTTGGCAACGTGCTCGTCAACGTAGAACTTAACTTCGCTTGCCATCGCCCTGCTGCTCCCGCAGGCGCTCTTGGACTTTCGACGGTGTGCGCTGCCGAAGCGCTGCGGCAAAGGCCCGCCCCTCTTCGATCGACCGGTCGATTTCCTCCCGGTGGTCGAAATAGTAGGCCAGCGCGGCGTAGACGTCGGCCAACGTCAGGTCGTACTCGGCGGCGATCTCGTCGGCGGACTGGCCGAGGCGCTCGTGCCAGATGGCGATGTCCTGGACGGTAATCCGGTGTCCGGCAATGCGCGGCTTGCCGCCGGCGACGCCGGGCGTGACTTCAATGTGGCCGTCAAGGGTCTTCGTTGGCACGGTGTTCCTCCAGGTCGTTGCCGCTCTTCCTTCTGCAATTGTACAGCAAAACTGGCGCGAAAGCAGAGCGCGCGGCGGTCAATGACAGCCGCGGGGTGCTGCGCACGGCCTTTCTCCGGTCTCCCCCTCTCCCCCTCCCCCACTCATCATCAAAGAACTGAGGACGAGTACGACGAGATCGCGAGAAACTACTTCTCCACGTCCCGCCACAGCCAGCGCAGCGAATCGGGCAAAATCGCGCCGCCGTGCTTGCCGTTGTGCGCCCCCACGCCGCCCACGAACTGGTAGTCGTACTTGGCGAATTTGAGCGCCGCCTCCATTTGCAGGTTCGACAGCCACCAGTTGCCGTGCTCGTTGTCCAGGTCCTTCTCGCCGTCCTGCAGAAACGCGCGGATCTCCTTGGGCTTCGTCTTGCGGATCAGGGCGGGATAGGCGTGGCCGCCGCGGATGTTCGTGAAGCTGCCCACGTGGCTCAGCACCTTGTGGAACTTGTCAGGCCGCTCCCAGGCGACGGTCCAAGCGCAGATGCCTCCGGAGGAAATTCCGCAAATCGCCCGGCGCTTCGGGTCGTCGGCCAGCTTGTAGCTCTTCTCGACCTCGGGGAGGATTTCGTCGAGCAGGAAGCGGGCGTACTGGTCGCTGAGCGCGTCGTACTCGAAGCTGCGGTTGTTGGCGCGGAAGCCGCCCGTGGGCAGCTCCTCGGCCTTGTGGCCCGGGTTGATGAAGACGCCGATGGTGACCGGCATTTCCTTTTTGTGGATCAGGTTGTCGAAGACGATGGGCGCGCGGAACTGGCCCTTTTCGTCGGCGTAGGCGGCGCCGTCCTGAAAGACCATCACGCAGGCGGGATTCGAGGAGTCGTACTGGGCGGGGACGTAGAGCTGCCACTCGCGGATCGTGCCCTCGAAGACTTTGCTCTTCCAGACGCTCTTGGCGACCTTGCCCTGGGGGACGCCCTCATGGCGCTGGGAGTCTTCGCCGAGCATGTACGGCTCGTCCTGGGCCGGAAGATCGTCGGTCATGGCGGTGGCAAGCAAAGCGGCAAGCAGAGTCGGAATGGCAACGCGAGCTTTCATGGGTGTCCAGCAGTCGAAGGTGTCTGATCTGAGGCGAACGACGACGGCCCGCGGCCGGGGAACTTCGGCCGGCGGACAGCGCCATGTTAACGTGTCGGGGGGCGGCGAGAAACGAGCGGGCGGTGCGTTTTTGGCGGCACGGCAAAAAAAGATTGATTGCCGAGAACAGAGAAAGAGAAGAAGAAGGGCAGGCGGGCCGCCTACCCTACGACGGGCTAGCCGGCTTTGGATTGGGCGACCTGGTGGTCGGCGACGCGCACGCCGTCTTCGTGAATGCGCGTGGCGAAGCGGGCCGGCAGCTTGCAGTGGACGACCACGCGGTCGCCGTCGTACTGCCGCGACAGCACTTCGCCGTGGGCCGAGAGGTAGGCCAGCAGCCGGCCGTTGTCGACGCCCATCTCCACGTCCAGGTCGAGGAAGCAGCGGCTCAGGGCGTCGCTCACCTCGTTGGCCAGCTCGCGCAGCCCTTGGCCGGTGCGGGCGCTGACGGGAATGGCGTGCGGATAACGGTTGCGCAGGCCCTCGACGCGCGCACGGTCGGGCGGCTTGTCGATCTTGTTCAGGACCAGCAGCGTGTCCTTCTGCTGAATGCCGATTTCCTCCAACACGCCGTAGACGGCGCTGATCTGGTCGTAGACGGCCGGGCTGGCGGCGTCGGCCACGTGCAACAGCAGGTTCGCCTGGCGGGCCTCTTCGAGCGTGGCCTTAAAGCTGGCGATCAGTTGGTGCGGCAGCTTGCGGATGAAGCCGACCGTGTCGCTTAAGAGCACGGGTCCCCACTTGGGCAGGTCCCAGCGGCGCGTGCGGGTGTCGAGCGTGGCGAAGAGCTTGTCGGCGGCATGGACGCCCGCGCCCGTCAGCGCGTTCATGAGCGTGCTCTTGCCGGCGTTGGTGTAGCCGACGAGGGAAACGGTCATGTGGTCGCGGCGTCCGGCGACGAGCCGCTCCTTGCGGTCTTCGATTTCGTAGAGCGACTGGCGGAGGTCGTGGATGCGGCGCTCGACGAGCCGGCGGTCCTCTTCGAGCTGCTTTTCGCCTGGACCCCGCATGCCGATGCCCATCTTCAACCGCGACAAGTGCGTCCACAAGCGCTTGAGCCGCGGCAGCGAATACTGAAGCTGCGCCAATTCGACGGCCAGGCGGGATTCGTTCGTGTGGGCGCCGGTGGCGAAGATATCGAGGATCAACTCGGTGCGGTCGAGCACCTTGATCGTCAGCGATTTTTCCAGGTTGCGCGTTTGGGCGGGCGAGAGGTCGTTGTCGAAGAGCACGACGTCGGCGTCGTTGGCCTCGACCATGAGCTTCAACTCGCCGACCTTGCCTTTGCCCAGGTAGGTCGTTTTGTCCGGCGCCTCGCGCCGCTGCGAGAGCCGGCCGACGACCCGCGCGCCGGCCGTGCGGGCCAGGCCGTCGAGTTCGTCGAGGGAGTCGCCGTCGAAGTGGGGGTCGCCGTCGAGGAGGACGCCGACGAGGACGGCCTTTTCACGTGCCACGCCATTCGCGCGGTGCAGGTCGGTCACGTTCTGGGAGGCTCCTGGGGGGTTTTGATCGGGCAATGCCGGTGAAATGGATCGTTGCCGCGGCCACACAATTGTACCCTTTTGCCGGGCCGGATTGAAACTCGACCGCCCGATTTCCATGGGATTTCCCGGGTCCGCCGATTCGAAGCCGGACCTGGCGGTCGTTCGCCATTATAGACGCCGCCGGGCGGGATTGGTTCACCCACCGGCGTGGTGGACGAGCCAGGCCTTGATGGGTGTTCGGGGAGTTGGCTTTTTGAGCGACGGACATCGCACTGCACAGAAGGCCGCAGCGGCGCTGGCGCCAATCGCGGCCAAGTCCGATGTCAGGACCGCTGCCAGCAACAGCGTATCTTGGAGGCTGAGTGACCATCGACCCTCAAGCGTCCCGCCGGCAGCGAGGCCGAGGCAGACAAATCCCGTTGGAGCCGAGAGACGTAACCCCCCAAACTCCAAGCGGCAGCGTGAGCCAGACTGCGATGCGCCGGACGGAGGACTGCACATTAGACATCGCGAGAAACACCATTCCCAACCCCCACAGCACGGCCGCTAGAAGGAACGCCGCGAGGAGAGCGAGCGTGAGTGTCGTCGGACTCACCGGCTCGCCGAGGGTTGCGCCGCGAACGGATGCCGCAGCCAACGCTTCGTAGAGAATGAGAATGGCGAGGTCCGCGAGGCGGAACTGAATGCGCTCCGGTTGCGCTTCCAACGACGGCCGCCAGATTCGCCGGGGCTTCTGCGCATAAGCGAAAGCGAGCATGACGAACATCAACGGCAGGCCGAAAAGGAACGCCAAGCTCAAGAAAAACGCCAACGCAGTCACGGTGACCTCCTGACCATGACCAGCTAACCGAAATCGTCGTTTCCACGCAACTGCGCCTGGTGGTGAAGAGTTCGTCGTCTCGGGCCTACGGACCTGGCAAACGCTGACGCCTGCCGCGACCTTTTGGGTTGCGCCCGCCCGGCTGAACCTTCCGCCTGCGCCAGGACGAAGTGATATCGGGTAACAGCACCAACTGCGGGATGGGAGGGGAAGAGCCTGTGTCGCTCGCCGCCACGATTCGTTACCTGTATCTTGCCCATCTTTCCAAACCCAAGGCCGACCGGGCCGTTTACCGGAGCTTCCGGGGGCGCTCCGTCGTCCGAATCCTGGAAATTGGCGTCGGCAGCCTGGAGCGGAGCGTGCGGTTGGTCGGGCTGGCTCAGGCCAGGGAAGGCCAGGCCGTTTGTTACAGCGCGATCGACGGCTTCGAGATGCGGCCGGAGGGCCTTGAGCGGCTGCCGATGAAGGCCGCCTACCAGCAGCTTCGGGCGGGCGGGGCGAAGGTTCGCCTGATACCGGGTGACCTGGAATCGGCCCTGGCGCACAAGTCGCACGAGCTTTTGGGCGTCGACCTGCTCTTAATTTCGGCGCCACACGTTTTCGGGTCGCTGGACCGGGCGTGGTTTTACGTGCCGCGGCTGTTGGCCCCAGGTGCGGTCGTGTTGGTCGATTGGGGCACGGCCGGGAAGCAGGCCGGGCTGAAGCGGCTGACGCCGTTTGAGGTCGAAAAGCTGGCCACGCCGCGGATCACGCGCCTGGCGGCATAACGCGGCGCGGGGATGAACTTTGGCCGGCCCTCCCGGCACCCACCTGCGGACGATGCCGGGTGTTTTCTTGCACCAGCCGGTTGAAAAGTGCAGAATGGGAGGGTTGGAGTCCCGGCTTTAGCCGGTTTCCTTTCCGCCTGAAGGCGGTACTCCAACACCTGCGAAAGACGGTACTCCGACGCCGCCTGAAGGCGGCACTCCAACACTCGTACTCCGACGCCGCCCGAAGGCGGTACTCCAACGGAGCCAGGCAGATGTTCGCTTTGCAGGTTCCGCGATTGCGGTTGGGTTTGGCAATCGCCGCCGTGGTCGTTGCGGGATGCATGTTCTTTGGCGCGCCGACTTCGGCAGCGCCTCCTTCCGAGCAGGAGATGGCCGCGCGCATCGACGCGCTGCTGGCCGCGCGCTGGAAACAGGAAGGTGTGACGCCGGCCGCCTCGGCCAGCGACGCGGAGTTCTTGCGGCGGGCGTCGCTGGATTTGACCGGCACGATCCCGACCGTCAACGAGGTGCGCGAGTTCCTGGCCGACACCTCGGCCGACAAGCACCGCAAGCTGATCGATTCGCTGCTCAAGAAGCCGACGCACGCGACGCACTTTTCAAACGTCTGGCGGAACGCCCTCTTGCCCGTGGACGCCAACCAGGTGTTTTTCGGCGGCGACAACGGCTTCCGTTCCTGGCTCCGCTCCCAGTTCAGCCAGAACGTCCCCTACGACAAGATCGTGACGGACGTGCTCGTGGCCCGCGGGCAAGGCGGGCAGGTCGGCCCCGCGCTGTTTTACACGGCCTTGCAATTGAAGCCGGAGGAACTGGCTGCCAGCACCTCGAAGATTTTTCTGGGCGTGCAGATTCAGTGCGCTCAGTGCCACAACCACCCGTTCGACCACTGGAAGCAGGACGATTTTTGGGGCTATGCGGCGTTTTTCGGGCAGCTTGCCCAGCCGCAGGGGAACCAGCAGTTCGCGGCGATGGTGACGGACGCGGACACGGGCGACGTGAAGCTGCCGGAGAGCGAAGTGGTCGTGAAGCCGAAGTTCCTGGCCGGCGAAGCGAGCGAGGACGGCGTTTTGACGCGGCGGATGCGGCTGGCGCTGTGGATGACTTCGCGCGACAACGCGTTCTTCTCCAGGGCGGCCGTGAACCGCGTGTGGGCGATGCTCTTCGGGCGGGGAATCGTCGAGCCGGTCGACGACCTGGGCGGGAAGAACGCCCCCAGCCACCCCGAGGTGTTGGATGAGCTTTCCAAGTATTTTGCCGACACCGGCTTCGACCTGAACCGCCTGATTCGCACGCTGGCGGCCACGAAGGCCTATCAGCTTTCCAGCGCCTCGGACGGCGAGAACCGGCCGGAGCTTTTCGCGCGGATGGCGATCAAGAGCCTGACGGCCGACCAGATGTACGACTGCCTGCAAGACGCGATGCGCCGCCGGGAACTTTCGGCGTATACGGGACAGCCGGGCCAGCAGTTCGCCGGCGGCTTTGACCAGTTGCGGCAGCAGTTCCTGGCCCGGTTCAACGCCCCCGGCCAGGGGACGACGGAGTTCCATTCCGGCATCCCGCAGGCGCTGATGCTGATGAACGGCCAGGTGATCGTACAAGCGACGAACTTGCAGCAGAGCGATTTGCTGGGGGCCTTGGACGCCCCGTTTTTTAGCGACGACGATCGGCTGGAAATCCTGTTCCTGTCGACACTTTCGCGTTTTCCGACGGACGACGAGCGGCCCGGCGCCACAGCGCATTTGGAAAATGCGTCGAATAAGCGGCAGGCCCTCAGCGACGTACTGTGGGCGCTCTTGAACAGCGCCGAGTTTGCCTTGAACCATTGACCCCTGGGGCAGGCGTCCCGCCTGCCGAAACCGTGCGCAGGCGTCCCGCCTGCCAACCGTGCACACGACCATGCCCGCGAGCGCCGCCGACCGGCAGCCCCGGGCGCACTTGGAGAAGCGCGATGTCCATCATTCGTCGACGCGATCTGCTCAAGGCCTGCGGCGTGGGCTTCGTGGGCTACAGCATGAGCGGCTGGCTGCCCGCCTTCGCCAACGCCATCGCCCAGGACCCCAAACGCAAGCGGCACTGCATCTTGTTGTGGATGACGGGCGGGCCTGCGCAGACGGACACCTGGGACATGAAGCCGGGGCACGCCAACGGCGGGCAGTTCAAGGAGATCGAGACCGCCGCTGCGGGCCTGCGCTTCAGCGAGCACCTGCCGAAGCTCGCCAAGCTGGCCGACCAGCTTGCCGTCATCCGCAGCCTGAGCACGAAGGAAGGGGACCACGGCCGGGGGACGTACCTGATGCGGACGGGGCACCAGCCGGGCGGGCCGATCAGCTTCCCCTGCATCGGGTCGACGCTTTCCAAGGCGCTGGGGAGCGCCGACGCCGAGCTGCCCAACTACGTGAGCATCGCGCCCTATGAGGCGTTCAACCGCGCGGCGTTCGGGCCGGGGTTTCTTGGCCCGCGCAGCGCCCCGCTGACGGTCGCCGCCACGAATTTCTTCCAGCAGCCGCAGCCGCAGCAACAGCAGCCGGCCTACGCCGAGCTGGGCGTCGACGACCTGCGCAACCCGGGCGTCGACCGCGCCCAGGAAGACGCGCGGCTGGCGCTGTGGCAGTCGCTGCAGGATGGCTTCCTGAAGAAGCACAAGTCGGCCTCGCCGGTGGCCCACAACACGGTTTACCAGCGGGCGGTGCGGATGATGCGGAGCGACGCGGCCAAGGCCTTCGACCTGGCGGAGGAGAAGGGCGACGTGCGCGAGCGCTACGGAAAGGGCCGGTTCGGCCAGGGGTGTTTGATGGCCCGCCGGCTCGTGGAGCGGGGGGTGCCGTTCGTCGAGGTGTCGCTGGGCAGCGCCGGCGGCGGCGCCTTCGCCTGGGACACGCACGCGCAGAACTTCCCCACGGTCAAGTCGCTGTCGGAGGAGCTGGACGCCGGCTGGTCGGCGCTGATGAGCGACCTGAAAGACCGCGGCCTCCTCGAGGCGACCACCATCCTGTGGATGGGCGAGTTCGGCCGCACGCCGAAGATCAACGGCAACGCCGGGCGCGACCACTTCCCGGCGGCCTGGTCGGCGGTGCTGGCCGGCGGCGGGATCAAGGGCGGACAGGCCTTCGGCAAGACGAGCGAGGACGGCGAGAAGGTGGAAGAGGGGAAGGTGGACGTGGGCGACGTGCTGGCCACGCTCTGCCGCGCCCTGGGCGTCGATCCGGAAACGAAGAACATTTCCGAGATCGGCCGGCCCATCGCGATTGCGGAAGGGGCGCCGATCGAGGCGATCCTGGCGTAAGCTCGTACCGACGGATTCGTTCGTAGTGACCGGATTCATCCGGTCGTGAAGTTGCGCTGACCCGATGCATCGGGTCACTACGAACGCGGACCCGATGAATCGGGTCACTACAAACGAGGGGTTCCATGCATAGCGCGATGGCGGTGCTGTGGCTTCTTTGCGGACAGGCCGCGCAGGCCGAAGTCGAAGAAGTGCGCGTAATCGCGGCACCCAAGGACACGGTCCAAGTGATCGTCGTCAAGAACGCCGCGGGCGGGCAGGCCGTCATCGTCCAGGGAGGCGCCGGCGGCGGCCGCGGCGCAGCGTCCGTGCGCCAGACCGTGGACGTGACGGACCCCAACGAGCGGGTCGCGCTCTTGACTCCCGCCGGCCCGGTGGTGATCGACCTCGCGCTTTACATCGACGGCAAGCCGTTCCGCATTCGCCGCGAAGCGCTGGTGGACGAGCTGCTTACGATCGCCGACACGAACCGCGACGGCACGCCGCACTGGAGCGAGGCGATCAAGACCGCGCGGTTCACGTTCGGCCGCGTCCGCCCGCAGAACGAGCAGCAGACCGAGCAGACGATCAAGTCGTACGACCTGAATGGGAACGGGATCGTCGACCGCTATGAGGCGCGGTGCTTCGTGGCGGTCTTGTTCGACGGGGGAGATTTTCACGTGGCGCCGTCGTATTCCTACGCTGGGGGGCAGGGCGAGACGCGCCGGCTCCTGGACACGGACAAGAACGGCGACCTGTCGCGGGACGAAATCGCGGCGGCGGCCGAGCGATTGAAAGCGGCCGACGCCGACGACAACGACATTGTGGCCCTGGACGAGGTGGGGGGGCTGGGCGCGCGCGGCTCGCGGCAAGTGTTCGATCGCCGCACCATGCAAGCCAGGCCCGCTAACCACGTGCTCCTGCTGGGACCGACGGTGACGGCTGAAACGCTGGCGGCGGCGTTCAAGCAACGCTACGGCGAGAAGGAATCGCTGGGGGCGGACAACTTCCGGATCGACCCGGCCCTCTTCCGGCGCCTCGATAAGGACGAGGACGGCACCATCCAAGAGGACGAGCTTTTGCGGCTCAACGATGCCCCGGCGCATTTGAAGCTGGCCGTTCACATCGACAGCGGCCAGGACGGGCCGCGCGTCTCGATCTCCGCGGGCGAAGGCGAGATCGCCAAGAAGGCGGCGGCCGAAGCCGGCCGCGTCCTGTGGGACCTCCCAGGCCTCAAGTGCGTGTTGGCGGCGAGCGCGCCTGGCAACGTGAACTACAACTACGAGCAGACGGCGAAGAGCCTGCTCATGCGCTACGACGCCGACAGCAACGGCTATCTCGAGGCCAAGGAGATGGAGGGCAATCTCCGGTTCCAGTTCGACAACTGGGACGCCAACGGCGACGGGAAGGTCTATGCCGACGAGATCACCGATTCATACAACCGCCAGCTCCTGCCGATGCGCAGCCAGGTGCGCCTGACGGCGACGGAGCAAGGCGACCCGCTGTTTCAGGCGCTCGATGCCAACGGAGACGCCCGGCTGGGCCTGCGCGAGATGCAAGGCTCTCCCAAGCGTCTGGCGGGGCTGGATAAGGACGGCGACGGCAACCTCGTCGCCGCCGAAGTCCCCACGACGCTGAACGTCGATTTTTCTTTGGGGACCGGACAGGGCGGCGGCGGGTTCCGCGTGCTGGCGGCGGGCGGGGGCGTGGTCGGCCAGCCCGGGCGGCCGGCGACGGGCGGTCCCGACTGGTTCGTGCGCATGGATCGCAACGCCGACGGCGACCTGACGCCGCGGGAGTTTCTGGGCACGGCCGAGCAATTCAAGAAGCTCGACGCCAACGGCGACGGGTTCATCGAGCGGTCGGAAGCCGAGGCGGCGGAGAAGAAGTAACTGTTGGAGTACCGCCTTTAGGCGGCGTTTGGATGCGAGCGCGATGCGCCTGAAGGCCGGACTCCAGCAGGACCGCCTAAAGGCGGGACTCCAGCCAGGCTGCCTGAAGGCGCCGGTGCTTACTCTTTCGTCTCGGCGGCTGGCGCCGGCTCCTCGGGCGGCGGCTCGAACTTCGGGACCGTCACTTCGTCGCGGTCCTCCGGCTCGCTGTACCGCGACTTGGGGCTGGAGCGCCGCGAGGCGGCGCTGTCCACCTCATCTTCCATGCCGCGAATCCCGCGCTTGAACTCCATCAGTCCCTTGCCGACCGAGCGGCCGACCTCCGGAAGCCGCTTGCCGAAGAGCAGCACGGCGATGACGCCGATGATGATCATTTCCAGGGGACCCGGCATCCAGGCGAGCAGCATGACGGTGTTCATCGGCCGGCCTCCTCAATCTCTCCCTTGACGTCCGACAGCCCCTCGCGGAACGAGCGGAAGCTCGACCCCAGGCTGCGCATCACCGACGGCAGCCGCGTCCCCAACAGCAAGAGCGCCACAAAAGCCACGATCGACAACTCCAGCGGGCCCGGCGCCCAGCCGAAAACGGGCGCCAAACCCAAAACAAACAACGGTTCCATTGCACGGTCCTTTCCAGCGCGTGGAAGACCGGCCCGGATCTCGGACAGGGGCCAATCGGTTCGGTGGGACCCGCGCGACCCCCCTTTACGGCTTGCTTTCGGCGGGCGGTTCGTCTTTCACTTCGTCTTCCACGCCGGACACGCCCTTTTTGAATTCGACCACGCCGCGGCCGAGCGACCGCATCAGGCCGGGCAGCCGGTTGCCGAACAGCAGCAGAACCACCAGCGCCAGGATGACCAGCTCCAGCGGCCCAGGCGCCCACCCGAGGAAAAGCGGCATGATCGTGTGTCCAGGTTGAACGGGCACGGGAGGCAGGTTTGGCTGCCGCAAAGGCGATTGGCGGGCCTTTCGGAGGGCAATTTTCCGGCCGCTCGTGCAGCTTGCGTAACTTCTTGTAGATTCTACCCAAGCGCGGGTCGCTGTCAATGAAAGGAGAGGGGCAAACTGCCGGCGCATGGGGTTCGGACGCCCACGCGGGTCGATTCGATTAGAGGGGATGGCAATGCGAAGCCCTTGGCCAAGGGTCTCGCCCGGCTTGCCCCTTGGCCACGGGGGCGCCCGGCAGCGGTCCAGAATGCCCATTTTTCCTTGGAAAACTCGGGAGTTTCGACTACACTAAAGCCTGTTTATGGTCGGACGATGCCGCGTCGCGCCGCCGCAAGCGCGCTTGCGCGTCGTGGCCGTCTCCGAGGGCGCAAAACTGGGTGCCGCGTGAACCAGAAGAGGAGGTAGGGCACATGCAAAAGATTTGTTTCCGGACGATGTCGCTGGCGGCCGTGGCCGCGATTCTGCTGTCGTCGACGCTGTGGTCGGCCGAAAAGGCCAAAGCGCCGATCAAGAAGGGGGAGTACAACCCCAAGCACGACACGATCGAGCTGTTCGCGGGCATCGCGGACGGCAGCCTGGAAGTGAAGCTGATCGCGAAGGACGCCACGGAAGCGCGGGTGTTCATCGACAACAAGACCGGCAAGCCGGTGAACGTCAAACTGCCCGAGGCCTTCGTGGGCGTGTTGGCGCAGGCCGGCATCCCCGGCGGCGGCGGTTTGGGCGGCGGCAACGACCCGGGCGGCGGCGGGAACCAGGGCTTCGGCGGCGGCTTTGGCGGCCAGGGCGGCGGCGGCCAGTGGGGCGGCGGCGGCGGCGGCAACTTCTTCAACGTCCCGCCCGACCGCATCGGCGAAATCAAGGTCCCCTGCGTGTGCCTGGAGCACGGCAAGAAGGACCCCAAGCCCTCGGTGGCCTACGTCATCAAGCCCGTCGAGGCCTTCAGCACCGACCCGGCGCTCAAGGAGCTGCTGTCGGTCTACGGCAGCGGCAAGGTCTCGTATCCGGTCGCGCAGGCGGCGGCCTGGCACATCAGCAACAAGATGAGCTTCGAGGAGCTGGCCGCCAAGCAAATCCGCCGGCTCAACGGTGCCCGGTACCCCTACTTCTCGCGCGAGCAGGTGCTGGCCGCAGTGCAGCTTGTGGCGACCGTGAACGCCCGCGTCAAGGAGAAGTCGAAGGACTCGGAAAAGAGCGGCACGACGAGCGCCGGCGCGTTGTCGAAGAACTAGCGGAGAACTCAGTTGGCAGGGCGGCCTTTCCAGGCCGTCCTTTCCGCGACGGCCCGGAAAGGCGTCGTCGTGGGCCGTCCGACGCGATCTGACAACGAACCTTAGCCGGGCCGCTCGATCCGGGCGGCTCGGCTTTTCGTTTTGACGGTTTTCTTTTTTCACGGGCGGGACGCGACATGACGGAAGGCGTCGTCGTCGGCATCGACTACGGCACGGTCCGGATCGGCGTGGCGATCAGCGACGAGGCCCGCCGCCTGGCCGTGCCGCTGGCGACGTACCGC
>JACOUI010000086.1 GCA_016177915.1 Planctomycetia bacterium
CCCCCCTTGCGGGGGAGGGTCGGGGTGGGGGGACCGTTGTCCCCGGCGCCGGTTCGGCTGGGGGTCTCCCCGACCGCTCCGCCGTCGAACGATTCCTCTACGACCGCGTCCTCCGCGCCTGGGGCGAAGATGCTTCCCGCGCCCGCCTGGCCGAAGTCGAACGCGTCGCCCGGCACGTCGACATCAGCCTCAACGCCCTCATCGACCGCCAGCAGATCCAGTTCGCGGAGTTTGAGAACCGCCGCATCGCGGGCCAGAACGTGCCGGGCCTGGAGGGCATCATCGCCCAGGCCGAGCACCACCTCGATGAGCTGAACAACCGCCGCGAGACGCGCATCCGCGAGCTGGAGCTGGAGCGGCACTGCTCGATCGCCGACATCGCGCACCTGGGCCGGGCCTGGGTCGTGCCGCACCCGGAGCGCGCCAGCCCCAGCCTGGCCCCGATGGTCCGCGACGACGAGATCGAGCGGCTTGCAGTGGCCGAGGCCATCCGTTACGAAGAAGGCCGCGGCTGGGTGGTCGAAGACGTGCAGGCCCAGAACCGCGGCTTCGACCTCATCAGCCGCCGGCCGCACCCCGAGGACAAGAGCACCTTCATCGAGGTCCGGTTCATCGAGGTGAAGGGCCGGGCGGGCGTGGGCGTCGTGGCCTTGAGCGAGAACGAGTACCGCACGGCGGAGCGGCTGAAGAACGACTACTGGCTGTACGTGGTCTTCAACTGCGCGGGGACGCCGCAGTTGCACGCGGTGCAGAACCCGGCGCGACTGGGCTGGCAGCCCATCGTCACGGTCGAGCATTACCAGGTCGGCCCTCAAAGTGTTATCGACGCCGCGCGAGGTACGCCATGACCGAGCAACCGCAAGAGACTTGGCGCGACGTGTTACCACGGGTGAACTACTTCGATAAATCGGTCGAACTCGTTGCGTCCTACGACCGCCTGCTCGTATGCCTCTTTTCCGCGCTAATCGCAGGACGGCGTCACCAACCACGACGTGCGTCGCCGGGTAGCGCACAATGCGATTTCCGCAGACGAGCGGCTCGCTCACCCTGGCGGAGCTGAACCCAGGCAATGACGCGATGAGTTTTGTTCCTCCCAATCGTGGGCGAGCACCCAAATGTCGCACCTGGGGCGGCGGTCGCGCACAACAACCTTGGCCTCGCCTTGAAGGCGCAAGACCAGTTGGAGGAGGCGATTGCCGAGTTCCGCCGGGCGATTGAAATCGACCGCAACGACGCAGTTGCCCACAATAACCTGGGTTACACCCTGTTGGACTTGCAGCGATTCGACGAGGCGCTCGCCGAGTTCGGCGCGGCGATCAAGATCGATCCCGACAACGCTCTGGCCCACAACAACCTCGGCAACGCCTTGTCGGACTTGAAGCGATTCGACGAAGCGATCGCCGAGTACCGCCGGGCGATTGAAATCGACCCGAACCTCGCGCCAGCCCACTACAATCTCGCCCACACGCTCTGGGACTTGGGCCGCGTCGAGAAGGCGATGGCCGAGTACCGCCGGGCGGTTGAAGTCGAACCCGGCAGCGCGCTGGCGCACTACAATCTCGGCCTCGCCCTCTTGGAGTTGAAGGAATTCGACGAGGCGATCCTAGAATTCCGCCGGGCGATTGAAATCGCTCCGGATTCCGCAAAGGCCCACAACAACCTCGGCAATGCCCTGGCGGCCAAGAGCCGGTTGGACGACGCGATCGCCGAGTACCGCCGCGCGATTGAAATCGACCCCAAGCACGCCCTGGCCTACCGCAATCTCGGATTGACGCTCTGGGAGAAGGGGGAGTTGTCGCAGGCGAAAGAGAATCTCCAGCGGGCCTTCGACCTGCTGCAGCCGGCGGACCCGTATAGAGAGAATTGCAGCGCGCGGCTGAAGGAAGTCGAGCGCCTCATTCCCCTGGAAGCGAAACTGGCCGACTTGCTGGCCGGCAAGGCGCAACCCGCCGACAATCAGGAACGGTTGGGCTTCGCCGAAGTCTGCCGCGTGCAGCGACGCTTTGCCTTCGCGGCGCGCCTCTATTCCGAGGCCCTCGCCGAAGATGCCGAACTGGCGAAAGACCGGAACGTGCCCCACCGCTACAATGCGGCCTGTTTTGCCATTCTCGCCGGGTCTGGCCAGGGCGTGGATGCCGGCAGCCTGGGGGAAGAGAATCGCGCTAAGCTACGGCGACAGGCATTCGATTGGCTGCGCGGCGAACTGGCGGAGTTGGCCAAAGCACTCGACGGCGAAAAACCCGACGATCGCGCTTTCGTGCTCGAAACGCTGCAGCACTGGCAAATCGACGTCGACTTGGCAGGTGCCCGGGAACTGGATCAGATCCAAAAGTTGCCAGCCGACGAGCAGGGAGGTTGGGAAAAACTCTGGCAGGACGTCGAAGCCCTGCGGGAACGAAGCGAGCGCCATCGTTAAACGCAGCGTCGGACAACCGAGCGCGCACGGTTAAGAGTTCGCGGATGAAGGGACGCCGACGTGAGATTCGGCTACGTCTTTGTCCGGTTTGTCCGGCGGTCCCGTTTGACCGCGTCAGCGGCCTCGACCGCTGCCAGAATCTGCGATGGCTTGACGCCGCACGCGCGGCAAATCCGGGTGAGTGTGTCGACCGTCGGGGACTTCTTGTCGTTTTCAAGCTGGCTGAGATACGCCCGGCCGATCCCGCACGAAAAGGAGAGTTCCTCCTGCGTTAAACCGGCTTTCTCGCGGACCTTTCGAAGCTGGGCGCCAAGCATGCGGCCGTCAATGAGGCGGCCGACATTTGCATCCTCAAGATCGATCTGCAAGGGCGGACCGTCGAGGTCCTGCCCATTGCCGATAGCCTGCCCGAGCAGGGGGAGCAGGTCTTCACGTTCGGCAATCCCAGGCGATTGGCCTTCGTCGTGACCCAGGGCGTGGTAAGCGCCGTCGCGACGGGCAAGGAGATCGAGAAGAGCGTGCGCCTCCCCCACGCGAAGGGCCACGACCTGAGGTGGATTCAACACGATGCGGCCATCTCGCCCGGCAACTCCGGCGGACCGCTGTGCGACTTCCATGGCCGTGTTCTCGGACTGAACACGTTCATCTTCAAGGCGGCGAGCGGCGCCTACTTCGCCACGACGGGGCCGGAGCTGCTCGCCACCATCCGACGAAGCGGGAAAGTCCAGGAGCTGGCGTCACTGCCCCGCGAGACGGACGAGACGGACCAACCCGCCGAAATCACCCCCGACGATTTGGAGGAGCGCATCCTGAAAGACCCGGCGGCGGTCCTGGTCGAGCTCAGCAAGCTCCGGCGCGATGCCTTCCGCCCTCTCAAAGTGCTAGACGCCGAACTCGGGACCTTTTTGGAAACACTGCTGACCGGCGTGGAGATCGGGGAGGTCTCCTACTTGCGAGCGCTGGAGAACCGCACGGCGCGGGACATCGGCGGTGACGTCTACGTCGCATACCTGGGCCTGATCTACAAGGTCGATCAGCTCATCGACAAGCACCACGAGAGATTGATGGAGCCATTCAAGAAGGGCCTGGCGGATGCCGACGGCGAAGTCGCCTGGGTCTCGGCTTGTGTCATTCACCGGCTGCACCGCCGCCGCACAACGAGCCAGTTCCAGGAGGAACTGATCGCGTTTCTTCGCACCCGCCCGGGTCCAGCCAGCCAGCGCATGCTTGCTTGGTACCCCACTGTCGCCAAACCGGCCCCCGCCGCGGCCCTGCCACGTACCCTGCAAAGTACCGCCACCGGCCTGGAGATGGTGCTGATTGAGCCGGGGGACTTCGTCATGGGCTCACCGGAGACGGAAAAGGGCCGGGGCAACGACGAAGCCCAGCGTACCGTCCGCATTGCTCGGCCCTTCTACGCGGGCAAGTACGAGTTGACCCAGGGGGAGTTCGAGCGCGTGATGGGCTTCAACCCGAGCTCTTTCTCCCGCACTGGCGGAGAAGCGAAGAAAGTCACCGGCAAAGACCCGGCGCGCTTCCCCGTGGAAGTCGTTTCCTGGTTCGACACCGTCGCGTTCTGCAATGGTTTGAGTGACCTCGACGGCCTGCCCATCTCTTACCGCTTGAGCCGCATCCAGCGCGACGGCCGCTCCATCAAGCGGGCCGACGTGGCCTTTGAGGGCGGGCGCGGCTACAGGCTGCTAACCGATGAAGAGTGGGAGTACGCCTGCCGGGCCGGAACGACAACACCGTTTCACTTCGGCGACGTCAACGACGGTCGTGCGGCCAACGTCGACGGATACACTCCCTACGGCACGAAAGAGACGGGCCCGCGTCTCGGGCGTCCGACAACGGTTGGCAGCTACCCGCCGAACCGTTTCGGCCTCCACGACATGCACGGCAATGTGTGGGAGTGGTGCCACGACTGGTACGGGGGTGAAATGCGGCTCCTTCGGGGTGGGAGCTGGTTCATCCAAAGAGCGGGCGCCTCGCGCTCGGCGAACCGGGAAGGGACCTCGCCCGCGGACCGCGTCCCCGACATCGGTTTTCGCGTCGCCCGGGATCCTTGAGCTGGGATCGCAGGATGATCGGCAATGCCCTCGGACCGCGGATAGGTCGGCTTACTTCATCGGTCCGGGCGCAGTGGACTGAAGTCGGCGGGCCCACCGTCCATCGGTGCTCTGGTCACGAGGCGTCGGCCTGCGCATACTCAGGAGTGGCAAGTCAGAATCTCAAGTGCCTCTGACCAGGAGCTAGCCATGGAGGGCAAACCATTCCCGCCGGCTTTCACGAACGGCCCATTCTGCAACGATCGAGCTGCTGACGACGAAGCCCTGGAAAGGAGCTATTGGCGTAGTCAGCGAAAGCTCTACAAGATCGGCGACGATGCCATCAAACGCGGCGATGTCACAGCTTTCTTTCGCTGGATTGTCGAATCCGGCAATCGAGTGCTTGGCGTCGCGGAGCAATTCGCGCGTCTGTACAAGGTGATCCAGCAGCGAAGTCGGACCGATCCGGACGGCCTGGCCGACGAGATCTTGCACCAGGGAGCTGGCCTGCTGGACTACCTGCTCCTGCGTGTCCAATACATGCTGGAGTACCGCCTGGGGCTCTACGACGCGGAATTGCCTAATACGCGGGAATTGTCGCTGCCGAACGAGGTCGTGACCAACCTCCTTCCCCGTTACCTGGACCTCCATCGCCACCTCGCCGAGTACGCATCGCTACGGGCAGGCACGCTCCGCCTGCGAGCGTTGGCCGACGCGAAGCGACGTGACAGCAGTCCGCCGTGCGGACACAGTCAACAAGAACGCACCGAAAAGAAGCCGGCATCTCAGCGTCGTCGGCACGCCAACGGACGTCATGGGGCCGATCGCGATGCGTCGACGGACGGTGGTCGGGGCCCGGCACGAGGTGTCAATCGAGTGACAGCCTTCTCCGCAAATGGCCATGACGAAAAGCACACCTGAGTCCGCCGCCGAAACCGCCGAGCGTGAAAATCGCTGGCGACGGTTGGTGGAACGGCTACAGGAACACGCCGCTCTCCTCGAACATCAGGGTACGGTCACTTTTAGGATGGCCCGGCGCCGACGGGTCTGGTCGCTCCGTTTCGTCGAGCGGAAAGAGGGCGGACGCCCGATCCAACGCGCTCTTTACGTCGGCGGTGACCTGGAACTCGTCCGCCGCGTCCGCGCGTTCCTGCGAGAATGCCGTCGTCGTGCACGGTGGGACGACGAGGCCAAGCTGTTCGCGAAAGTCGCCGGGGCGCTAACCCGCGTATTGCGGCGGGCCCATAAGCGTTGCCTTGGCCGACGCGAGGTAGCGTAAAAAAAGCCTGCTGAAACCGCCCCTTAACTGACTCTAAGAGCTCCCCGCCAGCCAGATCAAAAAAACCACCAGCGCCGCGAAAATGACGACCACGATCGCCGGACCGAGGTATTTTCCGCGCCGGCGGATGCCCACGATCCGGTTGCCGCACTGGGGGCACTTTGCCGGGAGCGGGCTGGGCAACTCCGCCCCACAAGGGCAACGGTAATGGCGCTGCACTGGCGGCTCCCTTCTCGCACCTGCGACCGGGACTTCGCAACTCGTGTCATCCGTCAAAACGCCAGCGCCCGCGCCGGGTTGTCCACCAGGATCGTGCGGATGTCGTCGGGCTCGACGCCTTCTTGTTTCAGGGCCGCCACGAGCTTCGTCGTCACGACCGTGTAATCGCACTGTTTGATCTTCCAGCCCTGCTCGCGGATCC
>JACOUI010000165.1 GCA_016177915.1 Planctomycetia bacterium
CCGTCGTGCAGCTCGCCGGCCTGTTGCACGAGGAGACGCGCCACCGGGCCCGCCCGCGCCCCGACCTGCACATCCACCGGCGGACGCTGGTGCAATGCCTCGAGCCGGCGGCGTTGCACTTCCCGCTCCACCGCCGCAGCGAGCTAGTGGAGGCCTTCCTGACCGTCGCCGGCCGCGACCATCCCACGCTCAAGCAGACGCTGGCCGAAGTCGACCACCCCTGCCACGCGATCGTCGTCGACGTGCTCTTCGAGAGCCGCTCGCCCGGCGTGATGAAGCTGCTCCTGGATTTTCTCGAGCAGCCGCAGCCGACCATTCCGGCGTTGAACATCCTCGGGCGGCGGTGCGATTTGCCGTTTCTCGATCTGCTTCTGGCGCGGGTAGCGCAGGGGCTTTCGATGCTGGCGGCGTTGAACCTGAAGCGCGTGGAGACGATCCCCTGGGCCGATCCGAAGGAGGGGACTCTGGCCGCGCTGGACGACCCCCGCCAACAGGGCGCCGTCGAGCTGCTCATGGCCTCCGGCGTCAAGCGGATCACGGTGTTCCGCACGCTGGCCTGGCTGATGCGCGAGGGGAGCGCCGGCGGCCGCCGCGCGGCCGTCAGCGCGATTGCGGAATTCGCCACTTCCGAGGCCGCGAACCTCGTCGTCGACGCGCTGGACGATCCCGATCCGCACGTGCAGGCCGCCGCGCTGCGGCAGCTCCGGCCGCGCGGCGTGCCGGGGGCCTTGGGTCGGCTGGTCGCCGCGGCCGATAGCCCGTTTGCCGCCATCCGCGCCGCCGCCCACGACGGCCTGACCGAGTTCCGCCTGAAGCGCTACTTGCTGAGCTTCGACACCATGGCCGACGACGTCCGCCGCACCACCGGCGAGCTCGTCCGCAAGATCGACCCCGTCGCCGTCCCCATGCTCCGCGACGAGCTGCACTGCGACATCGAAACGCGGCGGCTGCGGGCGGTGCGGGCGGCGCAGGCCATGCACGCGACGCGCGACGTGGAGGCGGCCCTCGTCGAGCGGCTCCTCGACGAGAACCACTTGATCCGCGTCGAAGCGGCCACGGCCCTCGCGCAGAACGACTCGCCGGCGGCGCAGGCCGCACTCCGCGACGCGCTGCGCGACAAGAGCCAGCTCGTCCGCGAAGCGGCCCGCGAAAGCCTCGATGCCATCGTCCGCCGCGCCCGCAGCCACGCGCCGCCCCTTGCGCCGCCGTCCCCGCCGCTGGCGTTTCCTCCCGGCCATAGCCTCCCGCTGCCGTCCTGAAGCGGCGCCTTCACGAAAGTCCGCTCACCCAACGAACCACGACGAACCGTCAGCCATGGGCATTGTCATCGGCCAGGTCGAGAAGTTCTTCACGCAGACCGGGAAGTACTACCGGGAGAGCAGCGACCGCGTTGACTTCTATTGGGGCCTGCTCTTGCCGCTTTGCGTTTTGCTGGCGGTGACGGTCATTGTCCTCCTGGTGCGCTGGTTCTGGTTCGGCGGCGACCGGCCCTGCAACGACCCGCGGCGCCTCTTCCGGCGCCTCTGCCAGCAGCACAACTTGAATACCGTCAGCCGCAAGCTCCTCTGGCGGCTGGCCGAAGAGCGCTCGCCCAAGCACCCGGCGCGCGTCTTCCTGGAGCCAAGCTGGTTCGATCCGCTGCGAATCAGCCCGAAGCTGAAGGGCCGCGGGCGCGAGCTGGAGGCCCTCCGCGAGCACTTGTTCGACGTTGCCGCCTTTGAAAGCACGAGGGCGGGTGTGACCGTGGACGGAACGTAGGGCCATACTAACCCGACGCGCAAGCGAGGGCGGACGCGCGCCAACCCGACGCGCAGGCCGGAAGAGTCCGTTTTCTCGATGGCGCAGCGGTCTGGCGAAGCAGCCGCGCGATGAGAATCGCCCTCGCTTGGGCGTCGGGTTCGTTTGCCCTCGCTCGCGCGTCGGGTTAGTGTGTCTTCGCCGCCAGCTCCGCCGCCGGCTTCCAGTCCACGACTTCCAACTCGACGCTGCGCTGCCCCGCGAAAACGTTGATCTGCGGCCGGAAGGCGACGGCCAGCGCCCGCGGCGAACGCTCCAGCTCCTCGGCCCGCTCGGCCGCGCCGAAGGCGACGGCCCGCAGCGTCACGCCGTAATGCGAAAACCGCAGCGACAGGTGCCGCTCGCCGCCGCCGATCTTCTTGGCCTGACCGACGAGGTCGACGCCCGTCGCGCACAACAGCGGCCGCTCGTTGCCCTCGCCGAAGGGCGCAAGCTGCTCGATCTGCGTCACGGTGCGAAGCGTGAGCGCGGCCAGCGTGGTCTCCGCGTCGATGTGCAATTCGGCGATGCGGTCGTCGAGGGAGATTTGCCCCTCGGCGTAGTCACAGAACTGCAAGCGAAACGACTCGACGCTCTCTTCGGCGATCCGCAGGCCCGCCGCAGCCGCGTGCCCGCCGTGCGTCAGAAGATGCTCGCCGCACGTGGCCAGCGCCTCGTGCAGCTTGAAACCCGGCACGCTCCGCGCCGAACCCAGGGCCGGCCGCTGGGCCAGGTCGTCCAGCGAAATCAACACCACCGGCCGGTGATAGCGCTCGGCCAGTCGCCCCGCCACGATGCCGATCACGCCCGCGTGCCAGCCCCGGTCGGCCAGCACCAGCGCCGAGTCGTGCGCCGGGTCGAACCGCTCCTGGGCCTGCTTGTTGGCGGCCAGGTAGATGCTGCGCTCGAGGCTTTTGCGGTTTTCGTTCAGCTCCTCGACGTATTGCGCCAGCTCCATCGCCCGCGGCTCGGACGGGGTCGTAAAAAGCTCGACGGCCAGCCGCGCCTGCCCGAGGCGCCCCGCGGCGTTGAGTCGCGGCGCGAGGCCGAAACCGATATCGTCGCTCGAAAGCCGCGCCTTCGACGCAAGCCCGCTTACTTTGAGAAGCGCCTTAAGCCCGACGTTCTGCGTTTGCTTGAGGCCCATGAGGCCGTAGTGGACCAGCACGCGGTTCTCATCGAGCAGCGGCACGACGTCGGCCACGGCCCCCAGCGCCGCCAGCACCACCGCCTGTAGCAGAAATTCCCGCATCGGCGGGGAGACGCGCTTGCTCCCCTCGGCCATTTGGCACAGCGCCCAGGCGACCTTGAAGGCCACGCCCGAGCCGCTCAGGTCGCCGAAGGGATAACTGTGGCCCGGCAGCCGCGGGTGGACGAGCACGTCGGCCCCGGGCAGCTCGTCGCGCATGGCGTGATGGTCGGTGACGACGAGTTCCACGCCGGCCCGCCGGGCCAGGATCGCCTCGTCCACGCTCGTGATGCCGCAATCGACGGTGACGACAAGGCCCACCCCTTCGCGGGCGAGCGCCGCGATGGCCTCGCCGTTGAGTCCGTAGCCCTCATCGAGCCGGTGCGGAATGTAGTAGCCGACGTTCGCTCCTAGGAGCCGCAGTGCCAGGTAGAGAATGCTCGTGCCGGCGATGCCGTCGACGTCGTAGTCGCCGTAGACGACGACGCGCTTTTTGTCCTGCACGGCCCGCCAGATGCGCTCGGCGGCGGCCGTCGCACCAGGCAGTTCGGCCGGGTCGCGGAGGTCGGTGAGCTTGGGGTTCAGAAAGCCCAGGGCGACCTGGGGGTGCTCGATTCCGCGCTGGACGAGAAGCTGGGCGACGACGGGCGACAGGCCGGCCGCGCGCTCCAGTGCGGCGATGCGATCGAGGTCGTGGGGTCGAATGCGCCAGCGTTTGGACATGGCTCCGTCCGAAAGCGAATCCCTACAGGCGGCCAACAATCTCGTCGGGCGTCCGGCCGTATTTCTACTCCTTGTCGCCCCGCAGCGGAATCCCCGCATCCGTTTCCCCTCTTACGCTGAAAGCGTTACAGAGCGAAGCCCAGGGTCGCCGCGCAGCGGCGCACCCTGGGAATACGGTCAAATCGCGATGGGATACGCCGAAGGCGTTACATAGGGTCCGCGATCGTTGGCTGCGATCATGCCTCCAGCCTTCCCGTACACCACGCATAGAAATCCCGGCACAGCGCCATCGCCAGGAAGAGCGCGTCGCGAAAATAGCGCGGGGCCAGGCGGCGCGGCTCGCGGAACATTCGATAGGCCCATTCCAGGCCGATGCGCTGCCAGAAACGCGGGGCTCGCTGAATGCGCCCGGCCACGAAATCCAGCGACGCCCCGAGCTGGACGCAGGCCGGCACGCCCAGGGCCTGGCAGTTTTCGTGCAGCCAGATTTCGCCCTTGGGCTGCCCCAGGGCGACAAGCAGGACATCGGCCCCGCTGGCGCGGACGCGCGCGACGAGCCGCTCGTTCTCCTCCGGCGTCGGCTGCGTAAACGGCGGCGACTCGACCCCCGCGATCTTAAGGCCCGGGCAGCGCTGGCAGAGTTTCGAGGCGGCCTCGTCGGCCACGCCCAAGGCCCCGCCCAGGAAGAAGACCTTGTATCCCCGCGCCGCCGCCCGCTGGCAGA
>JACOUI010000109.1 GCA_016177915.1 Planctomycetia bacterium
CCTTCCGAAGGGGGGGCCAGGGGGGGTGGACGCCGGCGCGGACGCAACCAACGAGGGGCTGGGGGGGCTTCCCACCTTCGCCTCCGTCGTCGCACCGCACTTGGGGCAGGCGATCATCTGCCCAAGCTGGTCCAGGCGGGCGCGCATCCGCGCGCCGCACTTCGGACAGAAAACGTCGATCGTCTGCGCTGGCGGCCCGGAGTCGATCTCATCGAGCGGGTCGATGGCGCTCGTCGGCGGGCGCCGAGCCGCGGGCTGCGGCGCATCGTCCTTGGATGGCGAAGCGAGCGTCTCGTTGGCGGACGGCGCCGCCTGCGGACGCACAAATTCCGGCGGGCGGGAAAGCGAGATGGGCGGCAGGTCGTCGGCCGCTGGCGACGAGGTTGCGGTCGGCGCAGGCGTCGAGCCCTGTCGCACAGCAGCGCCCGACGGCGCATTGGAAGGCGCGGATGGCGCCAATTCGTCGTCACCGACGAGCGAGAAAGCGTCGTGGGGCTTCTCACCGGCCGCGACGGCGCTTCCCGTCGCCTTGGCCGCCGTCGGCGCTTTCCAGTCCTCGTCGTCGCCCAGGATGCGGTAGGTCGTGGGTTCGGGCAGCGCCGCCGCGGCCTTGGGCTGCCAGGCCGGCACGGTCAGGCTCGTCTTGCAGTCCGGGCAAGCGACCGTCTTGCCCGCCTCGGCGACCGGAACGTGGATCCGCGCATGGCACCTGTAGCAATCGACAAGGATCAGCTCCTCTTGCACGATCGCCTCGTCCTCGGCCAGGACGCGATACGTCTCCGGCACGGGCGGCGGGGCGGCCGGCGGCTTGCGCCAGATCGGCGGCACGGCGTTTTCCGTCCCGCAATCGGGGCAGACGATCGGCTTGTCCAGCTCGTCCCGCCGCGCATTGAGCAGCAGCCAGCACTTGCTGCAATAGGTCGAGATGTACTCGACCGGCGGCGGCGGGGGCGCGCCCTCCGGCTGCACGGGGTACGGCTCCGGCTTGGGCCGCGGCTCGTCGCGCTTTGCCGGGTGCGGGATGACCGCGATCTTGCCGCAGACGGGGCAGCTCATTTTCTGCCCCGCCTGCCCGGCCGGCGCCGACAGCCGCGTAAAGCACCGCTCGCAGTCGAACGAGACGTGCTCGACTTGCACGATCGCCTCGTCGTCGGCCATAACGCGATACGGCTCGACGGGAACTTTCTTCGGCTCGAATTTGGGGGCGGCCAGGTACTCCGGCAAGCGGAACTCCATGCCGCACATTTCGCAGCGGACCTGCTTGCCGACCTCCTCGCGCGGAAAATAAAGCCGCGTCTCGCACCTTGGGCACGAGAGTTCGACGTTCGGCGGCGGCGTGGCGGCGGATGTCATCGAATCGGCCTGAGTTGTCGGCAGCCTCGATTTTCGCCCGAACGGCGGCAAAAGGCAAATGCGTCGTGCCATGCGGTGGTTCGATGCGTTCGGTCCCCTTCCGTGGTAAAATGAACTGCGCAACTTGGGAGTTTTGCCGATGTCGAGAATGAGAGCGCAGGCGGCGAACCGATCGGCGCGCGTTCGCTGGTCGGCGAAGGCCCTAACGGTTGGCTATCGCCGAGCGTCCCTTGATAAGGTGCGTGAACGGGAGGCGTTGCTATGGTCCGAGGCGACTCTGCCGGACGCTTGCGCCGACGAGCCGCGCGAAACCCGCGCGCCAATGCGCCCCGAAAAAACCGGAAAGTGAGGAAGCAACGATCCGGGAATCGCTGGGATGCAAAGCGCATTAAGCGCCTCCTGGCCCACTACGAGAAACTCTCCGAGGATGAGCAGACCGCCGAAGATGAAGAGGCCGCTCGCCGTCAGGATGCATAGGCCGCGCGCGTTGTCGAGTCGGCGCGCAATGAGCCGCAGTCGCGGCTGCCCTTTTCGACGCCTTCAGCCTCCCCCGTGCCCCCCCTTGGAAAACGGGGGAGCATCGGGATCGGTCGACTCGGGGCGCGGGAACAGCAGATAGAGAAGCTGCAAGATCAGGAACAATGCCAGCAGCACCACCAAGACCGGCGGCCAGAACCGCGCCGCGCGGATGTTCAGCTCCACGCCGATGACGCCGCCGACCATCACCAAGATGGCCGCCAGCAAGAGCCCGCACCCCACCGACGTCATCTTCCCCTTAAAAGTCCCCTCCTCGGTGAAGTCTTCGTTGTGGAGCTCGACGACGCGGCCTCTTCTCAAGCTGCGCTCGACGTTTTCAGCCAGCTCGACGCAGCGGGCGGCGTCGAGCCACGTCGGCCCGGCCGGCTTTCCGGCCACCGCGCCCTCGAGGGCAGCCAGAGCACGGGCAGGGACGTCGTCGCCGGCGAAGGACTCCGTTCGATCTGCCGCGCCGCGGCCGGCGTCGTCGCGCGACGCAGCGACAGGCGAATGCCACGCCAGCGTCCACGCCATGCCGTCGGGCATGTCGAGCGTGGCTTTGCCTTCCGATCCGGTGACGACAAGCCGCGCACCCGGGTGGCACCGCGCACCCGGGTGGCACGCCCTGAGGTACTCCGAAGGGCGTGGCACGGCCGTAACGCTCCACCGTGCAAGAGTTCCTTCGGTCGACGTGAGCTGAATGCCCAGGTTGGCGTACGCCTCGTCGGGCGGCGTCTGAGGGCGGAGCGGCTCGAGTCCCGACGTGCCCGGTCCCATCGCCCCCAGCCGCGCCAAGTCGCCACAAAGAACACGGATCAGATCGACGTCAACGGCAAACTGCCGCGTGACGGCCGCGCGGCTGCGGTCGTGCAGCGACCGCTCCAGGGCGATTTGCTCCAGCTTGCCCAGCGCGCCGGAGCGGACCAGCTCGCAGAGCTTTTCGGTCGCCGGATGCCAGCGCGTGCGAATGTAGGGCAGGATCACGGCGCCCGTGTCGCGGCGGACCATCTCCAGCTCGTAGCAGACGAGCATCGACGGATGGGCCGGGTGCGTGGCGAGGACGTGCCGCCGCTCCTGGGCGAATCGCCGAAGCTGTTCGGCCCGCAGGTCGTCGCCGGCGAGGACGTCGGCGGCGTAGTTGCTCTGCCCCCCACCCTGACCCCCCTGACCCTCCCCCGCGGTGGAGGGAGGGGACTGCCGCGCAACGATCACGGCATCGATCTCGCCGGCCAGCAGCGACTCCCAGTCCGGCAGCATCGCCATGCCGGGCGCCAGGGCGGAAAGCGGCGCGGCGTCGGCGCCCAGCCCAGACGCGGCAACCAGCGCGTGCCCCTGCGCGAGCGCGGCATGGGCCAGCGCCAGGGTGTGCTCGTCGCTGCCCAGGAGTGCCAGTTTCATGGCGTCGCTCACGGTGGCGATGCGTCGCTGTTTCGGCGCATCGGCATGTCCACCGCCCATTGTGCCGTCGCGGCGGCGGGTCGGGGAGGGCGCTCGGCGCGCCGTAGGGCGGCCATTCACCTGGGATAGCCAGCCCGCGGCGAATCGTAGACAATCAATTTTTCGCGGCAACGTCGCCGGCAGGGTGTTCCGCCCGCGGCTGCCCTGGGCTGCACGACCAGCGTGAAGTGAGCGCCGCCGACACAAGCTCTCCTGGCCTCCGCGGCCGGCCGGACCCGCCGCCGCGGTTTTGGCCGCGGCCAAGACCGCCGCGGGCGCTGTTGCGCCGCCTGCTGGCCCTGGGCTGGCAATACCGGACCCCGGCCCTGGGAGTCGTGCTCTTCCAGATGGTGCTGGTGGCGATGAGCCTGTGCGGCCTTGGCCTGGCCGGCCTGGGCATCGATTACATTCGCCATCAGCTTGATGCCGCGAGCGGCCCGCCGAAGTTCCCGCTGGGCGTTTCTCCGCCGACGAGCTGGGCGCCCTGGCACGTCGTGGCGGCCATTGCCGCGGGCGTGCTGGCCGTGGCGCTCGTCAACACGCTTTTGCGCTATTTCGCCTCCGTCGCGTCGGCCGGTCTCTCGCAGCGCCTTTTGCTCCAGCTCCGTTCCGACGTGTACGACAAGCTGCAGCGGCAGAGCTTCCGCTTTTTCGATGCCGCCAACTCCAGCTCGCTCATCAATCGGGCGGCCGGCGACGTCAACGCCGTGCGCGCGTTCATCGACGGCGTGGTCATCAAAGTGCTTACCGTCGGCCTCTCGCTGGCCGTCTACCTGGCCTACATGCTCTCGGTCCACCCGGGTCTGACGGCCGCCTGCCTCGCCTCGACCCCGCTCCTCTGGCTCGGGGCCGCGCTCTTCTCCCGCCGCGTGCAGCCCGAATACCGCAAAAGCAGCGAGCTGGCCGACGGCGTCATCCTCACGCTCGTCGAAAACATCCAGGGCATCTCCGTGGTGAAGGGCTTTGCCCGCGAGCGGCAGGAGATCCAAAAATTCCGCGAGGCCAACCGCCGCGTCCGCGACCAGAAGCGCCGCATCTTCTGGCGCATCAGCACCTACCAGCCGCTGATGGGCCTGGTCACGCAGATCAACATGCTCGTGCTCATCGGCTACGGCGGCTATCTCGTCATCCACGGCGAAATGCCGCTGGGGGCGGGCCTGTTCGTGTTCGCCAACCTGCTGCACGAATTTGCCAACCAGGTGGGGCAGATCACGAACATCGCCAACACGATCCAAAGCAGCCTCGTCGCCGCCGAGCGCGTCTTCGAGGTGCTCGATACGCCCGTCGAAATCAAAAGCGCCACAGGCGCCGTCCGCCTGCCGCGCTGCCGCGGCGAAATCTCTTTTGACGACGTCACCTTCGCCTACAAACCCGGCGAAATTGTGCTGCAAAACGTCTCGCTCGAGGTCCGGCCGGGCGAGTGCCTGGGCATCGTCGGCGAAACCGGCGCCGGCAAAAGCACGCTCCTGGCCCTCCTTTCGCGGTTTTACGACGTCTCGGCCGGCGCCGTCCGCATCGACGGCCACGACCTCCGCTCGCTCGACCTGACCGACCTGCGCCGCAATATCGGCATCGTATTCCAGGAAAACTTCCTCTTCAGCAACACCGTCGCCGCCAATATCGCCTTCGGGCATCCCGAAGCGACTCGCGATGAGATCGAGCGGGCGGCGCGGCTGGCCGCGGCCCACGAATTCATCGCCGCCCTGCCCGAGGGCTACGATACCGTCGTCGGCGAGTACGGGGCGAACCTTTCGGGCGGGCAGCGGCAGCGGCTGGCGATCGCGCGGGCCTTGCTGCTCGATCCGGCGATCCTCGTCCTGGACGACGCGACGGCCTCGGTCGATCCGGAGGTCGAGCACGAAATTCAACAGTCCATCGAAGGGGCGCTCGCGGAACGCACCACGCTCATCGTCTCCAACCGGATCAGCAGCCTGATGCGGGCCGACCGGATCGTCGTCCTGCGCGAGGGGCGAATTATCCAGACCGGCACGCCGCCGGAATTGCTGGCGCACGAGGGCTACTACCGCGGCCTGGCGCGATTGCAATTCGCCGACTTGCTCGACGCGCCGGCCGCGGCCGTGAAGGAGGCGTCGTGATTTGGTAGGACGGCCTTTCCAGGCCGTCTTTCGGCGACGGCCCGGAAGGGCCGTCCTACAGCGAGAACGTCCCGATGAGCACCGCCAAACCCCTTCGCCTCCTCACCCACGTCCGCCGCCGCGACGACGAAGACGGACCGCGCCAGCGCCCCCTCGATTTCCGCCTCATCACGCGCCTCTTTTCGTACACGCGCCCCTATGCCGCCCGCCGAAACTGGCTCGTGCTCTGCGTCATCCTGCGCTCGATCCAGCTTCCCGCCCTCACCTGGGTCCTGGCCGCGGTCATCAAGGGACCGGTCGCGCGCAGCGACATGTCGGGCGTCGCCTGGGGGGCCTTTGGCTTTGCCCTGCTCGCCATCTCGACGCAGATCGTGATGCACTTCCGCCAGCGGTTGGCTTTGGAACTTGGCGAGTCGGTCGTCTTCGATTTGCGAAACGCCCTCTTCGCCCACATCCAACGCCAGCCCATGAGCTGGTTCCATCGCACGCGCGTGGGCCGCGTCATCAGCCGCATGGGTTCCGATATCGAGGACCTCCGCGTCGGCGTGCAGGAAATCCTCTTCGTCAGCCTCGTGCAAATCGGGCAGATGATCGTCGCCGCCGCGGCCATGCTGTGGTACGACTGGACGCTCTTTCTCATCGTGCTCGGCCTCGCGCCCGTCATCTTCTTCATCAACCGGCACTTTCATCGCCGTTTGAGTGACACGCTGCGGGCGATGCGCGAGTCGTTCAGCCGCGTGACGGCCACGCTGGCCGAGTCGGTCGTCGGCATCCGCGTCACGCAAGGTTTTGCCCGGCAAGACGAAAACGCCCGCATGTTCCACGACCTGGCCGAGGACCACGGCACGTACAACACGCAGGTGCTGCGGACGCACGGGCTCTTCCTGCCGCTCTTGGACCTTTCCAACCAGGTGTTCATCGCCGTGCTGCTTGCGATCGGCGGCTGGCGGGCGCTGTCGGGCCACTCGACCGACGTGGGCGACCTCGTCGGCTTCTTCTTCATGGCCGGCCTGTTCTTCTCGCCGATTTCCGTGCTGGGCAATCAATACAACCAGGCGATGACGGCCATGGCCGGGGCGGAGCGGCTCTTCGCGCTCCTCGACACCGAGCCGGCATGGTCCGATCCGCCCGACGCAAAGCCCCTGCCGCCGATCGCAGGAAGGGTCGAGTTCGACGGCGTCACCTTCGGCTACGACCCCAAGCGGCCGGTGCTGCACAATTTGAACTTCGCCGTCGAGCCGGGACAGACGGTCGCCCTCGTCGGCCACACCGGCAGCGGAAAAACCTCGATCATCAACCTCATCTCGAAGTTCTACCTGCCCACGGCCGGCCGCGTCCTTATCGACGGGCACGATTTGCACGACGTAACGGGCGATTCGCTCCACGCCCAGATGGGGATCGTCTTGCAGCAGAACTTCTTGTTTCACGGCGCCGTGGCCGAGAACATCCGCGTCGGCCGCCTCGGCGCCAGCGACGAAGAGGTGCTCGCGGCGGTGCAAAAACTCGACTGCCTGGACCTCCTGCAAAACCTGCCCGAGGGGTTTGCCACGCGCGTGGGCGAGCGGGGCGTGCTCTTGTCGGCCGGCCAGCGGCAGCTTATCTGCTTCGCGCGGGCGCTTTTGGCCGACCCGCGCATCCTGATCCTCGACGAGGCCACGAGCAGCATCGACACGCAAACGGAGGCCCGGCTGCAGCGGGCGCTGGCGATCCTGCTTCGCGGCCGGACGAGTTTCGTGGTGGCCCATCGCTTAAGCACGATCCGCCACGCGGACCTGGTGCTGGTCCTCGACCAGGGCCGGATCATCGAGCGCGGCACGCACGCGACGCTGCTGGCGGCGGGGGGGCAATACGCGCGGCTCTACCGGCGGTTTGCGACGGGGGGGTAAGGAAGCGATCGAACGAAGTGGCCCCTCGAACCCAAGGGGTCGTTTGCGATTGCAGAGCGCTCCACGGTATACTGAAACTGCTGTCCGGTCTCCTAACCGCGTCGATTCACCGGTCGTTCGACCATGTCGACCGTGTCGCATCCTTCACGCGAATCGCCTCGACCGAAACGGCTGCGCCGTCTGTGGCGATTCTCGCTGCGCGGTCTGTTGATCGCCGTGGTAGTGTTCTAATTTCAACCTCGGTCCCCGACCTTCGGGCAGGAGTCAAGACACGGGAAGAGGAAGGAGGCCGAAGGAGTGAAGCGTAGCGGGACCGACTACTGTGCTTGCGTCTGCTGATAAACCACCTGCATCGACATCTTGGTGACCAGCTTTCCGTCAAGCATGACGTGGAACCAGTAACGCCCCGTCTTTTCGACCGCAAGACGAAGGTTCACAAAGAGGTTCTGGCCTGCGTCTGGTTCAGGCTTCGGGAACTTGAAGTCCTTGGTTACTTCGGTCAGATGCTTGCCACCGGGATCATAGCAGGCGATGCGAACGTAGTGCTTCGCTGGCGCGTCGCCCCTCCGAAACCCGATAGCCATTGTCGATTCGACCGCTCCCGGGGGCATCGAGGGCCACGGCCCCCTAATCGTGAACTTGTTCACAATTCGGATCAGGCTGACAACCTCATCCTTGTCGGTCAGTACGCGCTCGCACAGTACGGCCATTGTAAGGAACGGGCCGCCGATCCGCTGTGGCTTCGTTTTTCGTCGTTTGGCCATGTTTAGTCGCGCTGAGTCGCCAGGTTGATAAGAATGCTCGTGTCCTGCTGCTGGATCGTGAAGGGCTCCCACGAGTTGGAGGCCGGCGCGCTGCTTACTGACGGAGGCTGAAATGTCATCTGGACAGTGATCTGAGGCTGAACGACCAGACCGGCTTCGATCGGCTCAAATTCCAGTTTCAATCTGACACCCAAGGCATCGGCAATGCGCTGGAGCATGTTCAGCGAGTGTCCCGTGTAATTCGTATCTTCGAGTCGTGCGATGGCGGACTGGTGCGTGCCCACCAAATCGGCGACTTCCCTTTGCGTTTTTCCGGCCGCTTCTCGCGCCTCAAGAATCATCGATGCGATGGTCGCATTGAGCCGTTCTTGCTGGACGGCGGCGCGCAGGGCCGGATCGTCAGCAAGCATCTTGCGAATGGCAGCGGCAAAGTTTCTTGTCTTCGGCATGTTGTTCTACAGGTCACACTCGATCGTATGTCGATTGGGGTCGGTCCGAACAAGCTTCATGGCAGCAATCGCAAACTCGATCTCGTTATCTGGCACGTCGCCTTCTTTCGTCAACCCATGCGTAATCACAGCCACATTCCTGCTGCCGCTGTTAAACGAGTAGAGCATGCGGTAGTTGACCCTCTGCCACCTGATCCTCAATTCACGAATTCCGTCGCGGAGATAGTCCGCCAGTGGTCGCTTAAGTTGGCTGCCGTCGCGCTCCAAATCCACGATGCGGGCTATGTAGTGGACCCCATTTTTTGGACCACCTGATATGTTAACGATCGATGGCTTCGCCAGTCGATCAGGAGGTCCAGAAGGATGGCCAGGAGAAGGGTCCACGGAGCGGCCTTCAAGGCCCGGGCGGCATTGGCCGCCCTCA
>JACOUI010000110.1 GCA_016177915.1 Planctomycetia bacterium
AGCGAGGGAGCTCGGCGCCGCAGGCTGCCAACACGCACCGCGCCGACGTACTTATGCGTGCGCCGGCGAGGATCACCCGGCGTAATTGTTTACCGCCTCAACGGGCTTCTTGGACCGATGCTAGCTGCGGCTTTCCCGAGAAAAACGAGCGCCGGCCCCGATTTGTGAGTCGAAGATAGTCAGAATTGTGCAAACCACGCTCCTCACGCAGCGTTTTTCCCGAGAAAAACAGCGGTTTTACACGGTAGACAATTACCACCCGGCGTTCCCCCTCGCTGGCGCGTCGGGTTAGTGATGTCTCGACGCATTTCCAATGCGTCCTACAAGAAAGCTACGCCTCGAGCATCCCGGTGTCCAGGATGCCGACGACGGCCGGCGGGTAGGCGCGGATGTCCCACTGCCTGGCGCGCGGCAAGAGCGCGAAAGCGAACCGCTCGCTGACCTCGACGACGAAGACACTACCCGACGGGGCGCGGCCGAAGAGCGACCCGATCAGCTCGATCATTTCGCGCTGCCGCTCGATGTAAAAATCGTACGGCGGCGAGCAGAAGACGAGCCAGGGCGCCTGCCCGAGGTCCGGCGACCTGGCCGCCCAGGCGAAGACGTCCGCCGGGACGACTGCGACCTCATCGAGACATCCGAGGGCCTTCGCGTTCTGGCGGATCAGCTCGGCCGTGGGAAAGTGCCGCTCGATGAACGTCGCGCGGACCGCGCCGCGGCTGAGGGCCTCCAGGCCCAAGGCCCCCGTGCCGGCGAAGAGGTCGATCGCGTGTTTTCCCGTCGCGCGGTCGGCCAGCAGATTGAACACCGCCTCGCGGACGCGCTCCTTCATCGGCCGCGTGCGCACGTCGCCGGAGTAGCGCAGCTTCCGGCCGCGAAACCGGCCGGCGATGATGCGGAGGTCCGTAGCGGGGACGCGAGGTTCTTCGCGGCGTTTGCTGGCGCGTTGCCTTGGTCGTTTGCGCGGCACGGGTCGTCTGATGCTACGGCATGAGTAACTCACGAGAGGCATCGCAAGGACGAATTCTATCGCTCTTGGCGTCGCAAAGGGGAGAAGAAGATCGGGGCATCGCGTGCGATGCGCTGTAGGCTTCCTCGAGCGAAAAATCCCCGCGGTTGCCCAGCGCGGCAAAAAGCGATCGCACCCGTTCCAGATCGTCCGCCGTGTCGACCGTCAGGCGAATCTCCGGCCGCAGGCCCTCCCAGTCCGGCGGCAGTCGGCAAACGCGAAACTCCTCCGGATTCCGGCGAAAGCCGGGCGTCACGTGCTCGCGGCAATAGTCGTCCAGCGGCATCGTCGCCATCCGCCGCAATGCGCCGACGCCAACCACCTCCGGCACGGCATACGACAGATCCTCGACGTACGTATATTCGCCGCCGCGGTCCAGGTGCAAGGCGATGATCTTCGCCGTCCGTCGCGGGCAATAGAGCGGATTGTCGGCCGTGGCGCGGACGACGACGTCGCCGTCGGCCAGATCGGCCGTCGCGGCCAGGTAGCGCGACAGCACGTCGTCGCGCGGGCCGCGGAAGCAGGGCACGCCCAGGAGCGCACAAAGCTCCGCCGTGGCTTCGTCGTCGGCGCCGTCGGTCGTCGCGACGTGTAGCTCGCAGCACAAGCGCCGCTCGATCGCGGCCCGCCGCATCGGCGCCGGCAGAAAGTCCCAAGTGGATTGCAACCGGCGCACGACGTGTACCAGCATCGGCTCACCGGCCAGGTTGGCCAGGATTTTCTTCGGCAGGCGCGAGGAGCCGGTGCGGGCCTGGAGGACGATGCGGATCACGCGCGTCGCGGCCGCGTGCCGTTTGTGGACGTCCAAAGAATGGGACAGGGATGGCACGGATTGACCGGAGGTTCGCGGATGGCGGTGGGTGCCCACCCTACTCGACGTCGGCCGAAGTCAGCTTCACATCGGCGGGAATCTCGCGGCGCGTGATCCGGCCCACGATGATCTGTCGGTCGCACCACGTCAGCCCCTGGCCGGCCGTCTTCAGACAGAGCATCGTTTCCGTGATCCGCGTGCCGGCCGGGATCGTCCGGCTGGCGACGAGCGACCGCCCCAGCCGCTCCTTGGCCGGCAGGACGCACTCCGGCACGCGCTTCACGCCGTCGCCCATCGCCCGCTCCACGTCGCGCACGTCCCGCGCCAGCCGACGCAGTGCGGGTATCTCCAGGCTGCAAACGTGGTCCGAGCCTTTCATGCGGCGGTCGAGCGTCACGTGCTTCTCGATCATCACGGCCCCCAGCGCCGCCGCCGCAATGGGCACGGCCGTCCCCTGGCTGTGGTCCGACAGGCCGACGAGCACGTCGAACTGCCGCCGCAGCGTCTCCATGGCGCGGAGATTCACGTCCGCCAGCGCCGTCGGGTAGGCACTCGTACACTGCAGCAGGATCACGCACTCATGATGCGAACGCACCGTTTCCAGCGCCCGCGCGATCCCCTCCGGCCCGTCCATCCCGCAGGAGAGGATGACGGGCTTACCGGTCCGCGCCACGTAATCCAAGAGCGGCGCGTTCAAGAGGTCGCGGCTGGCGATTTTGTAGAACGGGGCGCCGAGCCGTTCCAGAACGTCCACGCTGGGCAGGTCGCAGGCCGTGGCAAACCACACCAGCCCCAGCGACTCCGCGTGGGCCTTGAGCTCGCGGTACGTTGCGGGAGAAAGCTCCAGCCGCCGGCGGTGCTCGCCGTAGGTGGGGGCGAAGCTGTTGGGATTGAGATAGGGCCGGCGCGAAATCTCGGCCGACAGGTCGCAGGCCAGATCGCGCTTGCAGAACTTGACGGCGTCGACGCCGCACGAGGCCACGTCGTCGATCAGCCGCCGGGCGATCGCCGCGTCGCCGTTGTGGTTCTGGCCGACCTCGGCCACGAGATAGCAAGGCTCGCCGAGCCCGACGAACCGGCCGGCCGAAAGCTCGATCCTGCTGGGCATCCGTTCCGTCCCCCAGGGGGCGACATCCTGTCACGCCTCCGCGCCGCGCGCAAGCGGGACCGCCGCGCAGCCGAACGAAGGCTGGGGAACTTGTACCCGCCGGGGCAGGATGGTGTAAAGGTCAGCCGCGATTTTGCCCGCATTGCTGGCGATGCTGCGGGATGGCAGCCCGCGAGGCGCGAAATGCGAAAGCCGCGGCGACTGGGCAAGCTCGATTCCTTGAAGTCGCGCCTCCCTCCCACCGATGCAAACGATAGCGCCCGACCCGCCTGACCTAGCCCCGACTCGCCCCTGCCAGGACCGCCCGATGCCAAGCGAGCTGACGCGCTATTGTCCCAAGTGCGAAACGCGCACACCTAGCGCTCCCTTGCCGCAACTGTCCGACGACGAAGCGCAGCTTGCACGCCTCGGGCGCCGCGATCCGGAGGGCTTCTTTCGCCGCTACTACTGCCTGCAATGCCGCGCCATCTGGCGGAGCGTAGAAGTGCCGGTCGATTTTCTCGACGGGCTGCTGGCATCGCGGGAGGAAGTAGAGGAGCTCGAGCGGCACGTGGCGCTGTTGCGGTTTCTGATGGCCAGCCTGCGGCAGCAACAGGGACAGGCGGCCCCGGCGCAGCGGTTGGCGGCCTGAATCGGCCCGCCGCAGGCTGGCTGGCAGTCCTCTCCGATCCGCCAGAAGCGCGCGGATTTGTTCATCGTTGCGCGCGGATTGTCCGATACATCGGGCGCAGTTCCTATCTCCACTTTGACCTTGCGTCTCTGACAGCTTGCGGTCGTTGCCGTCATCGGCGGCACGTCGCCACGGGAGCTTTCCGGGGCGGGGGGTCACGGGTTCGAACGCCCCTGGTGAATACGATGTTGCGCCGCCTGCATCTGGTCGTGGTCCTGGTTCTACTGGCGCTCGGCGTCGTCGTGACGGTGAAGGCGCAAGAGCGCACCACGCTTTTCGGCCAGATCGGCGAGATGTTCGGCTTCGACGGCGGCTCGTCGCGCCAGACTTCGTCGCGGCAAGGTTATTCGCGCACCCGCGCGCAGGCCGCGGCCTCCCGACAAAATCAGAATTCGCGCCAGACGCAATCCTCCCCGTCGTCTTCCTCGTCCCGCCAGGGCCAGGGCCATCGATACGGCCACTTCGCCGACAGCCAGTCCGACAAGTACACTCATCGCACCATGCGCGAGCGCGCGGAGATGCAGTCGAACAGTTCCTTGGCCGAGGAGGAATACTACGAGGCGCCGCCGGCCCCTGCGGCCAACGTCCGCAGCCGCGCCGCGACGCAATCCACCGCCCAAGGCCGCCGCTCGATGCCCCCGTTCATGCAGGGAAGCGCCGCGCGCCAATCGACGGCCAACCGCGGATCGACGGCCCGCACGACCGACGGCGGCCGCACGTACACTCAGCCTTACATGCCATCCCGCTTCGGCGGCCCGCAGTACACTTCCGTCCCGCAAGAATCTTATTTCGACGAAGACCAGTACGTGGAAACCGTCCCGGTGCCCCGATCGTCGTCGTCCGCCCGCTCGAAGCTCGGCCGCCCGACCTCGCAAAGCGCGCCGGTCGACGTGCAGCTCGATGAGGACGAGGAATTCGTCCCCGGCTCCCGTTCGAACCGTTCGGCGCGAGACTCGTCGTCGCGATCGTCTTCCTCCCGCTCGTCCCGCAGCGCCGCCCGCGAAGAGGATGAAATCTACGAAGACGTTCCCTCGCTGACGACGGGCAGCTCGCGCCGCACGACCACCGGCGGCTCGCGCCGCACCGAAACCACCGGGCGCGGCGCCGAGGAATCGCTGGAAATGGAGGAGACCGACGACGGCCTGGAAATCCCGCCGCCCGTCACCTCGCGGCAGCGCGACAACGCGCCGCTGACGCGGCCGGCCCCAACGCCGGCCCCGACGCCCGCCGCTAAAAGCCCCTACGAAATCGATCAGCCGCACGAAGCGCTCGATTCGGCGTTCCGCGAACGCTCGTCGCCGAAGGTCGCCAGCCCCATCGTTCCCGTGCCCGAACCGGAGTCGGCCCTCACGCCGACCGAGGCGGCGCCGCAGCCGCTGCCGGCCGTGCCGGCGCCGGCCCAATCCGCGCCGGCCCCGTCCGTCGCCAAGCGCACGTCGCCTGATACTGAGGGCGCCGGCTCGAAAAACCTAGCCAACGTCCTCTTCCGCAGTGCCGGCCCATCCCTCAACGTCGAAACCATCGGGCCCAAGCACGTGCTGGTCGACCAGGAAACGGTCTACAAGGTGCTCGTCCACAATTCCGGCGACGTCGCGGCGCGCGACGCCACCGTCACCGTCCGCGTCCCGGCCGGCGTCGATGTTTCCCACGCCAAGGCCGGAACAGGCACAGCCCACAGCGTTCCCGGCGACAAGCACGTCGACTGGACGATCGATCGCCTGGAAGCCGGCGCCCGCACCGAGCTGGAGCTGACGATTGTCCCGCGCGAAAACAAGCCCCTCGACGTCGAAGTGCAGTGGACGTCCGGCGTCGCCGTCTCGCAGGCGAGCATCGAGGTCCGCGAGGCCAGGCTCGAAATGGCCATCCACGGACCCAAGGAAGTCGATTTCGGCGAGACCGCCCTGTACGAGCTGACCTTCAGCAACTCGGGCAACGCCCCCGCCGAGCGCGTGATGGTGCGCCTGATGCCGCTCGATAACAGCAACGTCCCCGACACCCACGAGATCGGCACGATCGCCGGCGGCGGGCGGAAGGTCGTGGAAATCGAGCTGGTCGCCCGGCACGCCGGGCAGCTCGCCATCCGCGCCGAAGCCACCGCCGAGGGCGGCCTCCGCTCCGCCATCGCCCACGAGGTCCTCGTGCGGCGGGCCGAGCTGCACGTCGAAGTCGCCGGGCCCAAGTTCCGCTATGCCCGCACCGTCGGCACCTACGACGTGAAGGTCCATAACCCGGGCACGGGCGCGGCCAAGAACGTGAAGGTCACGGTCGACTTGCCGCCGGGCGCGGCCTATATGGCCGGTGTCGACGGCGCCAAGGACGACGCCGGCTCGGTCTCGTGGACGGTCGACAGCCTCGCCGCCGGCGAGACCAAGCAGTTCACGATGAAGTGCGAGCTGGGACAACCCGGCTCCAACCGCATCCAGGTCTCCGCGGCCGGTACGGGCGACCTCAAGGACACGAGCTACACGACGACGGACGTGGAGGCCCTGGCCGACTTGGCCCTGGAAATCCGCGATCCCAAGGGCCCCGTGGCCGTCGGCGAAGAAGCCGAATACGAGGTCAAGATCAAGAACCGCGGCAGCAAGGCCGCCGAGAACGTGGACCTGAAGATCTTCTTCTCCGAGGGGATCGAGCCGGTCCGCGTCGACGGGGCCGAGGCGACGATCGAGCCGGGACAGGTCACGATCCAGCCGATCGCCAGCGTGACCGCCGGCGAGGAAAAGGTGATCAAGGTCATCGCCAAGGCCAGCTCGCCGGGGAGCCACATCTTCCAGGCCGCGCTGGACTGCCCGGCCCTCGACGTGCGGCTCTCGGCCCAGGAGACGACGCGGTTCTACGGCGAGGCGGACGCGTCTGGGGTGGGGGCTGCACTCCCAGCCGAGCCGCGCAGCTCGCGTTCCCCGGCCCCGCCCCGCGCCTTCGAGCCAACTCCGGCGTCGCCGGCAAAAGCCGAACCGAAGAAGACCGAACCAACGCTCGCCGAGCCGGAGGAGGAGCCGGGCAGCGCGTGGAAATAACGCTCATCGCGTGTGGCTGGGGTCGGTGGGGCACCCGGTACACCGGGTCCGCCCCCAGCCGACGTGGGCCGAGAGCACCAAGCCGCACTTGTAACTGGGGGAAAGCACGGGCAGGCGCCGCCTGCCCGTGCTTTGTTTCTTGATTAGGCGAGATGGGGGCGTCATCCCCCCGTGTGTCTCTAACTTACGCCTCATCATCGCCGGATTGCCACTTCCACTCCGCGCCTACCTCCGTTACGCCGGCGCCTCGACCATCGGCGCCTCGGTTTCCCGGTCCAACTCCGGCGGCACGCGCTGGTAAATCCGATCCGTCCGCCCAAGAGCTCCGCCAGCTTTTGGCTGAGGTGCAGGCCCAGGCCGCTCCCCTCTGGACGCCGCTTATGGCCGCACCGCCGCCTGGCGCTCGAACTGGTAGACGACGGCGCCTTTCACGTCGTGAAACCGAAAGGCGATCCGGCTTTCACGCTTCACGCGCCCCGCCGACACCGACAAAAACCCGCCCTTCACGCGGTGAAACCGATGGTACTCCTGGTTCTCGCCCGGCGACCCGCCCGCGTGCTGGTCGCTCGCCGGCCCGCAGGAAAACTCCTGGACCTGCGCTTCCGGATGCACCGAGTGATACTGCCAGTGCCGGTCGCCGCAGGCGACGAAGAAGTTGTCGGGCACGTTTTTCTGGAGCCAGGCGCGGATTTCGTCGCCCTCGGCGCGGAAGGCGGCGTTGGAGTGATTGTCGTTCTTGCCCGTGCCCCGGTCCGGCCCGACGATCGGCGTCGGCGAGATGAGCACTTTCCAGTCGGCGTCGCTGGCCCGCAGCGTGTCGAAGAGCCACTTTTTCTGCTCGGCGCCCCAGATCGTCTTTTCCGGGCCGTCGGGCATGGTGTTGGGCGAGCGGAAATCGCGCCCCTCGACAAGCCAGATTTGCAGCCCCTTGCCCCAGCGAAACGTACGGTAGGTCTTTTCCCCCATCGGCACCTGCTCGCGGAAAATGCCCAGGCCCTCGGCGAACGTCAAGGGCAGCGCCCCCGCCGCCCGCATCGCCGGCCAGCAATCGTTCGTCAGCGTGTCGTGGTCGTCCTTTTCCCAGTAGCCGGGCACTTGCAGGTGAAACTCGATGTGCCGTGGAAAGCCGTACATCCTCTGCCAGTGGTGCCGGGCGAGGGGGACCGTCCGTGCCTTCGGCGGCTCGGAGTCGTAATAGACCGTGTCGCCGGTCGGCACGATGAACTTTGGCTTGAGGCCGGCCATCGCCGGATAGATGTTGAATCCCTCCGCGTCGTCGATGTCCTTGTACGCCTGTCCCGTGATGACCGTGAACGTCACGTCGGCATACTTCTCCGGCGGGGGCGCCGTCTCGAACCGGCCCCGCAGCGCCTTGTGCGCCTTCTTGCCTTCGGCCCCGGCCGTTTCGGCCGCGTAGTAATAGACGGTCGACGGCTTGAGATGCCGTAGCGCAAACGAGTGCGAAAAATCGGTTTTGGCGGTCACGGCGACCCAGGGCGTGCTGACGGCGTCGCTCAGGTCCTCCTTCGTGCCGTAGGCCAGGCGCACGTGGCCCGCGGCGCCGGGACAGGCGCCCTTGAGCTTGATGACTGCGTCCTCCGAGAGCGGCTCGGTCGCACCTTCCGGTCCCGCCACGTCGCCGGTCTCATTCCTCCCGGGTTTCGCCGTCGCCCGCATCCAGACGATCGCCGAATCCGGGGTGACCTCGCCGACCTTCACGCCCGTCGCCTGCCGCGATTCCTGGGCCGGCGCATTCCGCCCGGCGACGGGCAGCATCAAAAAACACGCAGCGGCGAGAAGGCTTGCGCTCGTGCGATTCATGGAAACCTCACTGTCGGCACGACGTCAGATCGATTCCGACCCCAGCCTATTCACCCCGCCGGCGACTTCCAGCGATTTTACGTTGGATACGGCTCGTTTTCCTCGCCCAGCCGAAAGCCCAGATCCTCCAGCCGGCACGTCGGGCGATACCCCAGCACGCGCTCGGCCTTGGAAAGGTCCCACCGCCGCCGCGAACTCTCGCCCACCACCGTAATAATCTCAAATCCGATCTCCCGCACGAGAAGCGCCAGCCGGTAAGCCTGAATCAGGTCCGGAAACGCCAGCCATTGCGGACGAACGGGACCCTTCTTCCACACGGGGTCGTCCACATCCACCGGCTTGGGAATCCGCAGGCACACGATCGACAAGCCTTCGTTCCTGGCCGCGTCCTCGCACAACACTTCACCGAGGTGCTTCGTGACGGCGTACGTCCCCACCGGCCGGGCCGGGGCGTGGGACGCCACCAAGGCCGGCGGCTGGTAACCCCACACCACCATCAAGCTGCTGGTGAACACGAACCGCCGCACGCCCGCCCGCCGCGCGGCCGACAGCACGTTCATCGTCCCCTTCACGTTCACGTCGAACCGCCGCCCGTTGAACTCGTCGTCCTCGTGCTCCCCCTCGTGCCCCGAGGCAATCGCCAAGTGGATAATCGCCTCGATGCCCTGGGCCGCCGCGTAGGCCTGGCGCGGGTCGGTCACGTCCAGCCCCACAAATCGCGGGTCGTCGATCGGCCACACGTCGCCAAGCCGAAGCTCAAACTCCCCCTCCAGCCCGGCAGTCAGCCGCCGGCCGATGTACCCGCCGGCGCCGGTCACGAGCACGCGCATCATCGCTCCCTCATCGTTTGCAAGGTGAACTGAACCGGACAGCATTGTAAGCTAGATTAGAGGCGGGCTTTTCCGAGTTCCGCGTGCTGGGACTGCTCATGGCGCGCTTGGCCGGGTCGCTGGGCGAGCGAGCAGCGATTCCTCAGGATAGAGAACGAACTGGAAGACGGCCTCGACCGGCGCTTCGGTTGGTCCGCTTGATGCTACCCGTCCGCGCGCCACCTCAGTAGCGAGGTCTACGAGCCGTTGGAGCGAAAGCCCGAAGTAGCAGGTCTGCCTCGACGGGAGCTGCGCAGCTACCTGTCGGAACAACTCGGCGGCCCGCTGGGCGTGCGTCCGGACCCCTTCGGGCCGGCCCTCCCGAGCCTTGACGCCAGCGGCGGCCAACTTGATGAGGCCCTTGATGAAGTTGCCAGCCGGGCCACCACGGCCGGAAGCGTGCCAAAGCCCTTCCCAGACCTCGTGGGCCTCCCAGTAGTAGCCGTGGTTAAAGAGGTCCAGCCCGTACAAGTACGGGCGGCAGTCACGCCAGCGGTCCGGGTCCGGCGCAGAGCAAGGCACCGGCACAACGCCGAAGCTGTGCCCGGCCCGGTCTCGGGTCGGGTGTGGGAACCTCCCGGTGACGTAGGAATACGTCGGGAACGGCTCGTCCGGCACGAACCGCCGTATCTCTAACCTGTCAGACTGACCGTCACCGGCTTCCATTCAGTTTAGTCCTCCAAACCCTTTGCTGGTCCAGTGCCGCGGAACTTCAGTAGGCCACGGGCGGACTGGGTAGCGGGCTTAATGGAAGCCGCTCGCCGATCGCGGCACGTAGCCTCCGGATCTCTTCTTCCGTGAAGAATTGCAACCGCATAATGCCCATACCGCAATCGACCCTCAGTTCGTAGACGGTTTCCTTCTCGCGCTCCGATGGAATGATGCTCCACTTGAGCGGATCGGGCGTTCGTTCCCAAATCCATTCCGGTGGGCCACCCTGAACCAATGGCATGTTGCTTCTCCTTCTTTTCGTACACTGAATTATACGGCTGCAATCAATGCGCGGGCGCGGTTCGGCCTGGGAATCGCCCAGCAGCGGGAAGCCGCGACCGTGGGCGTGGGCGATTCCCAGGCATCGGCCGATATGTCATTAGAACGGCCTGTTACAGGGGCGCCCGCACCCCCCCTCAACCAGCGCGCGTCACGAACGCGAACAGGTTCCCGACCGCCTGCTCCTCCTCGACGGCCACGTGCAGGTAGGCCGACGTGATGCTCAGGCTAGTTTGTCCTGCCGCGTCGCGGGCTACTTCACAGCCTTGACGGTCTCGATCTTCAGCAGCGTGAAGGGGTAGATGGTCGTGGCGTAAATCGTCCCGTCCTTAGCGACGATCAGGGCCATGATCACGTGCAGCGGCGTGAGCGTGCCGTCAGGCAGGGTGTGGTAGCCGTGGATCGGGCGCTCGGTGCCGTCCGGGTTCTTGGTCCGGCCCGCGGCGAAGTTGAAGAAGTCGGGGTTCTTGACGGCCAGAACACCCAGGTCTTCCATCGCGCCGGTCGCTGGATCATGGCGGACCAAATGGTGGAGGTAGCCCGTGCCGAAGCCGGTCTTGTTGTCGATGCGGACCGCCGAGTAAACGCGGCCGTCGGGACCGATGCTGATCGACCCGCGCGAGTCGGGGTGCTCGCCCCGGATGCGGTCGCCCAGGTTTGTGGCGATGACTGGTTGCCCGCTTGCGCCCGTGAGGTCAACGCGAAACATGCGGAGGTCGTCAAGCAACTGCAGATAAGCGGTCTTGCCGTCGGGCGTGATCCGCCAGTCGGGATGCACGCGCTTGGCGCTCAGGTACTCGGCGAAGGGCTTGCCCTCGATCAGCAGCGGATCGACAGTCACCTTGTCCGTCGAGGGATCGTAGCGGGCGATTTTGAAGTCCACCGTGATCGCCGTCCCCCGGCCCTGGGCGTCGATCAGGGTATTGGGCTGGTCGCGGAGGATGGGACCCAGCTCGCGGAACTTCTTGGTCTTCATGTCGTAGAGCATCCAGTGCTGCTCTTCGCAGGTGATGACGTAGATCAGGCCGCGCGACTCGTCGGCCGTCACGTCGATCACGCCCTGGCCTTCCTTTTTGCCGGCGGCAATCGGCTGGTCATCGAGCGGCATGGGCATGCCGAGGTTCTCGGCCACGTCCGTTGCCGGGTCGTAGACCATCACGTACCCGCCGCGATAGACGGGGATCTTCTCGCCCCGCTGGAGCGCCTCGCGCTCCGCCGCGGTTGGGTAGCCCTGCTTGGAGCCGACGTAAATCTTGCCCGACGGGCCGACGAAGTTGCGCGTGTGGATCTTCGACTGCGCCGCGTAGCCTGTCGGTGTCAGCGGCAGGCCGACCAGTTTGTGGGTGTCCAGAACGATCCGCATCTTCTCGGTGGCGGGGTCGAACTCGACCAGGTACGAGTTTCGCCCATAAGCGGCGGTGCCAACGTAGATCTTGCCGTTCCGCCCTTCGCACAGGGAAAAGTAGCCGGACTCCTCGGTCGTGGTTTCGGGCGGAATGTGGTACGCCTTGGCCCAGACGTAGGGGAACGGCGCCGTCGGTTTCCCTTCTGCGGGCTGCACCTCTTCTCCGGACAGCGCGGACGAAGCCAGCAAGACCACGAAAGACATCGCCAATCGCAATCGTCGCATTTCAGCACTCCTGGCGGGGACGCGCGAGTTCGCACAGCATAACGCCAGCTTTGGACCGTTGTCAGTCCCCGACGGAACCTCGACTGTTTGTGTCCGCTGATGAACGTGCACCGGCCGAGGTGGATGGTGCGGGTTTCCAGACGCTCCCGTCCCAGCACCTTGCAGGCGGTGCGGAAGCGCTTGCGGAGGTTTCATCCTGGAGTTCAGCGACGCTGACGTCGACGGGATCGTAATCCCGTAGGTTCGGATCCTTTTCCGACAAGTCTTTCCTGCGTGCCGAACTATGCCGACGCACAAACAACAGCGGCACAGGCGGCGCAGGTGTCTCGCTGACGGCTGCCGCGAAGAACGGCAGCCCATGGTAAAACGTGAAATCCAAGACGTGAGCTGCAGACATCAAGAAGTGCTTGTCTGCGATCCGAAGCACCAAGCCGGTTCCGACCACTTGCAGACGATTCTGCTGATGCGCGTAGATGCAGACCGTGTACTTTGTGACGATCGGCTGGCATCTGTCGGCGAGCGCGAACAGCTGCATCCAGATGTCTTTTTCCGTGATTTCCTCGCTCATAGAGAATCCACCGTCAGTAAAAAAATCACAACGCAGATTTGCGCCGATGAGCTTAACGCGCGATTGGGCCACGTAGAAGGCGGTCGATTCGCACTCCGAAACCGACGCCTGTGGGCCCCTTGGTTCGTGATCGTTGACCCAGGCGCATCGGCCCGATTAGAGTGGACTTCTCTAACCGCAGCGGGCGCCCCTGCAAGAGGCGGTATGAGGCCGCACTGCGGGTGAAAGTCCGTCGTCGGTGCTGCGAGTGCAAGTTTACAATGACGCGCTGCCATGTCTCTGCACGAAGTCACGTCGTTCATCCAGGCCGCGCGCGACCGCATCGCGTCGGTCGTGGTCGGCCAGGATACAGTCGTCGAGCGGTTGCTGGTAGCGCTCTTCACAGGCGGGCACCTGCTGCTGCAGGGCGTTCCGGGGCTGGCCAAGACGCTCTTGGTCGCCGCGCTTTCCAAGACGATCGACCTGGCCTTCGCACGCATTCAATTCACCATCGACCTTTTGCCCTCCGACATCCTCGGATCGGAGGTCCTCGACCAGCGCACGAGCGAGTTCCGCACGGTCAAAGGACCGGTGTTCACCAACCTGCTTCTGGCCGATGAAGTGAACCGGGCTGCACCCAAGGTGCAGAGCGCCTTGCTGGAGGCCATGCAGGAGCGAAAAGTCACGATCGGCAAGGAGACCTTCAAGCTGCCGGCCCCGTTCCTGGTCATCGCCACGCAGAACCCCGTGGAGCAAAGTGGCACGTTCGAATTGCCCGAAGCGCAACTCGACCGCTTCATGCTTTGTCACCGTCTCGATTATCCGAGCAAAGACGAGGAACGGGAAATCCTGCGGCGGAACATGGCGCTGGGCGTCCGGCGCGAGGACCGGGGGGCCGTCGCCCGCACCGAGTTCGATGTCCTGGAAGATGGCCCGGTCGGATCGACCGAACAGGTCGTCCAGGCCATGGAGGCCGTCCATCGCGTCCACGTCAGCGAGACTTTTTTGGAACACGTCGTCGAGGTTGTCAGCCGCACGCGGCGCCATCCCAGCGTCGAACTGGGCGGCAGCCCCCGCGCGGGCATCGCACTGGTTAAAGGCTCCCGAGCGCGGGCGCTGATCCACGACCGCGACTATGTCGTGCCCGAGGACCTCTTCGCCCTGGCCGAGGACGTGTTCTTGCACCGCATGCGCCTGAATTACGAGGCCCTGGCTGACGGGCGGACGGGGGAAGGCGTGCTGCGGGAGATTCTGACGGAATTGGGGGCGGAGTAAGGGGGGCGACCGTGCAGGGCTTTCTGGAGACCGCCGATTGGCTCGATTCGCGTCAGTTCGTGCTGGCTGTCCGCAAGCTGGCCGACACGCTGACCTACGGCGCGGACCACTCCCCCTTTCGGGGATCGGGCATTGAATACGTGCAGTCGCGGCCCTACCAGTGGGGCGACCCCGTGCGTGCGATCGACTGGCGCGTCACGGCCCGCACCGGCAAGCCGCACGTCAAGGAATACGAAGCCCCCAAGCGCATGCCCTGTTACCTGCTGCTGGACACGTCCGCGTCGATGACGGTGCAGTCCGGTCCGCGGAGCAAGTATGCCGTGGCCGTGCACCTGGCTGGTGGCCTGGCCTTCGCCTGCCTGGATCGCGTGAGCCCCGTCGGCCTGGTGGGGGTGGGAGAGCGCGACTTGCGCATCGAGCCGAGCCTGTCGCGAGACCAGGTCTGGCGCTGGCTGCACCTGCTGCGGCACTATCGCTACGACGAAGAGACGAACATCGGCCGGCGGATCGCGAACTTTGCCCCCACTCTGCCGCACCGTGCATTGGTCGTCGTGCTCAGCGACCTGCACGACGGCTCCGCGCTGCCGGCGCTAAACCTGCTCGCCCAGCGGCACGACTGTGCCGTCATCCAGATAGAAGATCCGGCGGAACGCGGCCTCCGCGGGGTGGGGTTCTTCCGCGCCCGCGAGGCGGAGACAGGCAGGGCATTCGTCACGCGTGGACGGCGCGCGTGGCTGAATCCGGAAACCATCGCTGCGGCGCTGCGGCGATCGGCCATCGACCACTTGCGCATCCAGACCGACAAGCCGTTTGCCGCGGCCGTCCGCAACTTCTGCCGGTCGCGAAATCTGCTGGGCCGAGGCGCGCGATGACGGGCCGGTTTGTCACCTTCGTGATCCTCGCGCTTTGTACCCTTGGGCTGCGCGCAGGCGAGGTGCGACGGTCCACCGTCGGGTTTCCCACGCGTATCGAGGGGATTGTGCTGCCCGGGTTCGAACTGGAAGCCGAGCCACTGGACCGCCAGGCGCCCCTCGTCGTGCGCATCGAGGCGGTTTATCCCCACGGCACGGCGTTTCGCTACGACCTTGTGTACTACGGCCTGGAGCCGGGCAAGTACGACCTCAAGGATTATCTTCGCCGCAAAGACGGCACATCAACCGCAGACCTGCCTTCGATTGAGGTAGAGATTACGTCGCTTCTCCCGCCCGGTCAGGTGCAACCCCACGCGCTTGCAGCACAAAGTTCTCCTTTCCCGGGCGGCTATCGCACGATGCTGTGGATCGGCGGCGTGCTTTGGGCGATCGGGCTGGCGGCCATTCTTCTCGTTGGCCGGCGAAAAAAGCGGCCCGTGGAGGGAGAAGGCGCCCGCCCGCTCACGCTCGCCGATCGGCTGCGCCCGCTTGTCGAAGGTGCCATGGCCGGGACGCTCTCCACCTCGCAGCGTGCGGAACTCGAGCGCACGTTGCTCTCGTTCTGGAGCCAGCGGTTGGGCCTTTGCGACTTGAAGCCGGCGGAGATCTTTGCCGTGCTGCGCCGACACCCCGAAGCCGCAGCGCTGATCCAGCGGCTTGAGCTCTGGCTGCACTGTCCGGCCCCGACGGACCGCGTGGATATCGCCGCGCTTCTGGCGCCGTATCAAGTCGCGGACGCTCGGTCCGAAGTCCCGCAACCGGTGGCCCACAAATGAGCTTTCAGTATCCCTACGTTCTGCTGCTTCTTCCGTTGGCGGCGCTGCTGCTGGTGTTTGTCTGGCGGCGCAAGGGGCGGCGCGTCGTGCTCCCGTTTGACTTCGGCCGGCCCGGGAGCGGCTGGGGATGGCGCTTCCTGATCGGCGGGGCCGAGTCGCTGCTGTCGCTGCTTCTGGCCCTGGCCATTATCCTGCTGGCCGGGCCGCAGGAGTTCGGCGAGCCGCAGGCGAAACGCAGGCTCACCAACATCCAGTTGTGCGTCGATATCTCCGGCAGCATGACGAGGCCCTTCGGCGACGGCAGCGCCTACGACGCCGCCATGCAGGAGGTGGAGGCCTTCCTGGCTTACCGAAAAGGAGACGCCGTCGGGCTGACCTTTTTCGGCAACTCGGTGCTGCACTGGTGCCCCCTGACCTCGGACCTGTCGGCGGTACGCTGTGCGCCGCCGTTCATGCGGCCGGAAAACGTGCCGCCGTGGTTCGGCGGCACGGAGATCGGCCGGGCGCTGCGGGCCTGCAAGTCGGTGCTCGTCGAGCGTCAGGAAGGGGACCGGATGATCATCCTGGTCACCGACGGCATGAGCGCCGACTTGTTTGGCGGCGCCGCCGAGGACATGGCGCGCGAGATGAAGGCCAACAACATCACGGTCTTCGCCATCCTCATCGGCACGGCGCCGCTCCAGGACGAGGTGATCAACATCGCGCACGCCACCGGCGGCGAGGCGTTTCAGGCGGGCGACCCCGAGGCGCTCAAGCAGGTCTTCAGACGCATCGACGACATGAAGCAGGCCCCCGTCGAAAAGACGATCGCCGACCTGCGAGACCAGTTCGCGCCCTGGTGCGTGGCGGGTCTGGCGGTGCTGGCCGTTTCCGTGGCAAGCGCGTTTGGCTTGAGGTACACGCCATGGTAGCCGAGCTCGTCGCGTTTGCGGCGCTGGTGCTTTCGGCCGCGGCCGAGTGGCTTCATAGCCACCGCACACGCCGGATCGCGCCGCTGGCGTTTGGCCCGACCAGAAGACCCGCCGCCTGGGCCCGACTTTCACCGTCTTTGCGCGTGGTCGCGGTCGCGCTCTTGGCCTGGGGGCTGACGGCGCTGCTGCTCCTAGCGCCCAAGGTCCACAAGGCGGGCGAAATCCCGGAAAGCGAGTGCCGCGATCTTCTGCTCGTGCTCGATGTCTCGCCGAGCATGCGGCTGGAAGACGCCGGGCCGGACGGAAAGCTCAGCCGCCGCCGCCGCGCCGCGGAACTGCTTACGTCGTTCTTCCAGCGCGTGCCGATGGAGCTGCATCGCACGACGATCGTCGCCTTCTACACCGACGCCAAACCGGTCGTCATCCGCACGAGCGACGCGGAGGTCGTACACAACATCCTTTCCGACCTGCCGATGCAATATGCCTTCAAGGCCGGTCCGACCGACGTCCTGGCCGGCCTGAAGGAGGCAGCTCGCGTCGCCCACCCCTGGCGGCCCAAGTCCACCACGCTCCTTCTGGTCAGCGACGGCGACTCGGTGCCTGCCACGGGAATGCCGAAACTGCCGGCCTCGATCGCTCATGTCGTCGTCATCGGCGTGGGAGACCCGCAAAAGGGAAAGTTCATCGACGGACACCTCTCGCGGCAGGACACGTCGTCGTTGCGGCAGATCGCTACGCGCCTGCACGGGACCTATCACAACGGCAACGAGAAACACCTGGCCACCGACCTGGTGCGCCAGGTCACGTTCGTCGAGGCCCAAAGCCCGCTGGAACGGCTCACACGCCGCGAGTACGCCCTCCTGGCGATCGGCTTCGGCGCCGCCGTGCTGGGCCTGTTGCCGCTGGGGCTGCACTCCTTCGGCACGCGGTATTCGCCGGGCGTGCGGGTCCGCCGTGAAAGCTCCATTGCCCCGTCCGAGGCTTCACCCAAGACCGGCGCCCCGCGGCGGGATCATAATACAGGGAAAAAGATAGTGACGTCCGGTCCCGCGCGTGGTTAGAATGCGCTGGCCGGTCACGTCAAGCCTCGAACATGCGGATCCGTGGAGGCAAGCGACATGCGCGCTCTGCTGCTCGTCGGATGGTTGTTGGTCCCCCTCGGCGTCGGGATCTGGCACTACGGGCCCGGCCAGGAGCGGATGCTGCTGGACGACGCTGCCGGCCTGCTGGCCGAAGCCGATGGGTTCGCGGCAAGCGGGAAGTGGGATGCAGCGGTGGAGAAATACGACGAGGCGCTGCGCCTCTTACCGGCCCGCGGGACGCAAGAAGTCCGCCAAGTACGCCTTCAGCGCGCCAAGGCCCAGATGCTCGCCAGGCAATTGCCGCAGGCCCACGCCGACTTGCAATCCCTCGTCGAGGAGCTGGGGAGCGACAGGTCAGCCGACGCAGAGCTCCTGGCGGATGCACGCTCGTCGTTCGCAAGCGCACAGTATTACATGACCTGGCTGATGCGGCTCGAGGGGCAGCCGCGTGAATTGTGGGAGAAGGAGATCGAATCCGCCAGGCAGATCTATCGCCTGCTGGCTGAAACAGCCGAGGCGCACGGGGACGCGACGTCGGCCCGCAAGAACCGCGAAGACCTGGAGGCCGCCATTCGCCTTGCACGGCTGGACCTCAGCGAGTTGCAGGCGCTGCCGCTCCCTAGCCAGTGAGAGGGCTGCGCCAGTGGACAAGGCCGCGGTCGCGGTCAAGGCAAGGGGAAGCAGAATCTCGGCGCAAAAGACGTCCGCGGTGCCGGCCTCGGGCCGCCGCCGGATGATCGTGGTCATTAGTCCCGTTGATGTCAATGACACGTCTCAGCCTGCTGCTGGCCGCGGTCTCGTCAGCCCTCGTCGGCATGTTGCCTGCCCAGTCGCCGGGCCAGGCGGGACGTGCCGAGCCGCCCCGGCAGACCGCGTCAGCCGCCCCGACCGACGACCCTACGGCCGCCGCGACGGATGCACAGGCCGCCGCCGCTGCAGAGGAAAGCCCGCGCCTTCAGAAACTCAAGCAGCTTCAATTTGACCGCCGTCCGTCCGCCGTGCTCAAGGCCTGGGCGCCTCCCTCCGCGGAACCGGCGACGTCGGCTGATCCGGCCGCCACCAAGAAGGACCCGCTGGACGAGGAACTGGCCCAGTTTCAGCACCATGTGACGCTGGGCCGCTGGGACGCCGTAAAGGCCTATCTGGCCGGCCTGCCCGAGGTAGAAGCCAAGGCCGGTTATCAGCAACTGCTTCAATCCCTGGAGCACGGGCCGGCGGCGATGCTGGCCACGCCCTCCGAAATGCCCGCCGGCGCGGCACCCGGTCCCGCGGCGATGCAGTACGCGGAGCGCAACCACTTTGACGTCGACGACCTGATCGGACTCGTGGTGGCCGCACCGGCGGGCCTGGACAAGGATTCGTTGGTCGCGCTGGGCGGAATCCTGCGGCAGGTCATTGCCGGCGGCACGGTCGTCGAAGCGGCCGTCGAGCGCCTCAAGGCCGAAACGACAAAGGCGTCGGGCACCGCCGTTACGAGGCATCAGGCAGCGCAGCTGCTCTGCAACGCGGGTGAGGCCGCGTCGGCCGGCCCCTTCCTGCCCACGCTGAAAGAGGCCCAAGCGCAGAAGGACCTTGAGGCGCTGAACCTGCTGGCGCGCCATTTTCAAGGCCTCCACGCGAAGAAGAACCAGCTCTCGTTTCTCGAACAGGCATGGTCCGCGACGCAGGCAACGCTGGCCCTTGCCGGCCCGCGCGGCGAGCACGAAGAGGCGCTCCGTCGCGCCGTGGAACTGGCCCCGCGGGTACGTGCGGAGCTGGGCATGGCCTGGCTGGAGCAGAGCTTCTCCGCGCAGCCCGAGCGAGGCATGGACATCCTGGCGGCGATCGGCGCTGTGGCCGCGCAAGGCCTGCAGGCGCAGCCCCTCGATCCCGAGTTCCGCCAGAAGTCGCTCCGATTGCAGAAGACGGCGGTTGAAGCGCTGCTGAAGGCGGCGCCCGAGCGCGCCGCGCAGTGGCGGGACGCTCTCACGCTGCTTGCGGCCAACTGGATGCGCGAGGCCGATTTCTCGTACCAGTTCTCGCGCGGGTCCGGCGCGATGCGCATGCGGCGCGACCGCTTCGGCAACATCTTCTTCGTCGGCGACGACGGCGAGTTGATGCAGCCCTACGGCCCGCAACGGCCCGATCAGCCGCGGCCGATTGCACCCGTCGACGTGCTGGCTGCGCGGCCCGAAGAAGCCTGGCTGGGGCAGGTCGACGACGGCTTGCGGCCCAGGCTGGCGATTACCCTCTGCCAGTTGCACCTTAAGGCGGACGAAGAGGCGAAGGCCTTTCCCTCTATCGAGCAGCTCGCCGCCACGCATCCCGAAAAGGCGCGCGAGCTGGCCGCCGAGTTCCTCCGCACCTGGACGCGGAACCACGACCCCAACGCCGCCCGCGGATACACGAACCCGTACATGTTCATTTACGGGTTCGAGCAACGCGCCAACGCCATTCCGCTGACGCGCTCGAAGCAGGAGCGCAATCTCGTGGACCTGGCCGGCTGGGTCGAGCGCCTGCGCAAGCTGCCTATCGGCGACGTGGACGAGGAACTGCTGGCCAAGGCCTTCACGACCTGTCACAGCACGGCCGAGGTCTACCGGGCCGAGGCGATCGAAAAGGTGTTTGGGCCTATTGGCGGGCTCAACCCCAAGACCCTGGCCGGACTGGCGCAGCAAATGCGCGAAAACCTGGCCGGCGTGTGGCGCATGCCCGCCGAGCAGCAGAACAAGCAGACCAACCGCAAGACGAAGGACATTCAGGCTGAAGTCGTGCGCGGGTACAGCGTCGCCTTGGCCGTGGTCGACGACGCGCTGGTGAAGTTTCCCGACGAATGGTCGCTGGTGCTGGCGCGGTCGGCGATCCTGCACGACGAGAACAGCTTTCAGCAGGAGCTGGCCCGCAGCTCCCAGTTCGTTACGCGGCGCGACGCAGCCCTGGCCGAATTCCAGCGCGCCGCCGCCCTCTATGCCGCCAGGGTCGCCGACCTGCCGGAGGACGAGCAGAGCACGAAGGTCTACGAGCAATGGTTCTACGCCGGGCTGGGCGCGGTCGACCTGGCGCATCTCAGCGAAGAAAAGCAGCCCGACCTGAGGCAGCCGGCCCTGGTCCGTGCGGCGATCCTGTCGCTGCCGGGCGAAGCAGCCAAGAAGCACATGGACCGATTCGCCAACGCGCTTTTCACGCGCTTGAGCGCGGTCAAGCCGGCCAGCAAGTTCCAGTACTTGAAGGGCGGCTTTGAGATCGTCGGCGACCACCCCCAGGCCGCCGAGGCCAGGAAAGTCTTCGATTACTACAAGGACCTCGTCACTGAGATCAAGCTGGAGGCCGTCATCGACGGGCCGGACGTGGTCGGGCAGGGGCCATTCGGCGTGTTCGTCAGCCTCCGGCACACGCGCGAGATCGAGCGCGAGTCGGGCGGCTTTGCGCGGTACCTGCAGAACCAGAACAACATGTTCTTCGCCTGGAATTACGGCCGCCCGACGGCGGATTACCGCGACCGCTTTCAGACCGCCGCCACCGACGCCGTCGGCGAGCATTTCGAGGTCTTGTCGGCGACCTTTGAGACCGACAAGGTCCACTCGCGCGCCACCGAGGAGTACGGCTGGCGCGTGACGCCTTATGCCTACCTGCTTTTGAAAGCGCGTGGCCCGGAGGTCGATAAGCTGCCGCCGCTGCGCATCGACCTGGATTTTCTGGACACGTCCGGCTACGTCGTGCTGCCCATTGAATCGCCCGCCGTCCCGCTGGATGCCGCGCCCAGCCGCCCGCAGCCTCGTCCGGCGGAAAAACTCCAGCTCACCCAGACGCTCGACGAGCGGCAGGCGGCCCAGGGGAAGCTGATCCTGGAAATCAAAGCCACGGCGCTGGGTTTGGTGCCCAACCTCGACGAACTGCTCGACATCGCGCCGGAAGGGTTCGAGATCGTAAAGACCGACGACCAGGGACCATCCGTGGTGAAGTTCGAGCCCGAAAGCGAGAAGATCGCCGTGTCGTCTGAGCGCACATGGCTTGTCTCGCTCCAGGCCCAGCGCGGGGCGGCGCGCCCGCCGACGAGCTTCCGCTTCCCTGCCGCCATGCGCGAAGGGGTGGAAATGATCTACCAGCGCTACGAGGACGCCGATCTCGTCTCCGTCGGCGAGGTCGTGCCGCTCGTAGGGCGATATGCAAAGCCGAGCTACGGCTGGGTTTGGTGGGCCGGCGGGGCGGCGCTGGCCGCCATCGTTCTGTCGATCGTGCTCATTCGCTGGCTGCGACGCCCGGCAGCCAAGGCCGATTGCCGCTGGTTGTTGCCCGACCCGCTCACGCCCTTCACGGCCCTGGGACTGCTGGAACGCATGCTGCACGACGGCCAACTGGACGAATCGGCGCGCGGCGAGCTGCAAGGCTCGATCCAGGTCGTCGAGCGCCAGTTCTTTTCCGCCGAGGGAAACGGCGACGGCCGCGCCGACCTGAAGGAACTCGCCGAAGGCTGGCTGCGACGCGTCGAGCACAAGTGAGCGGCGAGCCAGAGGATCAATCGTCGGGCGCTAGCGCGATTATTCACGGGCTGCGGAATAAAACAGCCTCCCGACCGGCAGGTGGCCGTATTCCCAACGCCCGACGGGAAGGGCGTCATCGCCCCACCGAAGAGCTGCGCGACGATCTCTTGGAAGAGTGTTCGCAGTACGAATAGGAGCGAGCCGTCGCCGCTCCATCCAGACGTTCGCGCCCCAGCACCTTGCAGGCGGTGCGCTGGGCAAAGCGTTGCGGCCGGGGTTTGGTTCTTTGAGTGTCTATACCCAAATCGCCCGCGTCCTCCGGCGAATGCGCCCGCTCACCGATCCGCCCGCCGTCTCAAGCTCGGCGCCCGTTGCCCGCTCCGACGCGACC
>JACOUI010000111.1 GCA_016177915.1 Planctomycetia bacterium
CCGCCTGCCCCTTCCTTGTACTAGCCACACTCTCCGGCCCAAAACCGCCCGTCGATGTGTTCAGCGCTACCGACCTGCAAATCCAAAAAACGGCAGGCGGGCCGCCTGCCCTACGGCTTGCGAAGCGCGGGGATCGACTGCCGCAGGCTCGCCATTTTCGCCCAGGGATCGGCGGGGAGCGTCGCCAGCCGCCGGCGCAGGTTCAGGATGGTGAACTGGCCGGCGCCCGTCAGCGTGGGCAACTCGTCCCAGGCGACGGGCGTGGAAACGGCCGCGCTGGCCAGGGCGCGCGGGGAATACGGGGCGACAGTCGTCGCCCCGCGATGGTTGCGATGAAAGTCGACGTAGATGCGGCCGACGCGAGCCACCTTGGACATGCTCGCCGTGCACTGCCGCGGCGATTCCCTGGCCATTCGCTGGGAGACGGAGCGCGAGAAGTCGAGGGCCTCCTCCCAATCGCTGCGGGCTTGGATCGGAACGACGACGTGCAGCCCTTTGCTTCCCGACGTTTTGACGAAGCTCGTCAGCCCCAGCTCGGCGAGCAGTTGGCGCAGGCGGAAGGCACAGGCGATGATGTCGGGCCAGTCGACCTCCGGCGAGGGATCGAGGTCGAAGACGATCCGGTCGGGCTGCTCGAGGCGATCGACGCGCGATCCCCAGACGTGCAGCTCCAAGGCGCTGATCTGCGCCAGCGACACGAGGCCGGCCAGGTCCTTGACGTACAAATGCTGCTTGGGCCCTTCGGACGTTGCGATCGGGACGCGGCCGACGGCGTCGGGAACGGCCGCCGCGCCGTGTTTCTGGAAAAAGCGCTCGCCTTGAACGCCGTCCGGGCAGCGGACGATGCTCAAGGGGCGGCCGGAAATGTGCGGCAGAATCCAGTCGGCGATCTCGACGAAGTACGTCGCCAGGTCGAGCTTCGTGACGCCCACGTCGGGATAGAGGACCCGCTTGGGATTGGAGAGCTGCACTTTGGAAAGCTGGTCGAGGTGCGCCTTCGACAGTTTGCGGCGGGTGTGGGGCGCTTGCGCAGCGCTCCCCGCGGCAGCCTGCGTGGGCAACGTGGTTGCCGGCGGGGCCCGCGGCGGCAGCGCCGTCTCGCGCTCCAGGCCGTACCGCGTGACGGTGCCGGCGCTCGCGTCCTCGCGCAGCCCCTGAAACGTCGGATGGCGGAGGATGCCCTCGTCGGTCCAGTTGGAGAACTCGACGCGGGCCACGAGCTTCGGCTGCACCCAGCGCGTGCCGCGGTCGATTTTCGAGCGCGGCAAATCGCCAAAGGGGTTCTTGGGCTGGGCGAGCGATCCGAGACGAGACTTGAGGCTGGCCAGCGCCGCGTCGTCGAACCCGGAGCCGACTCGCCCGGCGTAGGCCAGCGTGCCGTCGGAATTGAAGTAGCCCAGCACGAGCGCCCCGAAGCCCTGCCGGGAACCCTGCGGCGGCGTGAACCCCCCGACGACGAGCTCGGCCTGCTTGCGGCACTTGGCCTTTTGCCAATCGGGCGTGCGGCCGGAGCGATGGGGGCGGTCACGGCGTTTGGAGACGACGCCTTCCAGCCCGGCCTGGAAGCACTGTTCAAAGAACTCGGCGCCGCGGCCGGCGATATGGTCGGCGAGCTGGATCGGCTCGCGGCCGGCGCGGTCGACGATCGCCGCCAGGAGCTTCTTGCGCTCTTCCAGGGGGCATGGTTCCAGGCTGAAGCCGTCGAGATAGAGCAAGTCGAAGGCGTAGTAGACGAGCTGCCGCTCGCGGCGCTGCTGGAAGGCGGTTTGCAGCGCCTGAAAGCTGCTGGCGCCGCTGGGCAAGAGGGCCACGACTTCGCCGTCGAGCACCGCGCTTCGGACGGGGAGCGCCTGGGCGTTTTCCACGAGGTGGGGGAAGCGGTCGGTCCAGTCGACGTTGTTGCGCGTGCGGAGCGTCACGCGGCCGTCATCGATGTGGCACAGCAGGCGGTAGCCGTCGAACTTGATTTCGTGAAGCCAGAGGTCGCCCTCCGGCGGCGCGGCGACCGGCACGGCGAGCTGTGGGGCCATTCGCCGCGGCATCGCCTCCCTGACCGCTCCCGGCAGGTTCTCGGGATGGAGCCGCGGCCGCCGGCGACTCCCCCATCCCGCGCGACGGGGCTTTCCTTCTTTCCAGACGAGGGCCGGGTTGTCGGCGATCGCCTCGATCGTCCGGCCGCTCAAGGCGCTGTCCGGCCGGGCGTGCAGCACGTCGAACTCGGCGAGCGGGCGGGCCTGGTCGTCGCGCTCCTTGATGAGCAGCCACTGGTTGTCCTTTTCGCCCTGCCTTTGGCGCATTTTGACGAGCGCCCATCGCCCTTTGAGCTTCTCGCCTTCCAGGGCGAACTTGAGCATGCCCTTTTCCAGGCCCTCGTTGCCTTCGCACGGCGACCAGGTTCCGGTGTCCCAGACCATCACGGCGCCGGCGCCGTACTGGCCCTCGGGAATCACTCCCTCGAACTTTCCGTACTCCAGAGGATGGTCCTCGACGTGGATCGCCAGGCGCTTCCGCTTGTGATCGAGGCAGGGACCCTTGGGGACGGCCCAGCTTACGAGCACGCCGCCCATTTCCAGGCGGAAGTCGTAGTGCAGCCGCGAGGACTTGTGTTTCTGGACGACGAACCGCGGCGCCGCGGTCTTTTTGCGCTTCGCTCGCGCACGGCCGCCCTTTTGAGTTTTGGCGTCGGGTTCCGGCGAGCGGCGAAAGTCGCGCTTGCGCCGGTATTCGTCGAGGCTGGAAGTCGTCATCGCGCGCCCAGCAAGGTGGCATCTGCGCGCCGTCCGCGCCGTCACGAAAAGAATACTCCGCCGAGCGGCGTCGAGTCGAGCGCAGCAGCTTTTGCGTAGTGTCCTTGTTTCGCGCTGACTTTCACCATTCTCGTTGGAACTCGAATGCTTCGCGGAACAGATTGCCGCAAAGACCGCGTGCTCGCAAGTTGCAGCGGGAAATGGTACAATTGTTGCAACTGGCACAGTAATCGCTACGACAAGTTACTCTTGACTCGCGGTTGACATTCTGCTGGGCGCTCGAAACAATCGGCCCACGACTCGTCTTCCAACTCGTGACACGGAGATTCGGCCATGCCAACTGGAACTCGGCAGGACCCAATCCGATTGCACTATCGATCAGAGCAAACCGTCGTGGTCGAACCGGACGACGAGGATCGCTTCGTCGTAACCGCACGCGAAGCCGCACTTGCCTGCAAGCAAGCCCTCGACAGCATCGAGTGGTCAAAGCAGTGGAACGATTTTCTGGTTCGCGTGCACGCGTGGTGCCAGGATCACAGCAGTGCCGTGAAAGCGGGTTACGTCACTGTCGGTGACAGCGCTCTCAACGTGTTGGTCTGCGTCAAGGCGACCGATTACAACTTCGACCTCGAAGACGAACTGGCCGAATTCGATCTTGAACTGTCCCAGCAATTCCCGCTTTGCCGCGCTGACGTGATGCAGATTCCAAACCAATCTGAATTGAAGTCTGGTCTTCCTGGCGAGGCCGCATTGGTGGTGTATGGCGACGGAAAGTGAACATCAGCAACAAGCGACTCACAACGAGCAGTTTCTCAACGCCATTGACCACACCAAGTACCCAGATTGGTTTGCGACCGTGGCGTTCTACGTCGCTGTTCATCTAGTCCAGTCGCTCTTTTGCGTCAGCGGCGACTGGTGCAAATCGCATCAGCAGCGCAACGATCTTCTCCGGCGAAAATTTTCCCAAGTCTGGCGACAATACCAGCCGCTTTATGCCTATTCTCGCCTAGCACGGTATTGGTGCATGAAGGTATCGCCGGACCATGTTCCGTACATCCGCCGACGCCTTGGAAAGGTACACAGCCAAATCAATGCGGAGATTGCACGTCTCAAAAAGAAGGCTTCCTAGCGCGTTCGGAAGTCGATGCGCGAAGTGACAAAACCGCCGAAAAATAACTTCGGCGTTTGGCCCGTTGCGGCTCACAAAACCCGCTCGATCAGCACGACCGAGGTGTCGTCGTGCCGACCGACGCCGGCCGTGAAGCTGTGCGAGTCCGCAAAGAGCCGGTCGATCGTGGCCGCCAGCGGCGCGTCGCGGCATTCCTTCAGCGTGCGGATGATGCCCGCTTCGCCGAACTGCTCGTGCCGCGGCTGGTCGGGCTGGAAGGCCTCGGCGATGCCGTCGCTGTAGATCAAGAGCCGGCTGCGGGGCGGGACCAGCGCGCTGCAATGGCGGTACTCTGCCGACTCTTCGATGGCCAGCGGAAAGCCCGCGTCCTCCTCCGTCCCCAGGCGCACGACCTCGTTCGTCTCGAGGCGGTGGAGGAGGGGCATGGGGTGTCCGGCGGAGGTCCAATCGAGCCTGTGGGTGGCGGTGTTGAGCGACGAGTAGATGAGCGTGATGAAGCCGCCTTCGTCCTGCACGACGTCGCTTTGGCAGAGGCGGCGGTTGACCTCGGCCACGAACTCCGCCGTGTTCGTGTAGCGCTGGCCGCGGATCATGCGGATCAGCGTGTGCATGGTCATGATCGACATGCAGGCCTTGACGCCGTGGCCCGCCGCGTCGCCCACCAAAAGCACGACGGTCTCGTCGTCGAGGTTGAAGACGTCGTAATAGTCGCCGCCGGCCAGCAGGACGGGCGTCGCGCCCAGCACGCGGATTTGCGAAGGCTCATAGCGCGCGGCCACGGCATAGCCCGGCGGCGAGGGCAGGTCGTGCGGGATGACGGATTCCTGCAAGCGGCGGACGGAGTCGATCTCCTCGCGCAGCCGCTCGGCGAGCTGCCTCGCGCGCTGGGCCTGCACGGCGGTATAGGCCGTCTCGATCATCGGCGTGAGCAGGAAGATGAACTCGCCTGCCGCGTCGCGCATGGCGTAGGAATGCAGCCCGGCGGAGATGAATTTCGCCAGGTGGATGATCTCGCCCTGGCGGCAGACGCCGATGACGGGCGCCTGCGAATGGCGCTCCCGAAACTTCTGGAACAGGGCGAACGCCTCGGCCGGCGAAGGGAAATTGAGCGCCTGGACGGCCACGTCCCAGCCCGCGCGCTGCGACTGCCGGGCGAATTCCTCGGCGGTGGTGCAGACGACGGCCGACGTCGGCTCGACGTTGAGAAACAGGCCGATGGTCTCGGCTTCGCCAGGATCGTCCCAACCGACCAGGACCTGCATCGGCACCTCTGCTCCCCCCGCCGAATCCCCGCCGCAGCCGCGTCGCTGTTGCGCCTGGCGTCGTCGCCAGGACGTTTCGCGGCATCCGGCCGCGCCCCCTTCACTCCCATTTGTACCGCGCCGGCCGGTCGTTACATCCCCGCGGCGGGAAAAAGGCGCACGAAAACGGCCGAGACGGGGATTTCCCGTCCCGGCCGCGTCTTTTTTGCCGATGATGCTGGCCGGCCGCCGCCGGAGCGCCTACTTGGCCGCGACCCCCGGCGGGTTGGGATTGCGGATTTCGATTTCCAGGACCTCGATGAACAGGCTGGCGGGAGCGTCCGTCTTCTGGACCTGCTCGCCGCCATCCTGCCCGCCGAAACCGGCGCCGCCCGGAATGCCGGGCGCCTGTCCGCCGAATCCGCCTGGGTTGCCGCCCGCGCCGGCGTCGTCCGCGCCCTGCGCGCTGCGGTACTTGCCGACGGACACCATGACGTCGACGGAGATCAGGGAGTCGCCCTTCTTGGCGACGCCCTCGTACCAGTAATAGTCGCCGCGCGTGAAATGCGGCTTCCCGGAGCGCACCTGGCCGCCATAGGCGGTCTTGACGGTCGCCGGCCGGCCGTACTGGGTGAACGCCGCGTAGCGCACCTTCAGGTCGAGCTGGCCGCACTTGTCCGCGCCCTCGCCCAGGTCGTCCGGCAGGTTGAGCGCCAGGGCGGCGTTGATGCGGGCCTCCTTCGGCTTCTTCACCGACATCGTCTTGACCATGTCCTCGTAGCTGGATGGGTCGGCCTCGCGCGTCACGGCCGCGTAGTTCATCTGCGCCATCATGGCGGTCACGGCGTCGTCGACGGTGTCCATCCAGCGGTATTTCAGCTCCTTGGGGTTGAGGACGGCGTTGTCGTCGTCGTTGTCACCGCCCGGGCCGCCGGGTCCGCCCGGCCCCCCTGCTCCCGGTGCCCCCGCGCCCGGCTGTCCTGGACCGCCGCCAGGATACCCGCCCGGCTGATTGCCCTTGCCGCGCCTGCGGGGCGGCTTAATTGGGCGGTCCTCGCGGGGAGCGTTCTTGACCACGAGCAACAAGCCCGGATCGCGGAGCACGTCCTCGAACACCCGCAGCTTGGTGATCTTGCGCGGGTTTTCATCGAAGGGGCGCGCGAGGAGCCGTTGAAACTTGGCGCGGATGGAAGTCGCCGGGATGGCGGCGGCCAGCTCCAGGAGCCGCATATTGTCGGCGGTGAGCTTGCCGGTGGTGAGGCGCTTTTCGACCTCGCCGACCATCGCGTCGCTCCAGACGAGGGGCGCGGCCTTGAGCAGGTCCTCCTTCGTCAGAAGCGCGTTGTCGGCGCCCGCGCTGGGATCCTGCGTGCCGTCCTGTTCAAAGCCGGGCTGACCGCCGGGACCGGCCGCGCCCGGAGGGCCTACGCCGCCGGGACCGGCCGCGCCGGGAGCGCCTGCGCCGGGTGGCGCGCGGCCGCCCGGTCCGCCGAACTGCTGCTGGTCATCGCCAGCGCTGCTCATGCCCTCGGGGGGCATGCCGAGAACGACGAGATAGGTCTGCCTCGTGACGCTGGAGAGGACGTTGATCAGCGATTTTTTCGCGCCTTCGTCGATGCGCGGCGACGTGAAGAGGGCCACCTGGGATTCGATGTTGTCGGCGCGGACTTTGAGGAAGACGTCCACCAGCGGCTTCTGGCCGGCGGCGGGCAAGGTCGGAATGGCGTCGGCCAGCTTCTTCCGCAGCGACGGAAACGTGCCGGTTTCGAGCGCCGCGATGGCCTGCTGCTGCAGGGCGGCGGGCGTGACGCTCTGCCCGCCCTGGCGGAACGACTGCGGCTTGGTCAATAGCTCCAGCACGGTCGCTTCGCGCTGGGGGTTCATGTTGGCCAGTAGGGCCGCGACGGCATAGGAGGTCTGCGTGGCGTCGTCGACTTCGGTCGGAACCTTGCCCTTGATCACGTCGACCAGGGCCAGCCGCGCGACGTCCGTGTTGTTGGCGCCGAGGGCGTCGATGAGCGCCTTGACGACGTCGCCGCCGCCGCCAAACCCCGAACCGTCGGCGCCGAAGCCGTCTGGACCTCCCGGGAAAGTATCCTGCCCGGGAATTCCCGGCGCCGCGGCGCCGCCGGCAGCACCCGGCTGACCGCCGCCCGGTGGGAAGCGTCCGCCGCCGCCGGGGCCGCCTGGGCCGCTTTGTCCGGGCGGAGGCTGACCGGCGCCCGGCGGAATCTGGCCGCCCCCCGGCCGCCCGCCGCCTTGTCCGGGCGGAGGCTGGCCTGCGCCCGGCGGAATCTGGCCGCCGCCGCGGCCGCCTGGGCCGCCGGCGCCTTGGAACCCACGTTGTGTCTGCTGCATGGGGATCGGAGGCGCCGCGGCGCCGCCCGCACCACCTGGGGCGCCCGGAGCACCCGCCCCGGGCGTTGCGCCGGAAGGCAGAGGAGGAGCGCTCCCACCGGGAAATCCCGGCTGACCGCCGTCCCCAAACTCTCCGCCCGGCGGCACGCCCCCGCCCGGAAAGCCAGCGCCCGGGAAGCCAGCGCCGCCGCCTTCGGGTTTGATGGCCAGGAGCTCGCGCCACAACTCGGCGTACTTGGAGTCCTGTTTGGTCTTGGCGGCGCGCTGGGTAATCGCGGCGATCAGGCCCTGATGTCCGGCCTTGCGCGCTTTGCGGAAATCGTCCGGAGACCAATCGGCGGTCTTCTCGGGGAGCTTGAGCTCAACGGGCGCCGCCTCGCCTGCCGCGCCGCCCGGGAATTCGCCCGGCTGGCCGCCGGCGGCATCGCCGGGGACGCCGCCCGTTTGGCCGGCGTCCGCGGCAGCGTCGTCCATCTGCAGGGGCGGGGCGGTGGCGCCGGCCGCCTGTCCGGACGAGGCGGACGCGGTGGACGAGGAATTGTCCTTGCTGGCGCCGCCTCCGCAGCCTGAGAGGGCGACGAGGAAGCCGGCGGCAATCAGCGAGGCGGCCGACCGCCAGCCCCCCGATCGCCAGCCGCACGTGTGCGGCGCACGGAGAATGTTTCGACCCGGTTGAGTAGCCACGGTTAGCTCCTTGAACCCCCACGGAGGTGTGCTGGCAATCCACCCTTATGATGGCAGATTTGACGCGCAAATCCAATGCTTTTCTCCCCAAGAAAACGCCGGGAGAAGGCGCCGGCGGCCGGCGGCCCGGCTTTGGGCCGCCGGAGTCCGGCAACGGCAAGAAGACCGCTTCGGGACGCGGGCGGGGCAATTTCGTGCTAGCAGCACGAGTGTGGTGGACTGGCGGAGCCAATCCTGCGGGAAGGGCGCCTAGCCTTCCGGCTTTGCCAGGTCGATGACGACCTCCGCGCCGCCGAAATCGCGGACGATCTTGGTGTTTTCGAGCGTGAAAGCGTTATTGAACTTGTCGGGGGATTCCTCGTCGTAAATCTCCCAGTACCGAACGACGACCTTGTACTTTCCCGGCTGAATCCCGTTGCCGCCCGGGCCCGGCACAGTAAACGCGCCGTTGGTGTAGTTGTAGGTGGCGCCAAACGACTCGGCCGGAATTTCTTCCGTAGCGGCGCCAGCGGTAGCGGGGTAAAGCTCGATGACAAGCGTACCGGGATTGCCAGGGTCCTTGAGGGGTAGCCCGTTGTGCAGCAACTTGCCGTTCACGACGACGCCGGCCGGAGCGGAGTCGCCCGAACAGCCGACAACGAGCAGCGCGACGAACACCAACCCGGACGGGAGCCAACGAGAGTCGAGCCGCGGCATAAAATCCTTCCAATGGAAGAGCAGGTTTGGCGTTCGAGCGCGCTATTCGCAATTTGAATTGAGCGCGCGTGCGAGGCCCCCACGGCGGTCTTGGCCGCCGCCAATACGACGGCCTCGCACGCGCCGTGATTCCGACGGCGCGCCGAGCACGCCTATTCCAGGTTCTGAGGCAACCGCTCGTTCTTCCCACCGGCACGATGGAAGCTCGTCAGGTCGACGCTGTAGCGAATGCCGCGGACGGAACCGTCGCTCATGGCCATGTTGAACTTGGCCGGGTGCGAGGAGCCGAAGCGCTGCTGAACTGGTGCACCGCTGAAATCCTGCATCGGCTGGCGGTCGCTCCGCCGCACCATGTCATGGTCCCAGCCCGACGTGTAGCCTTCGTTGTCGTCGCTCTTGTAGTTCCAGATGACGCGAAGGTCGAGCTGCTTTTCACCGATGAGCAACGTGTTCGACAGGCCGTCAATGCACTCGCCAAACGTGACGCCGTGCACCTCGGTGTTGCTCGACCCGCGGATCATGCCGTAGTTCGCGTTCTGGGAGCAACAGCCGGCGTAATCCGTGGGGGCGTGGGGATAGCGCCGGCTGCCGGCGTTGCCGGCCGAGCCATCGGGCGGGATCCGGTACCAGTCGGTGTTCGACGGCAGCGTGCCCACAAAGCGCCGCGTCGGGCAGAAGAACGTCGGAATCGGCGTGCTGATGGCGATGATGGACTTGTCCAACTCCGTGAGCGTGGTGGTCGCCGGACTGTGAACATTGCCGTACTCCATGAAGGGCAGGATTTGGTAGCCCCAGCCCATGCCCTGGATAGGCGCGGTGGCGGGGAGTCCGTTGCGGTACTGGGCGTGGTACCACCAGCCGCGTCCGCCGGAGGGCAGGAAGTTGTGGGTGTCGTGGTGGTTGTGGCAGGCGATGGCCAACTGGTGCAAATTGTTCTGGCACGACGTGCGGCGTGCGGCTTCGCGGGCGGCCTGCACGGCCGGCAAGAGGAGTGCGATCAGGATGCCAATGATGGCGATCACCACCAACAGCTCAACGAGAGTAAAGCCCTTGCGCAAAGTGACCATGTGAGACCCTCTCTGAAAAGAACCCACGGGATGAAATGAAAACGCGACCGGGGGCGGCACGACCGCCTCCCACAGGCCGGTAATGTAACCGGCCGGCCGGCGCAAGTCCAGCCGCGCTCAAGAAAAATGGCAGAAACGCCGGAATTCACGGGGGTCTCGTCCGTGAATTCCGGCCCGACACACCAGGCGTCTGTTTCGTCTGGGGCGTCTTTTTCGTCTGGGGCGTCTGTTGGCAAACGACCGGTCGTTCAACCCGGCCGCAAACAACCGACTTTCCACTTCTCAGCCAAGCGGCGGTTCTCAGCCTATTCCAGGTTCTGAGGCAGCCGCTCGTTCTTCCCACCGGCACGATGGAAGCTCGTCAGGTCGACGCTGTAGCGAATGCCGCGAACGGAGCCGTCGCTCATGGCCATGTTGAACTTGGCCGGGTGCGACGAGCCGAAGCGCTGCTGGATCGGTGCACCGCTGAAATCCTGCATGGGGTTCCGGTCGCTGCGGCGCACCATGTCGTGGTCCCAGCCCGACGTGTAGCCCTCGTTGTCGTCGCTCTTGTAGTTCCAGATGACGCGAATGTTGAGCTGCTTTTCGCCAATGAGGAACGTGTTCGACAGGCCGTCAATGCATTCGCCGAACGTGACGCCGTTGATGCGCCGGATCATGCCCCAATTTGAATTCTGCGAGCAGCAGCCGGCGTAGTCCGTCGGAGCGTGGTTGTAGCGCCGGCTCCCCGCGTTGCCCGGCGAGCCGTCGGGGAGGATCCGGTACCAGTCCCTGTTGAGCGGCAGCACGCCCACATACCGCCGCGTCGGGCAGAAGAACGTCGGAATCGGAGTGCTGATGGCAATGATCGACTTGTCCAACTCCGTGAGCGTTGTTGTCTGCGGGTGATGAATATTCCCGTACTCCATGAAGGGCAGGATTTGGTAGCCCCAGCCCATGCCCTGGATGGGTGC
>JACOUI010000141.1 GCA_016177915.1 Planctomycetia bacterium
CCCCTCCTTGTCCAGCGCCCGCGCAAGCTGGCGGTTGATGTCCAGGTCCTTGATGTCGGGCTCGAGCGCCAGCTTCAGGTACGCGAGCTGGCAGCTCCCGTGGTCCAATTCGTCACAGGCGGCGGCCATCGAAGTCAGGGCGAACGTGTCCCAGGGATTGAGCCTGAGCATCTCGATGCCGTGCTTGAGGACCCCTTCCCAGTCCTTCTGCTTGTTGCACTTGAGGATGGCGGCCTTGGTGCCGGCGCCGCGGATCGAGGCGAAGGAGGAACCCTTCTTGCTGTTGCCGAATTTGCGCTGCAGCGCGCCGATCAGGTTCTGGGCGTAGAGCAGGTTGCCGGGGTCGCCCGTCACGCACATCGCGAACATGTCGATGGCATAGTCGAACGCGCCTTTCGCCAATTTTTCTGAGCCGGCCTCGAACTGCTGCTGCAATCGCCGGCGCTTGTTCGGGTCGATCGGGTTGGGGTCGGTATCGGACATGGATCACCCTGTCGGACGCTGGATCCCAAGCGGCCGGACCCTCGGTGCCGCGGCGTCTCTCCTTTTCATTGTAACTGAAACGTCGGGCGAAACTAGAATTCGGCGGGCAGTCTGTAGGGTGGGTCGAGCTCGCGGCCTCCATGGGTGGGCGTCGTAAGCCGCCGGCCGCGCCATTACTATGTCGGCGCGTGCAAACACCGTCGACCGCGAGCGAAGGCCCACCGCGCATGGGCTTGCTCCACCCACCCTACAAAAGCCCACAAATGCCCGTATTGCGTTGCGGCGGCCGTTCAATAGAATTCTTGGTTTACGCCTTCTTTCGGTCCTGCGGCGCCAACGGGTCTCGCCGGCCCGATGGGAAGCTCAAAAGGACCCCCGAAACGACCGCCGGAGACGACCATGGCTCGGCATTGCGAGATTTGCGAACGAAAGCGCACCGTGGGCAATCAGATCACCACGCGCGGCAAGGCCAAGTACCTGGGCGGCGTCGGCAAGAAGGTCACCGGCATCTCCCGGCGCGACTTCCGGCCCAACTTGCAGCGGGTCCGCATCACCGACGCCAACGGCAGCAGCCGGCGGATCGTCGTCTGCGCGAAGTGCATGCGGAGCGGGTACGTCACGCGGCTGATCCGCAACGCCCCGTTCAAGCTGCCCGTGGACGTCGAAAAGGCCAAAAAATCGTAGGCTCGATCCAGAGGACGAGGCGAACGATGGCCCTGTCGCGCGACGACGTTTTGAAGGTTTCTCTCCTGGGCCGGCTGTCGCTCACCGAGGCCGAGCAACAGCGGATGACCGAGCAGCTTGGCGGGATCGTCGATTACGTGGCGCAGCTTTCGGAGCTGGACACGAAGGATGTGGAACCGATGGCGCACGCCATCGAGATGACGAACGTCTTTCGCGACGACGCCGTGCGCGAGAGCCTGCCGCGGCAGGATGCGCTGGCCAACGCCCCCCACACCGACGGCGAGTTCTACCTCGTGCCGGCCGTCCTGGGGGAGTAGGCCGGGGAGTCAACCATGTCCATCGTCGACCTGACGGCCTTTGAGCTGCGCGAAAGGCTCCGTTCGGGCGAGATTAGCTCGCGCGCCGCGACGGAAACCTATCTCGAGCGGATTCGCCGGCATGACAAGACCATCCATGCTTTCCTGCGCGTCGATGAGCAGCACGCCCTCCGCCAGGCCGACGAGATCGACGCCCGAAAAAAGCGAGGCGAAAAGATCGGCCCGCTGGCCGGACTGCCCGTGGCCGTCAAGGACATCCTCTGCACGAAGGGGCAGCCGACGACCTGCGGATCGCGGATTTTGGAGAATTTCGTGCCGCCCTACGACGCGACGGTCGTCACCAAGCTCAAAATGGCCGACGCGGTCCTCCTTGGCAAGACGAACCTCGACGAGTTCGCTATGGGCGGCTCGACGGAAAACTCCGCCTACGGCGTGACGCGCAACCCCTGGGACGTGACGCGCATTCCCGGCGGATCGAGCGGCGGCTCGGCGGCCGCCGTGGCCGCCTCGATGGCGCCGCTTGCCATCGGCACCGACACGGGCGGCTCGATCCGCCAGCCAGCCGCGCTCTGCGGCGTGACGGGACTCAAGCCCACCTACGGCCGCGTGAGCCGGTTCGGACTCGTGGCGTTCGCCAGCAGCCTCGACCAGATCGGCCCCTTCGGGCGCACGGCGCGGGACGTGGCGCTGCTTTTGGAAGTGATCGCCGGGCACGACGAGCGCGATTCGACGAGCGTGCCCAAGCCGGTGCCAGAGTATTCGCGCACGATCGGGCAGCCTCTTTCCGGGCTGAAGCTGGGCGTGGTGAAGGAGCACTTTGCGGCGGGCCTGGATGCCGACGTAGAGTCGGCCGTGCGGGAGGCGCTGCGGGTCTACGAGTCGCTGGGGGCGAAGCTGGTCGATATCTCGATGCCGGTGAGCAAGTACGCCGTGGCGACGTATTACATTATCGCGCCGTGCGAGGCCTCGAGCAACCTGGCGCGGTACGACGGCGTCCACTACGGCCACCGCACGGACGAAAAGGCGATGCTCGAGCGGCTGAAGAAAGACGCCGCGGGCGGCGGCGAGGTCGATTCGCCCCTCGTGCGGCTGTATCGCGATTCGCGGGCCGAGGGGTTCGGGCCGGAGGTCAAGCGGCGGATCATGCTGGGGACGTACGCCCTCTCGGCCGGCTATTACGACGCGTACTACCTGAAGGCCCTCAAGGTCCGCCGGCTCATTCGACAGGATTTCGATCGGGCGTTTTCGCAGTGCGACCTGATCGCCGGGCCGGTGACCACGTCCGCCGCCTTCAAGCTCGGCGAAAAGGTCGACGACCCGCTGGCGATGTACCTCGTCGACTTGTACACGGTCAGCGCGAACCTGGCCGGGCTGGCGGGGATTTCCATTCCCTGCGGGCTTTCAACCGGCGGGCTGCCGATCGGCTTGCAGCTTCAGGCGCGGCCGTTCGACGAGGAGCGCCTGCTCCGCGCGGCGCACATGTTCCAGCAGGCGACGCACTGGCACACGCTAAGGCCGAAGCTTGCCGCGTGATGCCCCCAAGCCCACCGGCTGCGTCCGGTGGGTCAGCGACTTGCTTCGCGATTCGCCGCGAACTGCTGCCAGAGAAAGTAGACCGGCAGCCCCAGGCCGATCAAGACAAACCCCGCCAATGACTCGAACGGCCGCTCCAGGTAGATCTGCATCAAGAACCAGACGTAAACGAAGATGAAGAGGACCGGCACGACCGGATATCCGAAAGTGCGATAGGGGCGGTGGGCGCCGGGGTTTTTGTAGCGAAGCACGAGCACCGCCGCCACGCCCAGGAGATAGAAAATGCTGGCGGCGAAAATGACGAAATTCGTGAGGATCGTGAAGATCGAGTCGGTCTGGATCGTGGAGACGATGTCCGACAGCCGTTGCCACTTGATCGCCTTGGCGTCCACTCCCCGCAGCACGACCTTTAGTAACGCAGACACGATTACGAGGCCCGCCGCCATGGCCGCTTGAACCACGATCGAGACCGCCGGCGTGCGAAAGTTCGGGTGTACGCGGCCAAGCTGGCGAAAGAAAACGCCGTCGCGCCCCATGGCGAAGGGAACGCGGGGCCCTAAGAGCAAGTTGCTGTTAATCGCCCCGAATGTGCTGCACATGATGATTCCGGCCACGATCGCCGCCCCCACCGGGCCGATCAGCGCTCGGGCCGTGGCGCTGGCGCCGTTGTCGCCCGCAGCGGCCAGCTCGTCGACGGACAAGACGCCGTGATAGGCCACGTTGGCGGCGACGTAAAGCGCGATCAGGATCGCCACGCCCGCCAACAGCGCGATCGGGATGTTCCTTCCTGGGTCGCGGATTTCCTCGGCCACCGGGCCGATGCCATTCCAGCCGTTGTAGGCCCACATGACGGCCAGAAGGACGAGGCCGAAGCGGGCGGCGAAGCCGACGGGCGACGCCGACTGGGCCGCCCCGCTGGGATTGTTTGCGCCCCCTGGGTTGGTCGCGGACGCGGAAGGCTGTGCGGGAGTGCTCGTGGCGGTTTGTGTGCCCGTGGCACTGGCGGGCGTGCGGTGCGAAGCATAATTCTCCCACTCGATCCCCTGGCCGGTGAACAGGAGCAGCACGAACGGCGCGAGCGCGATAAGGGCCACGCCGCCGGCCTTGACGACCGTGGTCACCGTCTGCACCACTCCCCCCCAGACGACGCCCAGCACGTTGACGACCGCCATCGCGGCGATCAGGAGCACGGCCACGACGGCCAGCAAAACGTCGACCGAGACGGCCCCCATTGCGGAAGTCGCCCCCGTCAGCTTCTGCACGCCCACCGCGGCGGCCAGCGAGCCGACGAACGCCATCGAGAGTGCGCCGATCGAGGCGGGCTTGCCGAACAGAAAATCGTTCCAACCGAAGAGGAAGGCCAGGGGCCGGCCGTAGGCCTCGCGGAGGAAGACGTATTCCCCGCCGGCCCGCGGCAGCATGGCGGCCAGCTCCGCGTAGCACAGCGCCCCCAACAGGCAGAGCACGCCGCCGAACACCCAGGCCGAGAGGATCAGCCAGACTTCGCCCCCGTCGGCGGCGATTCTGCCGGGCTTTAAGAAAATGCCCGAGCCGATGACGTTGCCGACGACGACGGCGACGGCCGCGTAAAGACCGAGCGCGCGCAGGAGCGAGGGCTGGGCCGGCGCGGGGCCTGTCGCGGCGGGGCCTGTTGCGGCGGGGCCTGTTGCAGTGGGGCTTGTCGCGGGGGTGATCGCTGCGCCGGCGGAGGCGCTGTGCGGCTGCGGCAGGGGCTCGTTCACGGCGCGCCTCGGGACCGATCGGACGGGGTCGATGAAAGGGGGTCGATCGCGGAAACGCGCATCATCGTAGCAGGAACGCGGCAGCGTGCCATGCATGGCGGCCTCCATCGGCGCGCAGCGCGCGAAAACGGATGCGGAGGAGCCGGCCCATCGTGGGCGTCACATGCCGCCGATCGCAGAGCGCCGCGATCCACACTGCAAACCGCACGCGAGGGCGTGCGAACTGTGGGCGTGCTCCGTCCACCCTACGAGGGAATCTCTCCGGCCGCGTGAACCCTGAGCCCGCTCCGCCTGTCTCACCCCCACGCCGGCGCAGCCGCGGCGCGGTGTGGGCCTTTTCTTGAGTGGCCTTTGCGGACCGGCTGCCAGCAAGTAGGGTGAGGCGGACGACGTTGGCGGCAGCCTTGGATCAGATGCGCGGCGGGGAGCATTGCTTGCAGGCACCGGGACTGAGTGCGGCGGTCGAGGGACGTCCGGCGACGTGGTGGTCGCGGCCGGCCGGCGGGCGCGAGCTGCTCGTGCTCGCGATGCCGCTGGTCATGTCCATGATCAGTTGGACGCTGATGCACTTCACCGACCGCATGTTTCTCATGTGGTATTCCACCGCGTCGGTGGCGGCGTCCATGCCCGCCTCGGCGATCTTCTGGCTGGCGATCTGCCTGCCGCTGGGGGCCTGCCAGTACGTCAACACGTTCGTGTCGCAATACCACGGTGCGGGGCGGCCCTCAAGAATCGGCCGGGCCGTGTGGCAGGGAGTCTGGCTGGCCCTGCTCGCTTGGCCCCTGATCCTGGCGACGATTCCGGCGGCGCCCTCGGTGCTGAACTGGCTCGCTCAACCGGCCAACGCGGAGCAGCACGAGGTCCTGCGACAGGAGATCGCCTATTACCGGATCCTCTGCTGGAGCGGCGGGGCGATGCTTTTGGCGGCGGCCTGGTCGTCGTTTTACACCGGGCGCGGCATGACGCGCGTCGTGATGTTCGTCGATTTTGCGGCCGCGGCGGTCAACGTCGTCCTCGACTACTTCTGGATTTTCGGCGTGGCCGGGTTTCCGGCCTGGGGCATCGAGGGCGCCGCCTGGGCGACCGTCGTCTCGCTGTGGTTGCGGCCCGTGATCTACTTGCTGCTGTTCTTGCGCGCGGGGAACCGGCGCCAGTTCGGCACGCTTTCCGGCTGTCGGATCGACGGCGGACTTTTGGCCCGGCTGCTGCGCTACGGCATTCCCAGCGGCGTGCAGATGACGCTGGAGGTGGCCGGCTTCACGGTGTTTTTGTTCCTCGTGGGGCGGCTGGGCGAGGTGCCGCTGGCCGCGACTAACCTGGCGCTCAACGTCTCGCAGGTGGCCTTCATGCCCGCCTGGGGCCTGAGCATGGCCGTCAGCATCATGGTCGGGCAGCGGCTGGGCGAGAACCGCGACGACCTGGCGGCGCGGGCGACGTGGACGGGCCTGGCGATGGCGGAAGGCTACATGGCCCTCCTCTCGGTGCTGTTTGTGACCGTGCCGGGCCTCTTTATGTTCGGCTTTCATTTCGACGGCGACGTCTCGCGGTCTGACGCGCTGCGGGCGCTGACCGTGGTGCTGCTCGTGTACGTGGCGGCGTACAACGTCTTCGACGCCCTGAACATGGTCTTCGTCTGCGCGCTCAAGGGCGCGGGCGACACGCTGTTCGTGATGGGGCAGTCGCTGTTCATGAGCGCTTCGCTGGTGCTGGGCTGCCATATCGCGCTCAAGTGGTTCGAGGCGGGCGTTCACGGCATCTGGCTCGTGGCGACGGCCTGGATCTGCCTCTTGGGCGTGATTTACCTGCTGCGGTTCTTGCAGGGAAGCTGGCGCAAGATGCGAGTGATCGAGCCGGTGCTGACCGACGAGGAGGTGGCGCCGCCGGACGAGGAGGTAGTCGAGACGGGCGAATTGGCGGTGGAGGGCGAGGCGATGGCGCCGAGCACGCTGTAGCGCCGTTCGTAGTGACCGCATTCATGCGGTCCGTGACGGCACGACGCATTTCGCAACACGTCCTGCACGTGCCGCCTGACCGAATGAAAGCGCTCACTACGAACAGTCTTGCGTCTGGCGCTGGCAGCGCGGGCAGAGGAAAGTGGAGCGCTGCGCCTGCACGACGCGGACGATCGTCCCGCGCCGGCAGGTGATACAGCGCTCGCCCGCGCGGTCGTAGACGCGGTGATGGTATTGATAGCCGCCGAGCTGATTGAGGACGTTGCGGTAGGTGCCGTCGGAGAGCGTCGAGCCTTCGTGCTGGATCGCGCCCTGAAGCACGGCCTGGATCGATTCGAAGAGCGCGGCCCACGAGCGGCGCGTCAGGCTACAGCAGCGCCGGGCCGGGTGAATGCCGGCGCGGTGCAGGATTTCGGAGGCATAGAGATTTCCGACGCCGGCCAGGGCCTTTTGGTCCAGAAGCGCGACCTTGATCGCGCGGCGGCTTGCACCGAGACGGGCGCGGAGCTCTTCGGCCGAGACGGCCAGCGCATCGGGGCCGATTCGATCCGCGGCGGCGTACGCGTCGAACTGCGCCGGCGAGAGCAGCATGACCTGGCCCAGTCCGCGGCGGTCCCAGTAGAGCAGCTCCTGCGGGCGGCCGTTTTTGCCGTCGCCATCGGGCGGGGCGAGAAGGAACCTGAGGCGCACGTGGTCCGGGTCGGGCGGGTCGGCCAGGAGCGCCAGGCCGGTCATCCTCGGCTCGATGACGATCCGGTCGCGCGAATCCAGCTCTACTACGACGCGCTTGCCGGCCCGGCCGACGGCGCAAATCGTCCGACCGGCGGCCCGGCGGCGGAAGATCGCAAACCGCGGCCTAAGCGCGATCGGCCGGTAGCGGCAGCGAGGGCGCTTGACGTCGATGATCCGCGAACCCACGACGGCCAGGATCCCGCGACGCATGGTCTCGACTTCGGGCAGCTCGGGCATGGCGCAGCGGTTTGTGCGATGGCGTCGATTTGGCCCCAATGCCAAGAGCGTAGCGGAGGCGGGACGATGCTGGCAATGTGCCCGACGGGCGGCTATCCATAAGCGCGGTTTGATTGCTTGACGGCCGTGGCGGCTTTTTTCATCGCCCAAGTGTCCATCCCGCGGCAAACAGGCGGGAATCACGCATCGGCGGGCGCCGATGCCACGATTTCTGTCGTTTCCCGGCCAAAAACGAGGGAGTGTGGCAAGGGACGACGCACCGAACAAGTCGGCGGACAGCCGGCTCGATCGCGCGTATAATCGCTTGACGGAACGAAGAGGCCGAGTGTGAAAATGCGCAAAATCGGCCCCAAGGAAACCTAGCCCGGGAGCGGGTGTCGCCGGCGAAGAAAACGACGGAGGCGAGCGCCGGGGATTGACATTCGCGGGAGTTCGTTTACAAAGGGGCGTTTGCATCCAATTGTAGCGAAATCCCACCCTTGCCCGCCCGACGGGGGTTCCTTCATTGGGGACCCTCGATGGGCCCGCCTGTTGCTTGGCGGAGGGCGCGCGGAACGGACCATCCTGCCGTCCGTTCCCACTCGAACAAAGACATACGCCGCGGAGATCTTGTTCCGGAGGCCCGTGGCAAAGCGTTAAGATGTCAACGACACGGGGTCGTGAGGTTTAATCGGGAGAGCATTGTTATGCGAAACGTGTTTCAGACGATCGCCCTGCAAGGGCACGACGAGGAGTTTGCTCCTCAGGAGACCGAAGACTTCATTCCGACGGACGCGCCGGCCGGTTCGAACCAGAAGCTGGCCGAACTGGCGCGGCGCGTGGAACTCGGCTTGCCCCTTTGGCACCCCTTGGACCGGACGGATTACAGCGGCCTGACCGGGGCGGTCCGCCCGCGGGAATAAGCGCGAGGGGCGGCGCAGGAGCGCCGCGCGAAGTGCGCAATCGGGCTGCGGCGAAGGCCGCGGCCCGTTTTTTTGCGCGCGGGTGCGTCGACGCTGCCCGGCGCGCGTAGGACGCATTGGCAATGCGTCGTCGCGGGACGGCGCGCTTGGCTGCGCCCAGGCGCAGCGCCGCTCGTCGGCAGACTCGCACACTTGATCCGACGCATTGCCAATGCGTCCTACGAGAGGACAAAAGGCTTGTCGCCACGGCTTGGGGCGGCGATATTGAGCGAAGCAAAACTGAGCGTGGAACCGCGCCGCGCTGCGTCGCAGCCGGCGCGTCTTTAGGAGGAAACGCGCATGAGCTGGCTTCCCAAGCAGAAAATCGTCGTGCCGATCGATTTTTCGGACGAATCGTTCGTCGCGCTGGAGACGGCCCTGGCGATGGTCGAGGCGACCAGCGCCATTCACCTCGTACACGTGCTCGAGGAGATCTCCGTGGCGGAGATCGGCGAGATGTGGCTCGTCGTCGACGAGGACACGCGCAAACGGCACGTCGAGCAGGCGCTCCGCGAGCGGCTCAAGGACCCGAAGTTCGCCGGCGTTCAAATCCACATCGGGGCGGGCGACCCCGGCTCGGAAATCGCCTCCCTCGCGCAGAAGCTGGGGGCGGAATTGATCGTGCTGCCCTCGCACGGCCGGACCGGCATTACGCGGCTCCTGATCGGCTCGGTGGCCGAGCGCGTGGTGCGGCTGGCGCACTGCCCGGTGCTGGTGCTGAGGAAATAGTGCGGCGAGGACCGATCATGAACCCGCAGGTCAGCCATTTGCTCGCAGAAGCTCTCCGCCTTTCGCCGGATGACCGCGTTCTTCTTGTCGAGCACCTCCTGGAAACCCTGCCTGCGCAGATGGCGGAGAAGCTCGACGACGAATTCGAACGCGAACTCGACCGCCGGCTCGAAGAGATGGAACGCGACCCCACGGCGACGGTTCCGTGGTCAGAAGTGAAGAAGCTGTGGTAGCGTCGAGAACGAGTACGAGAACGGCCGGGAGTCGCGGCGCGATCAGCTCTGCGCGGCCGGCACCAGCGGCTCGCCCGTTTCCGCCATCTTGCGGATGTCCTCGGTGATCTTCATCGAGCAGTACTTCGGCCCGCACATGCTGCAAAAGTGCGCGCTCTTGAACACGTCCTGCGGCAGCGTCTCGTCGTGCATCCGCCGCGCCGTCTCCGGGTCCAGCGACAGCCGGAACTGCTCGTTCCAGTCGAAGGCGAACCTTGCGCGGGAAAGCGCGTCGTCGCGGTCGCGCGCGCCCTTGCGCCCGCGGGCCAGGTCGGCCGCGTGGGCCGCGATCTTGTAGGCGATCACGCCCTGCTTCACGTCCTCGACGTCCGGCAGGCCCAGGTGCTCCTTGGGCGTGACGTAGCAGAGCATGGCCGCTCCGTGCCAGCCGGCCAGCGCCGCGCCGATGGCGCTCGTGATGTGGTCGTAGCCGGGGGCGACGTCGGTGACGAGCGGGCCCAGCACGTAAAACGGCGCCCCGTCGCACCACTCCTGCTCCTTCTCCATGTTCATCTGGATCTGGTCCATCGGGATGTGGCCGGGACCTTCGACCATCACCTGCGTGCCGTTCTCGCGGCCGCGGCGGGTCAGCTCGCCCAACACTTTCAGCTCGGCGAACTGGGCCTGGTCGCTGGCGTCGGCGATCGAGCCGGGGCGGAGTCCGTCGCCCAGGCTCCAGGTGACGTCGTACTGGCGCATGACGTCGCACAGGTCGTCGAAGTGGGTGTAGAGCGGGTTTTGCTGGCGGTGGGCCATCATCCACTTGGCGATCAAGGAGCCGCCGCGGCTGACGATGCCCGTCACGCGGTTCATCGTCAGGTGCAGGTGTTCGAGCATCACGCCGCAGTGGACGGTCATGTAGTCGACGCCCTGCCTGGCTTGGTGCTCGACCATGTCCAGAAAGTGCTGCGGCTGCATCTCCTCGATGTTCCCGCCCAGCTCCTCGAGCATCTGGTAGATGGGGACGGTGCCGATGGGGACGGGCGAGGCGTCGATGATCGCCTGGCGGATGCGGTCGATGTCCTTCCCGGTCGAAAGGTCCATCACCGTGTCGGAGCCGAAGTGCACGGCCATGTGCAGCTTTTCCAGCTCGGAGTCGACGTTGCTGGTGACGGCCGAGTTGCCGATGTTGGCGTTGATCTTGCACTTCGCGGCCAGGCCGATCGCCATCGGCTCGAGCTTTTTCTTCAAGTGCTCCTGGTTGGCGGGGATGACCATCCGGCCGGCGGCCACTTCGTCGCGGACCAGCTCGGGCGGCAGGTCTTCGCGGCGGGCGACGAACTGCATTTCGGGCGTGATGACGCCGGCTCGGGCGTCCTGGATTTGGGTGGTCATTGGCGAACGGCCTGTGGCGAGAGCACGGAGCGGGACGAACGTACCGCGAACGCTTGAAACGAGCGTTCCGCTGGTTCATCCTATCGGTGGGGCGTGGATTGTCAAACCGGGGGGAAGAACCGCCGCCCAATCGCAAGCTATTCTGACAAGGGGAGTTGCGGCGAACGGGCGGCGCCGATCAGGCCTGCCGAAATGTCCCCTTCCATGAGAAGAACAGGCAGAGTCGCATTGCGCCGCAGCGTCGATATAATCGAACCTGATCAACGCTGCGGACGTAGCGTTTCAACGGGGCATTGCAGGATCATGGCTGTGCGATCGGGTTGGAGGCGCATTGCTGCATCGCTTCCTAGCTCGCCCAACGGCGTGCTTTTGTGCGCCTGTTTTCTTGTCGTTCTGGCCCATCTGACGATGGGCGGCGGCAGGGCACGTGCCCAGTGCATCCCGAATGAGCTGGACTTCAGCGCCAGCGGCGGGACGCACGCGGCGGATGTTTCCGCCCTCTATGTTCCGGCAGGCGTGAGCGGTGGGCGGCACGCGCACGCAACCATCCCCACGAAGATGCCGTGCAACGGTCCGCACTGCCGGCAAAAGCCCGCCCACGACGAATCGCCCCCGCTGCCGGCGCCGATTCCGTCGGCCCAGGTCAAGGACTTGGCGAGCATGAGCGGAGAGGCGTGGCAAGTTACGGCGCCGCCGTCGGACGCGCCGCCGCCCGTGGGCGGCGACGCCCGGCCCGTCGCCCGCGGCCGCGACATCTTTCATCCGCCCCGCTAGGGCTGCCTTCGCAAGGCGTGAAGAGAAAGCGCCGGCGGCCCGTCGTCGACGGGGATCGCCGGCTGCGTCGCGCATTTCGCGCAAGCGCCGCCACACTCTGCCTCGAGTGCGGCAACGGCGCCGATTCAATCCAACTGGCGATCAACGGGAGTTCATTTATGCGCTCGTACACTCGGACCATCGGTTCGGCATTGCTTTTGATTGCTGGGGGGGCCGCGGCCGGCTACCTGGCGGGTGTGCTGGAACCCGACGCTCTCGGACAGCAGAAGGCGGCACAGGGCGGCGTCGTGCAAAGCGGCGCCGCAGCCAAGCCGGCGCCGAAGGAAGAGTACCGCAAGGAAGCCGCCGGCCCGGACTATTTGCGCCAAAGCTCCGCCACCGTGGCCGCCGCCTCGCCCATGGGCGACTACGGCCTGGGCGATGGGCACGCCTCGAAGCTCAAGCCCTATCCGCAGCCCTGCCAAGAGGGCATGCGCACGCCGTTTGACCTGTGGCGTTACGCGGGCCGGGGCGTTTCGTCGTGGGGCTCGCCGCAGCTTCGCATGCCTTGGGACCAGTGGGTCGAGCTCCACAAGGAGCAGAAGCCCAAGCTGATGGCCGAGGTGCAGGCCTACATGAGCTCGCGTTACGACTTCAGCGGCGAAACGATGAAGGGAGTGCTGATGTCGGGCGGGCGCAAAGAGGCGCCCAAGGGTCCCGTGGCGCGGCTGCCCAAGGGAGTGTCGACGTACGAGGAGCTGGGAGCGCTGTCGCCGGCCGAAATCAAGCAGAAGGACCTGTTCCCCTACAAGCCGCTGGCGCATCCGCTGCAGTCGACGGCGCACATGGTTTTTCCCGACATGTGGGTGAAAGTTCACCCGGAGCACGCGCGGATCGACCTGGACCACGACATTCCCGACGCGTATCTGCCGGAGTTCCCGCCGCCGATGTTCCTGACGACCCACAAGGAATTGGGCGACGTGACGGGCGGCCGCGAGGTGACGTTCGGAAACTTCTTTGAGATCTTCGACGGGCTCTTGACCCCCGAGCAGATGGAAGGCTTGAAGGAGCTTTTGCGGCCCTCGCCGACGACCTGGTTCAACGAGACGACCCACCGCGTGACGGCTGAGCCGAGCGTGGGCGTGGGATGCTTTTCGTGCCACGTGAACGGGCACACGAACGGGGCCATCGAGCTGGCGCCGGACTCGCGGCCCAACGAGGCCCGCCTGCGGGTGGACACGCCGACTATGCGCGGGAATTACAACCTGATGCAGCTTTCCAGCAAACGGTCGATCCGCAGCATGGACCACTTTTCGGAAGTGGAAGAGTACTTCGACGGCGACCCGGGGCTGATGCAGGCCATCGGTCCGCGCGGGGCGCAGCGGCAGATCACCAACCGCATGGGCGATTTCAACGCCATCCTCGACTTTTCGCCGGCGCCCAAACTCACGCCGCTCTTGACGCTGGACAAGTCGCTGGCCACGGAGCAGGAGCTGCGCGGCGAGAAGCTGTTTGGCGGCAAGGCGAAGTGCAACCTCTGCCATTCCGGGCCGGCGCTGGTCGACGACTACATGCACGACCTGAAAGTCGAACGGTTCTACGCCGGCCGGCCGGAAGGCCCGATCAAGACCTTCCCGCTCCGCGGAATCAAGGACACGCCGCCCTACCTGCACGACGGGCGCTGCCCGACGCTGCACGACGCGGTGGAGTTCTTCAACATCGTGCTGGAGCTGAAGCTGTCGAGCAAGGAAAAGGAGGACCTCGTCGCGTACATGCTGTGCTTGTGAACGACAAGGTAGGATGGGCCGAGATCGCGCAGATTCAGCGGTGGGCGTCGCAAGCGTCCCGACCGCCGCCGACACTGTGGCGACCGGCATCACCTTGAACGCGAGCGAAGGCCCACCGCGCTTGCCGGGCTTGCTCCACCCACCCTACCGCTTCGATCGAGCGATCAACGGCCGACGCGCCGCCAAACTTGGTGGCGCTCGGCCGTTTTTCTTTTGGACGGCGAAGGGAAATCTGGTTGCGATGGGGGCGTTCTGGCGGTTTGACCAGGGGCGAGCCTTGGCGCTAAGATGGCGCTGACCGTGAGGAGCCCTCGAGGAAATGACGGCCTGGAAAGGCCGTCCTACCAGCCGCGCTCGCCTTGGGGGGGAGAAGTCCGTTGCCGCAATTGCCGAAAACGAGCCAGCCAAGCCTTGCCGTGCCGTCGGCCCGGCAGCAGGTGATCCGCGTCGGGCACAGCCCCGACCCCGACGACGCCTTCATGTTCCACGCGCTGGCCAACGGGAAGATCGACACGGGGCGATACGAATTCCGCCACGAACTGGTGGACATCGAGACGCTCAACCGCCGGGCGATGAACGCGGAGCTGGAGCTGACCGCGATCAGCGTTCACGCCTACGCCTATCTGGCCGACAAGTACGTGCTCTGCCCGTGCGGGGCGAGCATGGGCGACCGGTACGGTCCGATGGTCGTCACGCGGCAGCCGGCGACGCTGGCCCAGCTGGCGACGAAAACGATCGCCGTGCCGGGGACGCTGACGACGGCCTTCTTGACGCTCCGGCTCTGCCTGGGCAAGGCGTTTCGGTACGAAGTCGTGCCATTCGACAGAATCCTGGACGCCGTCGAGAAGGGGCAGCACGAGGGCAAGGCGATCGATGCGGGGCTCATCATCCACGAAGGCCAGCTCACCTACGGCGACCGCAAGCTGTGCCTGGTTGTGGACCTGGGCGAGTGGTGGTTTGGCGAAGCGGGGTTGCCACTGCCGCTGGGCGCCAACGGCCTGCGCCGCGACCTGGGTCCGCAGACGATCGGCGAGGTCAACGCGCTTTTGAAGCGAAGCATTCAGTACGCCCTGGACCATCGCCAGGAGGCGCTCGACTACGCGCTAACGTGGGGCCGCGACCTGGACCGGGCGCGGGCCGACAAGTTCGTCGGCATGTACGTCAACGACTGGACGCTCGACTTCGGCCCCCGCGGCCGGCACGCGGTGAGGGAGCTGCTCGCGCGCGGGCATCGCTCGGGCGTGATTCCGCGGCTGGTGGAACCGGAGTTTGCGGAGTGAGCCGACCTACGGCTGCGTGATCTCGCGCAGCAATTTGAAAAAGCCACGTTTGCGCTCGCTCGAGATTCCCCAATTCACCGGCACGCTCTGGTAGCCCTCGTCGAAACCCTCGCCCCGCATCCGGTAGTCGAAGTAGCCCCACGAAGCATATTCGCCGACGGCCGCCGCGAAGTTGTTCTCCGGCTTTTCAAAATCGAAGTGGTCGTCCTCGTTGAACAGGATCGGCATTGGGCGGTAGCCCTTAAGCTGGCGGCACTTTCGGACCATGTCGGCGATCTTTGGGGGGTCGCCGACGCCGTTGCCGTGCAGCAGCAGAAAATCGGCCGAGCGGACGACGTTTTCGCCGGGGATCGCGCCGCCGCCGTAGCTGGTGCTCGCCAGCAGCCGCCGGCCGCCCTTGGTGCGGCCCTTGACGCGGTCGATCAGCTCGTGGACGCGGTCGGGCTTGAGAATCGCGTGGTCGTAGCGGACGTTGCACTCGTTGTTGACCTCGATCAAGACGTTCTTGTAGCCGCGCTCCAGGACCCAATCGACCGCGCCGTCCAAGGCGCGCAGCACAGCCGCCTCGTCCTTCAGCCGCTGGTCCTGGCCAAAGTAGAAGACGCCCAGGATCACCACCATGCCCAGCTCGTCGGCCCGGTCGAGGATCAATTCGAGGCGCTGCATGTACTCGGGCCGCAGATTGCCCTCGGGCGTGATGGCCGAGTTGTGCCAGGGCTGGTCGTTGGCGTAGCCGGTGGGGCTGCCGCCTTGCAGGTTGATGGTGAAAGCCAGGAGACCGTGCTCGCGCCACTTGGGCATGGCGGCCAGGAACTCGCGCGTGTTGCGGTCGGCTTCCCAGCGCCCGGTGTCGGGATAGGCCCAGCGGGCGACGGTGTCGGGATTGAGGTCGTCGAAGATGCCCTGCACCATGCGGCTGTTGAAGAGCAGCCCTTCGATGCGGCGGTCCTTCCAGGTGCGGCGCGGGTAGGTGGGTTTGCCGTTGATGTGGAACTGCTCGCCTGAAATAGAGACCTCGGTGCGGCGTTTGGCGTTCGACGCCGCGGGCTTGTCTTCGCCGCAGGCCAGCGCAGCGGCAGACAAGACGACGGCGGCCGCAATCGCGCAAAGCAGCGGCGGGCGGCCTGTGAGCGAGTGATTCTCGTTCGGGCGATTGCCAAACATGGTGCGATGGCTCCATACGCGCGCGGGCGAATCGAAAGAACTCTCGCCGGTTCATAAGATGAGGACTTGTTCACCGGTGAGCAAATGTTTTCGGGACAAATTGCACTTCCACGCAGAACGGCGCCGCAGCGCACGGGCGTATGGCTGTGCGCGTGGTAACGAATGTACGGCCGTACCCAGCAGGTCGTCGAACCGCACGAGCGGCTTGGCGTTGAAGGGACGCATCGGCGCCCGTCGATTTTTGACTGCCTTGTGCGCCTAACCTAGAGTCCTAGTGGGACATTACGGACTGCGCCGCGCGCGACGCCTGAGCGGTCCCTTGCCGTTTTTCTCAGGCGGCGACGGACGGCTGTGCGCCCCGCGGTCGCTGCCGCACCGGTCGACGTGGCCGCTGCGCGCACGTCCGCAGCCGAACGTCCCAGAGGAGCCGTTTGCCATGGCCGATCCCGTCGATATGCAGGAACTCGTCGCCCGCTGCATGGGAAACGTCGAGTTCGCCGAGCGCGTGCTGGCGAAGTTCCGCGCCCGGCTGGACGAGGACCTGCTGGAGCTGGAAAAGGCCGTGCGGGCCGAGGACGCCCCGGGCATCGCGCGCGTCGCGCACCGGATCAAAGGGGCGGCGGCCAACGTGGCCGCCCACGGGCTGCGCGAACGGGCCGCCGGAATCGAGGAGCGCGCTGCGGCGCAGGCCCTGGCCGACGTCACGCGCCTTATCGACGAGCTGCGCAACGAGCGTCTGCGGCTGCGCGACACGTCGTCGCTGGTCGCGTCCTTGGTCTCGGCGTCGTCGTCGCCGCCGACCGCCGGCTAGTGCCGTCGCAGGAGTCCGTCCGCGGGTCTGAGGAATGCCATGCGAGTGCTGGTGGTCGACGACGACGGCATCACGGGCGAAATGCTCGAGAATTCTCTCGGCCGCTTCGGCTATGAGGTGACCGTCGCCGCCGACGGCAAGGAGGCGTTCGACCTGATCCGCTCGGGACTCTACCGCCTGGTCGTCTGCGACTGGGAAATGCCCGAGATGAGCGGACTGGAGCTCTGCCGCCAGGTCCGCCAGCGGCGCTGGAGCGGATACATCTACGTCATCATCCTCACGGGGCACGGAGGGGTGGGGAACGTCGTGTGCGGGCTGGACGCCGGCGCCGACGATTACCTGACCAAGCCCTTCCAGCCCGACGAGCTGGGGCGCCGGCTGCGCGTCGGCGAGCGGGTCCTGTCGCTGGAGGCCCGCGACCTGACGATCTTTGCGCTGGCCAAGCTGGCCGAGTCGCGCGACATCGAGACCGGCGTGCACCTCGAGCGGATGCGCGAATACTGCCGCATCCTGGCCGAGGAAATCTCCAAGTGCGAAGAGTACCAGGACGTCGTCGACGGCCAGTACGTCGAGCTGATTTACCTCACCAGCCCGCTGCACGACATCGGCAAGGTGGGCATCCCCGACCGCGTGCTGCTCAAGCCCGGACGCCTCACCCGCGAGGAGTTCGAGATCATGAAGCAGCACACGGTCATCGGGGGCAACACGCTGAATGCGGCGGCCATGGCCCACCCCGAGGCCGAGTACCTGCTCATGGCCCGCGACATCGCGCTCACGCACCACGAGCGGTTCGACGGGAAGGGCTATCCGCGCGGGCTGTCGGGGGAGGAGATTCCGCTGTGCGGGCGGATCGTGGCGCTGGCCGACGTTTACGACGCTTTGACCAGCAAGCGGATTTACAAGCCGGAGTACAGCCACGAGATCGCCAAGGCGATCATCATGGACGCCGAGGGGACGCAGTTCGACCCGGCGATCGTCAGCGCCTTCTTGAACCGGGAGCTGGACTTCCTGGCGGTGCGGCGGCAGTTCCAGATGCGCCTGGCGGCGGTGGGGTAGGGCGGGTGGACAAACCCATCCGCGACGCCCGAACGGTCGCCTTTCGCTCCGCGAAAGGGCGCTCCTTCGCGGAGCGAACGACAACACTGTCTTTCGTTCGACCCTAAATGAAGCGGTACCCTGCCGCGAACATCGCCGAGTAAATTCCCAGGAAGAAACCCGCCACGCCCAGGAGCGAATATCGCACGACCGGCGGCATGCGCGCCAACAGCCACCCCATGACGAGGTACGCCGGCACGACCACGGCGGCGAACCGCCCGAAGCCGGCCATGGCGTTGTCGTAGCTCTTGGTGACGTACGGAATCAAGAGCAGCCCCGCCGCCGTCAGCAACTCGTATCGGTTGAGCAGTCCCTTGCGCCAGCCGAAGACGATGAGGAGCACGGTGCCGACGAAGTAAATGGGGTTCGCGAATTGCAGGCTGAAAAGTGGATTGCCATGCGGTTCGAAGCGCGCCCAATAGGCGGGATTGGAGGGCACATACGTCCCCCAAATTGGCTCCAGCGTCGCCGTGGCGACGATCCTGCGGATCAACGGAGCCGGCTCTTCACCGAGCGTGCCCCAATCGTACTGGACCTTGGCGAAGATCAGCGGGTCGCCAAAACGAATCCACTGGAATGCCGAAAATGCGAGAAGGCCCCAGCATGCAATCGACGCATAGAGAACGAACCCCGCAAGGCAAGCAGCGACCCGCCGTCGCGCTTCACCGGCGCTGTGCAAGCTGCAGCCCGCGATTTCACTTCTCCGACCGGAGTGCCAGCAATACAAGAGCAGCGGCGGCACCAATGCCAGTCCGACGAATCGCGTCGCCGTCGCCAATCCTACCAGCAACGCCAGAACGACCGTCGGCCACCGTCGATGAAAGCCCAGCAGGATCGTCCCCGTCAGCACCGCGAACATTGACTCGGAGTACGCCATTCGAAAGAAGAAAGTCGTCGGAAGCAATGCCAAGGCCATTGCGGTCAACGACGGAGCATCCGCACTGTCGGGACATCGAGCGCGAGCATACGCTCCGCCCGCCACCACCGCGCCCCAGCAACACAAATGTGCGACTATCACGAGGGCTGCTTCGGCAGGCAGCCAGAGACAAAGCGCCAAGGCGCGACCAAGGACTGGAAACGCCGGGAAGAACGCCAGATTGCTCAGTGCTCCGGAGCGCGCGGGCGGAGCATACCCGAACGCGGCAATGTCGCAATAAGCTCGCCCATCGAAATTGGACAGCCGGGCGAATACAGACTGCGGCGCCTCCGCGCCTGAGTTCGCGGTCAAAACGCCCGTCAGCCCTACCCCCGCCACGATGGGAACCAGGGACAGGGCGTACGCCACGGTTGCGCCACTAATCGCCCTGGCCCGCGGCGGTCCTGCAACTTGCGTTCGTGCCATTGTCTACCGCCGTGGTGATGCGCGCCGCCCACACCTCACATCGAACTGTTGCTGCACCTTCCGCAAAACTGCTTGTACAGCGGATCTGTAGTCGGCTGCTGGCAGCCACCCGCCTCGATCGGGTACGTGTCGCAGTCGCACTGCGCAGAGCACGAGTCAATATCCCAATAGTACGCCTCCCAGGTGTCCGGAATCTGGGTTGCCCAATTCTGCGTCGAGCAGCCGATGTTGGACATGTAGCCGCTGGGATTCTCTTGACACTCCTGACGGAACAAGCGGCACTGCGTGGCTGAAATCCTGATGCAGCTCTTGTAGAAACACTTGGTGTAAGGACACGGTGCCGCGCGGAGCGCCGAAACCAGGTGGGCGGCCAAAAGCGTGCCCACGCAAACGACAACCAAGCTCAGAGCCTTGTTCATGGTAATCCCCCCGCTTGTGTAATGACCATGGCGCAGGCGACGTTCCACACACCTACGCGCGTCGACGCCGCAGGTAGACGATCAGGATCACAGAGGTAACGGCAAGCACGCACACCACCGCGAACACGTACAACGACGCGTGCCCGGCGTTCGGGTCAACGTCGCTCCCCGGCGTTAGTGCAACGTGCTCGCCCTTGGGTCCCACGGCATAGTATTCTGGGGTCCGTTCATCGAGCACGATCATGCCGGTTTCCGGTCGAACCGCGAGCTCAGCGCGTTCGATCGCGACGTTTCGCCTGAATGATCGAACGTTCATTTCAACAATTCTGATCGGTTTTCCTTCCTGGTCGTTGCGCACGTACTTCCAGCCGCGGAGCGCCGACGTGTCGCCGTCGAATCCGTAGGACAAATCCGTCTGTTCCGAGACGCGGTCGCGAGAGCCCAGGCGCGCACGACGCACGCGATGAAGGTCGGTCGCCTCGACCCACAGGTCGAACCACGAGGCGCCCGACCCAGGGGCGGTGGCGCTGCGCAGGACAAGACACTCCTCACCGTCGATAAGCGCCGCGCTCTGAAGCTCGACGTCCTGTCGCGCCAGCGCTCCGATGCCTTGACGGTCGCTCTCGGCATCGACAAAGAACGCTTTCGGAAGATACCCATGAGCCAGCAGCGGAGGGATCTTCGTCATCGTCAGGACGGGGTAGTCGGCCTTATAGTGGTAGAACTCGGGTTGCTTTTTCGAGAAAACATCCCCACGATGTTCGGTCACGCTCAGCTTGTGACCCGTAAGTTCACCGTCGACGTAGGAGAAGATTTCGTGCTCGGGAAGGAAGGCTTTTCTTGAGGCGCTGAAAATCTGGGACTCGGTTTCGATCCGGAATTCGTTGCGCGGAAAGTCGATGAGCCATCGCCCGGAGCACGATTGGCGCTGGTCCTCCGCGAACACGTGGCCCACGGACTTAGTGCTTTCCTTCGGAACGATCGTCAGTCCGTCGGCGTCGTAACTGACCGTCCGCGCCTCGTCACGGTACTTGGCCCAGGTTGCCAAAACCGCGTCCAGTGCATCCCCTGCCGCGCGCGCGACATCGCCGCCCACGAGAACGGCGAAGGCAAAAAGACCTCCGATGACCACGCGACGCTTAGAAAAGCACATGATTGCCTCCACACGGCACCAGCCCGCACCAGCCCTACGCCCGCCACGACGGGAACCACAGACAGAGCAAACGCCACGGTCGCCACGCGAATCGCGCTCGCCCTCGATGGTCCCGCATTTTCCGTTCGTGCAGGTTCGCGCGACTCACGCGCACGGTCCCGATCACCCACGACCACCGTCCCCCACCCGAAATTCGCCAGTCAGACTCCGAACCTCGCGGAGGCGGACTCTGTGGTATTGACTCATGCTCCTCTCGACACTTGGTTGACCACCAGCGACCTTATGGCCCGCCGGGCTGCGATTCGTTACTGCATCGCTGACAGAACTTGAGCCCGTCCGGATCGCGGGCGGGAACTTGACAACCATTCGCTTCAATGGGGTACGACTCGCAACTGCACTGCGCAGTGCAGGTGTCGTTCGGCGAGTTGAGATCCCAGAAGTCCGTTTCCTGCAAAGTTGCATTCTGAGTGTTCCAATTCTGCTCCGAGCATCCGAGGTGGGACGGGTAGTATCCGGGATTGAACTCGCAATTCAAGTTGAACACGCGACACTGGCCCGAGTCATTCCTGATGCACGCCTTGTAGAAGCACTTCGTGTACGGGCAAGTTGCCGCGTGCAGGGCAGACAGGGCGTACGCCAGCAACGCCACGAAACAAGCAGAAATGACAAGCTTGCCTCCCATAGTCCGCGCCATGTTACACCTCATGAGTGGGCGTAGTCTTCCGCACAAACCGTCAAGTGGCTAAGTCGCGCGGCGACGCAGTAGGTAAAAGCAACCCGCAGAGACCGTCGCGACCGCGATCAGGATTGCGACAACGTACCAAACGCCTGCGCCGCTGCGCATGTCCGTAGATTTACTCAGTGGAACGTGTTCGCCCTTCGGTCCAAGACTGTAAAACTCCGAACTCGACTCGTTACGGACCACCATGCCGGCTTCTGGATTCAGTGAAAAGTCGGTCGCCCGAATGGGCGGGTTCCGTCGAAACGCGCGCACGGTCATTTCAATGATCTTGCTAGGCGTGCCGTCGGAGGAATTGCGCACGTACGTCCACCCGTGAACCGCTGTAGCCTCGCCGTCGAATCCGTAGGACAGATCCAGCTGTTCATGAACGTGTTGCTCCCCGCCGACCCGGACGCGCCGGACGCGGTGCAGTGGCCCCGTTTCGGCCCACACCTCGAACCACGAAGCGCCCGAGCCTGCCGCAGCTTCGGCGCGAAGAACAAGGCATTCGTCGCCATCCACCAGACCGCTCCCACGAACTGCAACGTCTTTGCGCTCGATCGCCCCGATACCTTGACGGCTTTCCCCCGGGTCGGCGAAGAAGCCTTTGGCCACGTAGCCATGCGCCAGCAACGGCTGGATCGTGGTCATCGTGAGCACGGGATAGTCGGCCTTGTGGAAATGGAACTCGGGCTGGTTCTTTGAGAAAACATCCCCGCGATGCTCGGTCACGCTGGCCTGATGGCGCCGAAGCTCGCCGTTTGCGTAGACGAAGATGTCGTGCCGCGGACTGAACGCCTTGTTTGAGATGTTAAAGAGAGGCGCATCAACTTCGATCCGGAATTCGTTCTGTGAAAAGTCGATCAGCCATCGGCCTGAGCACGGGTGACGCTGATCCTCAGCGAATACGTGCCCGTCGCGCTTGAAGGCGTCCTTTGGAACGATGACCACCCCGTCCGCCTCGTAGCTGACGCTTCGCATTTCGTCGCGATACTTAGCCCAACTCGCGAGAATCGCGTCCAGCGTATCCTCGGCACGCGCGACATCGCCGACGAAGAGAACGCCGAGGCCAAAAAGACCTGCGATGAGCACGCGACGGTTGGAAAAGCACATGATTGCCTCCACATGAATGGATGCGCGACGCCGCCCTCTAGCGCACGTCAATTACATAGGCACTCACTGGGATCGGAACCGTCCGGCGCGCTCCATCCGCATCGTCTAGCGTGACCTGGATCGTTGACACGTTCAATCCGGCCGTTGGCGGCCGGAAGTGAACCCGCAAGGCGTGTTCCACCGCCCCATCATGCACTTGCTCAGCCCTCAACGCAGTTCCTTGCGGCGCGTCAATCCGCACGACCGAAAACGCGCGTGCCCGCGCGGACTGCAAAACGACCTCGCCCTCGAGTTCGCCGCCAGGCGAGCAGTGCCCGAGGTACAGCTTGGCCGGCATCGCGCGCAGCTCCGGGAGCATCGTGAGCTTCACTGGAATCTCGACGGGCGGCAGTGCGTCCCCTTCCGGCGTCGTACAGATCAGGCGCACAACCGATGGGTGCTCGCCGGCGCCCAAGTCGGGCCGCGGTTGGAACGTGAGAATGCGCTTGCCGCCTTCGGACGCGGATAGTTCAGCGATCCCACAGTTCGAGTCCGCCTCACACGC